>JBOGIQ010000262.1:0-8707 GCA_050742535.1 Vicinamibacterales bacterium | reverse complement strand
GCCGATTCTCGGAGGTCCGGCGTCACCTCCTCGTCGAGAAGTCCATCATCGAAGTCATCCAGACCTGCTGCATCCGTCGCGTCGTCATCGACGTCGAGCGACAGGTCGGACGGCACGTGAAAGCGGCGAGCCTGATCGGCGGCGAGGATTGCGGCCCAGATGTGTTTGCAGGGCTCGACGGACCCTTCGAAGTACGGGCATGTGCACCTGACGATGAGGCGATCGTCGTCCAGGTGCAACGAGACGTCGTACCGCTGCGTGCCGCGTACGCTGGCGGAGAACCGTTCGGAGTCCGCCTGAATAACGGAAACACGTCCGCTGCGAAAGTATGACTCGCCGCGGCTGCGTGATGTGTGGTTGACGAATCGCCGGGCAGTCGCGGCAAGCGTTCGTGACATGACCCTTCGGGGGGAGATCCCGATTATATCGACACGCGGAGATGTTTCTTCAGCGATCGCGGTCTGCAGTCGCCGCCGCCGATTCGGCCTCCTGCAAGAGCCGGTCGAGCGCGCTGCGGTCCCGCAATTGGCCGTTGCTCATGACCATGCTGATGCGCTGCGTATTCCGGATGTCGCGGGTGGGGTCGGCATCGAGGAGCACCAGATCTGCCAGCCGGCCCGTTGCCAGCGCGCCCAGTTCCGTGTCGCGGCCGACGAGACGCGCCACGTTGATCGTGGCGGCCTGCAAGGCCTGCATCGGCGACAGGCCTGCCTCCACCAGCAGCGCCAGTTCATCATGGAGGCTGAAACCCGGAAAACAGTACGGATTCAACGTGTCGGTTCCCGCAACAATCGGGACGCCCGCGCGGTTCATGCCGCGGACCAGCTCCTGATGCCTTGCGAAGGAGCGCGTGAAGGCGGCGATGTCCTCCGGAGTCTGTTTGCGAAGGCGAGCATCGCCTTTGGGATCCCATTGTCGCTTCACGGACGCAGGCATGTACTTCAAGCGAGAGTCGGAGGCCAGCGTCGAGTCGTTCAGGTTTGCCGTGTTGCGCAGCACCACGAGCGTCGGCGACTGCCAGGTGCCGTTCCGACGGAATCGCATGTAGAGCGCCGCAGCCTTGGCCGGATCGAAGGAATCGTAGACAGCACGATCGAACTGGCTCCGGCTGAACTTCTCGCCGCCCTCGACCAGCTGGCGGCGCAATTCGTCTTCGCGGCTGGAGGCCGCCAGCGCAATACCCGTCAGGTGTTCGATGGAGCGCTGGCCCGCATCCGACGCGTCGCGCGCGCTGACGGCATTCGGCACGTGGCCGGCAAAAGGTATGTCCTGCTGCCTGGCTTCATCGGCGATCGCGAGATACAGATCGCGAGGCAGGAGCGAATAGATCTTCACGAACTGCGCACCCATGGCTTTCGTGTCGCGGACGGCCTTACGCGCGTCTGCGTCGTTCCGGACCGCCGTGGATGTGGGCCAGACGGGTTTCGGCCCGTCGATGATCGAACCGGCCATGTGGATGCGCGGTCCCACCAGCCTGCCTGCGTCGATCTCACTCACCCAGCTGCGTTGAAGCGGGAAGCCCCACATGATGCGCACGCCGGTCACACCATTGGCGATGAAGAGCGACAGCAGCTCAGGGTGGTACCAGTGCACGTGCGCATCCCACAGCCCCGGAATCAGGTACTTGCCATCGCCGCGGATCACACGGGCATTCGGCGGAACGCCGACGGAGCTCGTCGGACCGATTGCGGCGATCCTGCGTCCAGTGACAACGACGGTCTGTCCGCTTCTCGTCTGGCCACTGACAACGTCAATGACGGACACGTTCGTGAATGCGATCGAAGCCGGCTGCGCGTGTGCGTGAAGCGTGAGGAGGAAGGCGCAGATCGCCGTCCAAAGCAGTCTTTTCATCATTCGCACCTCAGCGCGGCGATCGGATCGATCCGGCGCGCCCGCCGCGCCGGCACGTACGACACGCAAACGCCAACTAGAAGGAGTACGCCTGAGACACTGGCAAAGACGAGCGCGTTCGCCGGCTCGACGCCAAAGAGGAGGGCCGACACGAATCGCATCGAGGCGGCCGCCGCCGGGATCCCGACCGCGAGACCGACGAGCGTGAGCGTCATCCCGTGGCGAAACAACAGCCCGAACACCTCGCCTCCGCTGGCCCCCAACGCCAGGCGCACACCAATCTCGCGCATGCGCCGATTCATCGCATGCGAGAGGACGCCATAGGCGCCGACCGCGGCGAGGAAGACCACGACAACCGCGAAGGCCGCCATCAGATACGCCGCGAATCGCGGCCGGGCGATCGCCTCGTTGAGCCGTCCCTCGACTGTCTGCACGTCGCTCACTGGCGCCGTCCGATCGAGGCGCGACACCAGACCCTGCAGTTCACTGGCGCTGACCGTGCTCGTGCCGTTCGTTCGCACGACAACGCGGAGAGAGTCGATGTCCCAGAACTGACTGAGCGGAAGATAGACCAACGGTGGAGCGTCGTCGGTCAGGCTCGCAAACCTGGTATCGCCGACGACGCCGACGATGGTGAAGAAGGGCTCTTCGCCGTCCGCGCCAATCATGAACTGCCGCTGATCGGTGAATCTGATTCGTGCGCCAATCGGACTTCGATCGGCCCAGTACCGGCGCGCCGTCCGGTCGCTGATCATCGCCACTCGGGGACTGGTCACCCCGTCAGCGTCCGTGAAGTCCCGACCCTCGATCACGGGCGTTCCCATCGTCGCGAAATAGCCGCTGGTCACGCCGAGATACATGGCGCCGGCGGCGGACGCCGGGTCCTGGGCTGCGCCGCCTTCGATTCGAAACACCGTGCCGAACAACCCCTGGTCGAACGGCACGGCGCTGGCCAACGCCGCCGATTCGGCGGCCGGCGCCGCGCGGAGCTCGTTGAGCAACTGCTCGGCGAACAGGTATTTGGCCGGCTGCTCACGCCGCCCGAATCCGGGCGGTGCCACGCGCGCCGTCACCAGGCGGTCGGGGCGGAAGCCCGGGTTCACGGCGTCGAGATTCCACAGGCTCTGGAGCAGAAGCACGGCCGCGCTGACGAGGACGACGGCCATGGAGAACTGGAGCGCGACGAGAAAGCCGGACGCGTACCGCTCACGCGCATCGCTGGTCCGGTCGAGCAGCCCGCGTCCGGCGCTGGTCGCGCGAAACGCCGGCAGCAATCCGAACGCGAGGCCAACGACAGCAGAGATCCCGAGGGCAAACCCAAACACGCGCAGGTCGAGCCCAATCTCCTCGATGCGCGGAAGATCCGCCGGCAGGAGGCGCACGAGCGCCCTCGTCAGCGTCAGCGCCAGGAGCACCCCAACGACGCCAGACACCATACTCACCGTCAGGCTTTCGACGATGACCTGGCGGGCCAGCCGCGAACGACCGGCGCCGAGGGCCGCCCTCGTCATCATCTCGCGGTGGCGGGACACCCCGCGTGCCAGCAGGAGATTCGCCACATTGACACACAGCACCAGCAGAACGGCGCCGATCGCGGCAGCCAGCACGAGCAACACCCGTCTGGCGCCGCCCACGATTGACTCCGCGAGCGGCTGCACGTCGGCCTCGCGCCCGTAATCCCGGAGATACCGGCGCCATGGAATGAGCTCGAGAAACGTCGGCATCAGCGTGCGGAATTCGGCGCGCGCCTGCTCGACCGTGTGCCCGGGACGCAGACGCCCAATCATCGTCGCGACGTTGCCCGACCACGGATTGGCCGGGTCGATGTTGTGAGGAAACCAGAGCCCGATGTCACGGGCCGGGAAGTTGAAACCGGCCGGCATGACGCCCACGATTGTGTGCGGCGTGTTTTCAATCTGCAGCCTGCGACCGACGACATCCTGGCTGCGGCCGAAATACTGTTCCCAGATGGAAGTGCTGATGATCACCACGCCAAACGTTCGCCAGAAATCGCTGCCCTGGATTCCCGGGCCGTTCGGACGCATTTCATCGCGCGAGAAAGGGCGTCCCAGGACTGGCTGCACGCCAAGCACGTCGAAGAGGTCGGAGGTGACGCCGGCGGCCCGCAGGCGGGCCGGCTGACCGGAGATATCGAGCGTGACCTCCCGTGGCGCCGGGTAGTACGCCGCGACGTCCATCGTCCTGGCGCGTTGTCGCGTTTCGATGTACTCGCCTGGAAGGTTGAGGGTGCTGAGCAGGACGAGCTGCTCGGGCACGCGATAGGGCAGTGGTTTCAGCAGGACGCCATCGACGATGGTGAACAGGCTGGCCGACGTGGCGATACCGACCACGAGCGTAAGAACGATCCCGCCCCAGTATCTGGGGTAACGGCGGAACTGTCTCAGGGCAAAGCGGATGTCGTCGCGAATCTCGGCCAGATATTGCGTCATACGGTGCTCCCGGTAGGCCCGGCGGTCGATGCGCCGGACCTCCGATGCGATCGCGGCAACGTCGCCAAACGCGCGTTCCGCCTCGGCGCGTGCACTCACTGGGTCCCATCCCCGTTCGATCAGCTCGCGCGTTCGGGCGTCGATGTGAAAAGTCACCTCGTCGCCGAGGTCCTGATCGATATCCCGTCCCCAGAAGGTCAGGTACCGCCGCCACATCGGCTGTCTGCGTGACATCTAGCGCCGAAGCCAGGCCGGCTTCTGTGTCGCCGACACGACCCTGGTAACGGCCTCGGCGTACCTCGCCCACACCGAGAGCTCGTGGCGCAGTTGCTTCCGGCCAAGGGGGGTCAGCTCGTAGTACTTGGCGCGACGGTTGTTGTCGGACACCCCCCACTCCGAGTCGATCCATCCCCTGGCCTCGAGTCGGTGGAGCGCGGGATACAGCGCGCCTTCCTGGATGTCGAATGCATCCTCCGTGACCTGGCGGATCCAGTACGTCACGCCGTAGCCATGCATGGGACCCCAGCTCAGCGCCTTGAGGATGAGAACGTCGAGCGCGCCCTTGAGGATGAACAATCGATCGTCTGGCATCAGCCACCTCTGATTGCCAGGGGAGACCCCAGAGGTGGCAGGGTCCCCTAGCAATGTGATGGGTTAGACGAGAGCAGCGGCCGAACGGTTGGCAGGGTGCGCGTGGCTTATCAGGTCGCCGACGTTGCACGTCGAGCGGGAGCCGCAAGACCAGGCTACAAACCCGCGATTGACTCGTGGGACACTACACGCGCGCTCGACGGAGGGCAGAAGCCATGAGAGGACCTGTGAGAACGGCGACGGCAGGCCGGCGCCCCGGCACGCTGAGACTCGTCCGTGCGGTTTGCTGGGCGTCGATGCCGCTCTGTGTCATCCTCGCCGCGGCCGCGCAGCAGCCTCAACCTGCGCGGCTCACCTTCGACGTCGTGTCGGTCAAGCGCACCGGGCCGGACGCGGGCGCCTCGATCGTTGGCGGCGGCCGCGGTCAGTACCAGGCGATCAACGTGCCACTGCGCGTGACGATCACAAACGCGTGGAACCTGCGCGACCATCAGCTCGTCGGCGCGCCGGCCTGGCTCGCGAGCGATCGCTTCGACATCGTCGCGAAAGAGCCCGAGGGCACGTTCACCGATGAACAGCGCCGGCTGATGATTCAGGCGATGCTTTTCGAGCGCTTCAAGCTGAAGGCGCACGTGGAACCCCGCGAGCTGCCGATCTACAACCTCGTACCCCTCCGGGCAGACGGCCGTCTGGGACCGGAGCTGAAGCCGACCGCGGTCGACTGCGCGGCGCTACGGAAAGAGCGTGCGGCGGCGAGCGCCACGCCGGGTGATCCGTCGAGACCGACCCCGAGCATCAACGAGCGCGTGCCGTGCAGCCAGCGGGGGTTCTTCGGCCCGCAGGGCGTGCAGCTCAACGCCAGCGGGCGGACGCTCGAACAGATCGCGACCACGCTCGGCACATACGCAGACCGAACGGTGGTGAACAAGACCGGCCTCAAGGGTGAATACGACATGCTGCTGAAGTTCAGGCCGGAAGCGGGCGGGCCCATGGGCGGCCTCGCGCCGCCGCTGTCGACCACGGGGGACCCGTTGTCAGACCTGGCCACGCTGGGAGTCGCGGTTCGCGAGCAGTTGGGCCTGAGGCTCGAACCAGCGCGCGGACCGGTGCAGGTCCTCGTCATCGACAGCATCTCGCCGCCCACGGAGGACTGAGCGCGTCGGCCGATCGCCGCTGAATTCCGCACGCTTGACCATGTCGGCGCAATCCGCACGATCGGCTTGTCGCTGATGTTGGGACCTGAGGACCCTTCCGCTCGACGCGGTGACGCCGTGTTGCTCACCCGGCGGTCACTGGATTACTTCGCTCGCCCCATGTAGCCCTGCGCGATCGTCGGAATCGCGATGACACGGTTCCGCGCGCTCTTCGTCCCCCACGTGCCGTAGAAGACGATGGCGTAGAGCGTCTTCTTGTCCCGCCCGCCGAAGGCCGTGCCGTGCAGTCCCCGCGGCCCCACGATACTGCCCAGGAACTCGCCGTTCGGTGCGAAGACGTCCACGGACGCACCGGTGGCGACGTAGACCCGCCCCTCTGCATCAACCGCCGAGCCGTCTCCGCCCTGGCCGCCGCGCAGCTTTCCGAAATCGCGCTGGTTTGTCAGCGCCCCGTCGGGCATCACGTCAAAGGCAATCAGCGTTCCGCCGTTGGTGACGTACAGCGTCTTCTCGTCGGGGCTCAGGATGATGCCGTTGCTGCGAATGCCCTGGCCATATCGCGAGACGACGCCCTGCGGGTTGGCGTAGTACACGCCGCCTGACAGACCCGAGATGTAGACGCCGCCGCGCGCGTCGGCCATGAGGTCGTTGATGCCGCCGCCGACGCACTCGAGCGGTTCACCGTTGTAGGAGTTCGCCAGCATCTTCCGCTGCGGTTCGAGCTGCTCGATGCCCATGCCGAGACCACGCTGGGCGACGAACAGCGCGCCGTTCTTGCTGCGCGACAAGGCTCCGCTGGTGTTCGTGCTGCCGAAGAGAACGGTGGCCAGGCCGGTTGCCGGGTCCATCTTCATGACGTTGCTCGCGTCGTTGTTCGCGAACAGGATCGTCCCGTCGTTCGCGGCGATGGGCCCGTCCGCGTTATTGCCCTCCCACGACCAGACGACCTTCCAGTTCTGGCCTGCCGCGATCACCCCCGGAATGGCGGACGACGCGGGCAGCGGGGCCCACTCGGGTGGTTGTCCCGCGTTCGCAGGATCGGCGTTGGCCGCCGCGACCTGCTTGAGCCGTTCGGCGTTGAGAGGAGGTGGAGTCTTGCACTTGGCCAGGACGCCCGGCAGTCCGGGGTTTTGCCACGCTTGCAGGCCGCTGCCTCGTGGATGGCTGGAAGACGGACTTTGTCCGGCCGCGGCGACGGCGGCGGAGACGAAAAGCACCGCGAGCGCGATTCGTGATCTCATCTCGATAGTCCCGGTTCTGAGCGGGGTGCTCGGTTTCGGCGAGCTTACTCGTGTCAGGGGGCCGCCGGCAACGGTCCGACAGCGGATGAGCGTTGCTGGCAGTCGGCGCGCCTGCTATAACGGCTGCGCACGCTCGAGTAGAACCACCTTCGACAAGGAGCCCGGAATGTTCGCGTGGAGAGTGAAAGTGCTTTTGGCTGTTGCCGCCCTCGGGTCGGCGATGGGACTGTCGGCCACCCTGGCGGGCCAAAGCGGTGCCAGCTCGTCCAAGAACGACATCGAGTGGCGGTTCTTCGGCGGCGACGCCGGTGCGACGCGGTATTCGTCCGCAAATCAGATCGATGCCACCAACGTCCGCAATCTTCGCGTGGCCTGGCGCTGGTCGGCGCGGAACTTCGGTCCACGGCCCGCAACCACGATGCAGGTCAGTCCGCTGATCGTCGGTGGCGTGATGTATACGACGGCCGGCATCAATCGCGATGTCGTGGCACTCGATGCCGCCACCGGCCAACTGCTGTGGCACTGGCGTCCGACCGGAGAGTTGCTGCGATGGTTCGACATCATCGATCCGCTGTCGAGAACCTCTGGCCGCGGCGTCAGCTACTGGACGGACGGCGCCGGCGACGAGCGGATCTTTGTCGTCATGAACAGCTACATGCTCGTCGCGCTCGACGCGAAGACCGGGCGACAGGTGTCGAGCTTCGGCAAAGAGGGTGTCGTCGATCTGGCCGCCAACCTGCGCTGGAACGAGCGGCCGGGATTGCCTCGGGAGGGCCGGGTGGCTAACACGTCTCCCGTGGCCATCGTCGGCAACGTCCTGGTGGCGCCGATCTCGATGCATACAGGCTCGACGCCGAACCTTCCCAACGCGTCCATCAACGAACAGTGGCCGATGAACATCCCGGGTGACGTGGTCGCCTACGACACCAGGACCGGCAAGATGCTGTGGCGCTTCAACACCATTCCCCGGCCCGGGGAAGAGGGCGCCGAGACGTGGCTCAAGGCGGATCCCAAGGTGTGGGAGGTCCCTCGTGGTTTGAACGCCTGGGCGAAAGAGCGTCCAGCACTCCGTGAACGGTCGAACCTGTACACCGGCAACGCGGGCTTCTGGGCGCCCGCCACGGCGGATCCCGAGTTGGGCCTCTTCTACATCGCGACGGAGTCCGCGACGAGCGACTACTACGGTGGGTATCGCCCGGGAAACAACCTCTACGCGAACTCGGTGGTGGCGCTCGATGCCAAGACGGGCAAACGCGTCTGGCACTTTCAGCTGACCCACCACGACATATGGGATTTCGACCCGCCGACCGCGCCGATCCTTGCGGACATCACCGTGGATGGCCGCCCTGTCAAGGCCGTCGCCCAGCTCACCAAGCAGGGATTCGTCTTCGTGCTGGACCGCACGACGGGCAAGCCGGTG
>JBOGIQ010000261.1:0-8711 GCA_050742535.1 Vicinamibacterales bacterium | reverse complement strand
TTCTGCCGCGGGCGCCTGAGCGGCTGCGCCGCCCGACGACGTCACCAGCACCAATGAAAGGATTACAGCGATGACCAGACGGGGCATTCTGATGCCTCTGGAACGATCAGCTGACTACAGGATCTTTCTCGAACGACAGCACAGCATGGTCAGGCTCGGCAGCCGCCGCCGGCTCCGGATTGAGCTTGAGCGCAAGCTGCAGGTATTTTGCCTCGTCGCGCGGGAACGCGACGGGGTACACGCCGGTGTAGCAGGAGGTGCAGTATCGGGAGCTGCCGCCCTGCACGGCACCGGTCAGACCATCCAGGCTGAGATACGCAACGCTGTCGGCATCCACGTACTTGCGGATCTCTTCGAGCGTGTGCGTCGCGGCGATCAACTCGGAGCGCCGCGGCGTGTCTACGCCATAAAAGCAGGGCGAAACGGTTGGCGGGCAGCTGATCCGCATGTGGACTTCCCGTGCTCCCGCGCTTCGGACCATGCGAACGATCTTCCGGCTGGTGGTGCCGCGAACAATGGAGTCGTCCACAAGAACGACGCGCTTCCCTTCGAGGATGCTCCGCACGGGGTTCAGTTTCACGCGCACGCCGAAGTGACGAATCGACTGCTGCGGCTGAATGAATGTGCGGCCAACGTAGTGATTGCGAATCAACCCCATCCGCATCGGCAAACCTGCCGCTTCCGCGTAGCCCACCGCCGCACACACGCCGGAGTCCGGAATCGGCACGACAACATCAGCAGGGACTCCTGACTCACGCGCCAGCCGCCGGCCGAACTCCGTCCGCACCTCGTTCACGCTTTCACCGAACACATAGCTGTCCGGACGCGAGAAGTAGACATGCTCGAAGACGCACTGTGACTGGCGAGCCGGGGGATAGGGTTTGACGGACCTGACGCCAAGCGGACCGACGATGACGACCTCGCCAGGCTCAACGTCGCGCACATAGGTGGCGCCGATCAAATCCATCGCACACGTCTCGGAGCAGATGACCCAGGCGTTGCCGAGCCGGCCGAGCGCGAGAGGCCTGAACCCATGCGGATCGCGCGCGCCGATCAGCCGATCCTTGGTCATCATCACCAGCGAGAACGCGCCCCGAACCTGCGAAATGGCCTCGATGATGGCGGCGTCGGAGCCTTCCGTCTTGGCTCGCGCGAAGAGGTGGACGACGACCTCCGTGTCGCTGTTAGTCTGGAAAATCGCGCCGTCGCGAACGAGCGCGTCGCGCACTTCGCCGGCGTTCACCAGATTGCCGTTGTGCGCAACGGCCAGCTGGCCGTGCACGCTGTCGACGACGATCGGCTGGGCATTGGCGAGCCGGCTTTCCCCGGCAGTGGAGTAGCGGACGTGCCCGACGGCGATCGATCCCGGCAGTCTGCTGAGCGTATCGCCGTCGAATGCTTCGTTGACGTAACCCATCGCCTTCGACACGCGAATCTGGGTGCCGTCGGCAGAGGCGATCCCGGCGCTTTCCTGTCCGCGATGCTGGAGCGCGTACAGGCCGAGGTATGTGAGATTCGAGGCCTCAGCGTGGCCGTAAATCCCGAATACTCCGCACTCTTCCCTGAACTTATCGACCATCCTCAGGTCCTTTAGTGTACGGCTTCATGCAATAGCTCGGGTGCGTTCGAAGTACCGCTCCAGAGCGCCCGACCATATCGATTCCGCGTCGGCAACAGACTCGTCGAGCGCCACGCGGCCGCCGATGGTGATGCGGATCCGATTCCCGCCCACGGTGCCGATTTGCGCTGCCGGAACACCAGCGGCCGCCGCACGCGCCAACAGATCCGAAACTGCCGCCGGTGCAACGGAGACAACCACACGCGACGCGGATTCGCCGAACAGGGTGGCGACGTCGCCGAACGACGCCGCGGGCATGGCGACAGCCGCGATGTCCACTGTGGCGCCCAGTCCGGTGTCGAAGCAGCACTCGCCGAGCGTGACGGCGAAGCCGCCCTCGGCGCAGTCGTGCGCCGATCGAATGACGCCGGCAGAGATGCCATCGACCAGCAGGCGCTGCAAAGCCGCTTCGCGCGTGAGGTCGAGCGCCGGCGGAACGCCACGAACGAGCCCGTGGACGATCTTCAGATACTCGCTCCCACCGAGTTCCGCGCGGCTCTCGCCAAGCAACACCACGACATCGCCACCCGCCTGGAAGGTCCGTCGTCCAACGTTACGCGCGTCCTCGATCAGGCCGACAACGCCCACGACCGGCGTCGGCAGAACGGGCCGGCCATCTGTTTCGTTGTAGAGACTGACGTTTCCACCGGTGATGGGAACGTCCAGCGCGCGGCACGCGGCGCCCATGCCCTCGACGGCGCGGACGAACTGCCACATCACGTCGGGCTTTTCAGGATTTCCGAAGTTGAGGCAGTTCGTCGCCCCGATCGGCTGGCCACCCGCGCACGCGACATTGCGTGCCGCCTCCGCCACAGCGTGCTGCGCGCCGAGGAATGGGTCCAGGTAGACGAACCGGCCGTTGCAATCGACCGACAGGGCGAGCGCGCGGCTGGTGTCCTTGATCCGGACGACGCCGGCGCCCATCCCGGGCAGCACGACGGTGTTGGTCCGAACCATGTGGTCGTACTGCCTGTACACCCACCGCTTGCTGGCAATCTCTGGCGCCGCCAGCAACTGTCTGAACACGTCCCGGGCCGCCGGCGGCTTGCCGAGCGACGCGAGATCCAGCTGCTGTGCGTCTTTCAGATACGGCGGCTCCGCCGTAGGCCGGCTATACCGCGGCGCTTCGTCCGTGAGCGCCCTGCTGGGGATGTCAGCGACAACCTCGCCGCGATGGCGTACCCGCAGGCGTCCGTCCGCGGTGACTTCGCCGATCCGCACCGCATGAAGATCCCACTTTTCGAAGATCCGCTCGACCTCCGCTTCGCGCCCTCGCTTGGCCACCAGCAGCATCCGCTCCTGCGACTCGGACAGCATGATTTCGTAAGGCGTCATGCCCGACTCGCGCTGCGGCACGAAGGACACGTCGATCTCGACGCCGGCGCCGCCGCGTGAGGCCATCTCGGACGACGAAGACGTCAGGCCGGCGGCACCCATGTCCTGAATGCCGACCAGCGCGTCCGTCCGCATCACCTCGAGGCAGGCCTCGAGGAGCAGCTTTTCCATGAACGGATCGCCAACCTGCACCGCCGGCCGTTTGTCGGCGGATTTGTCGTCGAACTCGGCCGAGGCCATGGTCGCGCCGTGGATTCCATCGCGTCCGGTCTTGGCGCCGACGTAGTACACCGGATTGCCGGCACCCGACGCGACAGCCTTCACGATCTCGCTTGCCTTCGACGTACCAAGGCAGAAGACGTTGACCAGCGGGTTGCCGGTGTAGCGCTCGTCGAATCCGATCTCACCGCCAACGGTCGGGATGCCGATGCTGTTGCCATAGCCCGCGATCCCAGCGACAACGCCGGCCATCGTCCGGCGGACCAGCGGCTCGTCGAGCGATCCGAATCGCAGCGAGTTCAAGAGGGCAATCGGCCGCGCCCCCATCGTGAAGATGTCGCGGATGATTCCGCCGACGCCGGTCGCGGCACCCTGGTACGGTTCGATGAACGACGGATGGTTGTGCGATTCGATCTTGAACACCGCGGCAAGGCCATCGCCAATGTCAACTGCGCCAGCGTTTTCACCCGGTCCCTGCAACACCCGCTTGCCGGTCGTGGGAAGCGTCTTCAGGTGAACGCGTGAGCTCTTGTAGCTGCAGTGTTCCGACCACATCACCGAGAAGATGCCGAGCTCGGTCAGCGTCGGCTCGCGTCCGAGCGCTTCGACGATTCGCTGATATTCGTCGGCGGTGAGACCGTGCTGGGCGACGAGTTCGTTGGTCATGGTCATCGCGAGATCGCAAACGCTCCTTCGGAAACAGCCTTGACAGCCGATTCAAAGAGCACCAGCCCGTCGGCGCTGCCGACGGCCAGCTCGCAGGCTCGCTCGGGATGCGGCATCAAACCGACGACGTTGCGGCTCTCGTTGCAGATGCCGGCGATGTTGTTCAGCGAACCGTTCGGGTTCGCGGCAGGCGTCGCCTGACCCGCCGCGTCGACGTAGCGAAAGATGACCTGGCGGTTCTTTTCCAGGCGCGCCAGCACATCAGGCTCGGCGTAGTAGTTCCCCTCGCCGTGCGCGACGGGAATCTTCAGCGGACGAACGGTCGAGCACGCGCGTGTGAACGGCGTGTCGGTCTGCTCCACCTTGACGTAAACGTGCTCGCAGTGAAAATGCAGGTTCGCGTTGCGCAGCATCGCGCCGGGCAGCATGCCCGCCTCGAGAAGCACCTGGAATCCGTTGCAGATCCCCAGCACCGGACCTCCCGCATCCGCGAAGCGCTTCACGTCCTGCATGATCGGGGAAAACCGCGCGATTGCTCCCGTCCGCAGGTAATCGCCGTGCGCGAAGCCACCCGGCAGGATCACGGCGTCGGCGCCCCTGAGGCTCGTGTCCTTGTGCCAGATCAGCTCGGCCTGCTGCCCGAGGACGTGCTCGGTCGCATAGTGCGCGTCGTGATCGCAATTCGATCCGGGAAAGACGACGACGGCGAACTTCATCGGCCCATCTCCGCATGCGCTGCCGCGTCCACTTCGATGCGGTAGCTTTCGATGACCGGATTCGCGAGCAGCTTCGCGGCGGCTTCGGCAGCCACCCGCTCCGCCTCCGCCGGGCTGGCCGCGTCGATATCGAGCTCGAAGTACTTCCCCTGTCGAACGTCTTTCACGTTCGCATACCCGAGCGTGTGCAGAGCGTCGGCGACAGTCGTGCCCTGCGGATCGAAGACAGACGGCTTGAGTGTGACGAACACGCGCGCACGCATCAGGCGTGAACCTCCTGCTGGGCGAATACCCGCTCGAAAATGACGTCGACGTGTTTCAGCTGATCATCGAGATCGAACGCTCGCTCGATTTCCACTGCCGGCAACGCCCGGGTGACATCGACGTCCGCGAGCAGCAGATCCTTGAACGACCGCTGCTCGTGAAACGCGCGCATGGCGTTGCGCTGCACCAACTCGTACGCCTGCTCGCGGGACACGCCGCGCCGCGCCAGCTCGAGGAGCACAGTGCCGGAAAACACCACGCCGCGCGAGAGATCCAGATTCGCCCGCATTCGCTCGGGATACACGACCATCCCGCTGACGATCCGGGTAAAGCGCCGCAGCATGTGATCGAGCGCGATAAAGCTGTCGGGCAGGATCACGCGTTCCACCGACGAATGGGAGATGTCGCGCTCGTGCCAGAGGGCGTTGTTCTCGAACGCGGCTCCGGCGTTGGCGCGAACCAGGCGGGCCATTCCGACGATCTGCTCGCAGCCGATCGGATTCCGCTTGTGCGGCATGGCCGACGACCCCTTCTGCCCCTTGGCGAAGGGCTCCTCGACTTCCCCGATCTCTGTTTTCTGCAGGCCGCGAATCTCGAGCGCAAATTTCTCGAGGGACGAGGCCGTGATCGCCAGCGCCGACATTAGCTCCGCGTGCCGGTCACGCTGAATCACCTGTGATGACACCGCGGCCGGCTGCAGCCCGAGAGCACGACAGACGTCGGTTTCGATGGCCGGCGGCAGGTGGCCGAACGTTCCGACGGCGCCGGACAACTGGCCCACGGAAACGACTTCGCGCGCACGGCGGATACGCTCGACGTCGCGTGTCAGTTCGGAGTACCACAGCGCCAGCTTGAGACCGAAAGTCATCGGCTCCGCGTGCACGCCGTGCGTGCGTCCGATCATCGGCGTCCGCCGATGCTCTTCGGCACGGATGCGGACAGCCTGCTTCAGGGCGTCGAGATTCTTCAGGATGAGATCGCTTGCCGCGCGCATCTGCAACGCCTGGGCGGTATCGATGACGTCGGACGACGTCAGACCGAAATGCAGCCAGCGCGCCGAGGGGCCGACGTGCTCCGCCACCGCGGTCGTAAACGCAATCACGTCGTGCTGGGTTGTCTGCTCGATCTCTTCGATGCGCGCGATGTCGAAGGCGGCGCGCTGCCGGATATCACGGGCCGCCTCGGCGGGGACGATTCCGGCGCGCGCCATCGCGTCTGCGGCCGCAATCTCCACCTGCAGCCACGTTTCGTACTTGTACTGGTCGCTCCAGAGGCGACCCATCTCAGGGTGGGTATAGCGTCCTATCATCGACCCCGCATTAACCTACCGGAACGCCTTTGCGGCGTGGCTTAACCCAGCCACAGTCGCTCCCTCGAAATCTGCAGACCGTTCACCGCGCCGAGTACTGTCGCCGCGAGCGCATCGGACGCGAATAAATCGCGCGCAACGCGCTGGATGTCATCAGGGGTGACACGCTCGACACCCTCGAGCGTCTCGTCGAGGCCAAACTGCCGATCGAAGTAGATCTCCTGACGGGCGATGTGCGACATCCGGCTGGAGGTGCTCTCGAGATTCAGCATCAGGCTGCCCTTGAGGTGGTCCTTCGCCCGCCGCAGTTCCGCATCCGGCAGCGGCTCGTCCTTCATGCGCCGAAGCTCGCCGATCACGACGTCGATCAGTTCCCCGACAGCGTCATTGGCACAGCCGGCATAGATGGTCATCGAGCCGGTGTCGCGGTAGGCGCTGAGGCCGCTGAACACCGCGTAGGCGAGACCGCGTTTCTCGCGGACATTCTGAAACAGCCGCGAGCTCATGGAGCCGCCGAGCACGGTGTTCATCACGTAGCTCGAATAGCGATCTTCGTGATCCTGGCGGTAGCCGGCCGTGCCGAGGCAGACATGGCTCTGCTCCAGTTCCTTGTTGCGGATGATCGTGCACGGCACCACGCGGGGCGGAGCGTCCGAAACCGGCGTCGTATCCGTCGGCAGTGCAGCGAATATCCGCGCTACGAGATCGCGGACCCGCGCGTGATCGACGTTGCCGACCGCAGACACGATCAGGTGCGGTGCGGTGTACGCTCCCCGAAAATAGCGCGTCAGCGCCTCGGCATCGAGCGACTCGACCGTTTCCTTGGTTCCGAGGATGGGCCGGCCGAGCGGATGGTCAGCCCAGAAGTTCTCGGTGAACAGCTCGTGCACCAGGTCGTCGGGCGTGTCCTCGACCATCTTGATCTCTTCGAGAACAACCTTTTTTTCGCGCTCGATGTCGTCGGCGCTGAACCGTGGGTTCATCACGATGTCCGACAGCACCTCGAGGGCGAACGGCAGATGCTCGTCGAGGACCTTGATGTAGTAGCTGGCGTACTCCTTGGCCGTGAACGCGTCCATCTGCCCGCCGACGGAATCGATGGCCTGGGCGATGTCTTCGGCCGTTCGCGTGCCGGTCCCCTTGAAGAGCATGTGCTCGACAAAATGCGCGATGCCGCCCCGCTCCTGCGGCTCGTGCCGCGAGCCGCGCGCGAGCCACACGCCGATGCTGACCGAACGAACCTGCGGCATCCGCTCCGTGAGAAGACGGAGCCCATTCGGCAACACCTCGCGGACGATTGCTGATTCAGTCACGTCGCTCAAATCTGGGAACGATGGTCGCCTGGCCGCGCCCGCCAACGACGGCGATAATCGCCGCAAATTGTTGACTGACAGGGGATTAGAAGAACAAACGGATGATAGCACGCGCGCCTCGGCAGCCGCAATCGAAAACACCGTGTGTCGGGGAGCCCGGCAACGCCGCCGTTGTACAATCGACTGTTCGCATCTTGTAGAAAATGCGAGAGATATCCATGACCTCGCGATCCGTGGACGTCGCCGCCCTGGAGCTGAGCGAGCTCGAGCATACCCTCGAGTCGCGCGGTATCGAACCATTCCACGCGCGGCAGCTCTACCGCTGGATTTACCGCCGCGGCATCACGGATTTCGAGCGGATGACCGACCTTTCGCGGACGCTCCGCTCGCAGTTCGCCCAGGACTTCACCGTCTCGACTCCGCGAATCGTCAGCGACGAACGCTCCGCCGACGGCACCCGCAAGTTCGTGCTCGAACTCGCCGACCACCGTCATATCGAGTCGGTCTTCATCCCCGATACACCGTCGATGACGTTCTGTATTTCGACACAGGTCGGATGCGCCATGTCGTGCGGATTCTGCCTGACGGGCAAGATGGGACTGGTCCGCAATCTGACGGCCGGAGAGATCGCCGGTCAGGTCCGGGTTCTGGCCGCCGCCACGAGTCTTCTCGACTTCCCGTTCAACATCGTTCTGATGGGGATGGGTGAGCCGCTCCACAACTACGACAACACGATGAAGGCGCTGCGCATCCTGCACTCGGAGCACGGCCTCGCGGTATCCCCTCGCCGCATCACATTGTCGACCGTCGGAATCGTCCCCGGGCTTGAACGCCTGGCGCGCGAGCCGCTGATGCCAAATCTGGCGGTATCGCTTCACGCCACAACGGACGAGCAACGGACGGCGCTGGTCCCGCCGAACAAGAAATATCCACTGGCCGACATCCTCGACGCGTGCCGGCGGTTTCCTCTGAAGAAGCGCAGCCGCATCACGTTCGAGTACGTCTTGCTCGACGGCGTGAACGATACGCCCGACGATGCCCGCCGGCTGGTCAAGCTGCTCGCCGGAATCAAGGCAAAGGTCAACCTCATCCCGCTGAATCCGGCCCCGGGAATTCCATACGAGCGGCCATCCGACACACGCGTCGATCGCTTCGCACAGATCCTCGCTGATCGGCACATCACCGTATCCGTCAGGAAGAGCCGCGGTCAGGACATCCGCGCCGCGTGCGGGCAACTGATCGTCGAAGGCGGCACGAAGAAGACCGCCGCG
>JBOGIQ010000260.1:0-8748 GCA_050742535.1 Vicinamibacterales bacterium | reverse complement strand
GGCGGACCGCCGTAGTGTCCGCCTTTAGGCGGACCGTGTCAGAGGCCAACATGAGCACCATTGCCACGCGTGAAGAACTGCGCGACTGCTATCCGCAGCCGCTCGAACGATCGCTGCGCAAGTCGCTGACGGCGCTCGACGCGCACATGCGCCGCTTCATCAGCCTGTCGCCGTTTCTGTGTCTGGGAACGTCGAGCGCCGGCGGCTCGGACGTCACGCCGCGCGGCGACGCCCCGGGATTCGTGCACGTCCTCGACGACGGGACGCTCCTCATTCCCGACTGGCCCGGCAACAACCGGCTCGACTCGCTGACCAACGTCGTCGCCAATCCGCAGGTGGGGCTGCTGTTCTTCATCCCGGGCGTCAACGAGACGCTGCGAATCAACGGCGTGGCCGAGATCACGATGGAACCGGCGTTCGTCGAACGCTGGACCGTGAACGGCAAGCACCCGCGCTCCGCGATGCGCGTGACCGTGCGCGAAGCCTACCTGCACTGCGCGAAGGCGCTGATGCGCTCCAGGCTGTGGCAGGACGACTATCGTATCGAGCGCACCGAGCTGCCGACCTACGCGCAGATGCTGAAGGATCAAAACGTGACGACGCAGAGCGTCGAGGAGCTGCAGGCGTCGATCGACGAGAGCTACGCGACCAGGCTGTATTAGGGCCTGTCGTCGTGTCCGCCTTGGCCTGATCGTCGTGTCCGCCTTGGCCTGATCGTAGTGTCCGCCTTCAGGCGGACCTCAGAAATTCACCGCCGCTGCATCCCTGAGAATGATTTCCCTGTACACCGGCAGCGACCAGCCCTGCTTCGTCAGCTCGTCGAGGCGCTTCTCGACCCGCGCGCGATAGGACTTCGCGTCTTTGTAGAGCTTCTTCAATTGCGCCGGCGTCATTGCCACCTCGTAGCCGGCAAGCCCGCACAGCTGCGCCTGCGCTTCCGGTGTCCGTGACGCCACGAACGGATGCGCGTTGGCAACGGGTGGAGACGCGCCGGCGTTGCGAACGGCGAACGCTTTCACCGGCACGTCGACGTACGGGTTGCGGATGCCGCCGCGAGGATTGCCGTATTCGTCGAGCGCCATGAGCGATCCGTCGTTCGCGTCATTGCGGTCCACGAGAATGCGATCGGCGCGCGGTGCAACCGTTCCCTTGTCCACCCACTTCCACAGGTGGTCCAGCGCAACCGACATGTACGCCGCCATGGGGAAGCGGCTGATCGGCAGCTTGCACGGGTTCGGGTAGTAGGCCGCCGCGTCGCGCGAATCGATGTGCGCCATGCCGGGAAACTCGTAGACGCGGAACTGATTTCCCGGCGCGTCGCTGTCCTGCCGCGCCGTCACGTTGGCCGATGCCACTTCGGTCATCGTCGGCACCTGCACGATTGGAACGTCGACCGGCCGCGCGGTGCCACCGGCCGTGGCCTGCACCGCGATCGTCGCTCCAGTGCTGGTCGGCAGGAACCCGTCGTAGATCGGACGCATGTCCGCAAGGCGAAGCACGGTATGCGCCGGCAGGTAATTGATCACGACCGCCGCGGACGCCGACGTTCCCGCCAGAATCATCTTGCGAATCCGGTACGCGGCAATCGGGCTGTCCTTCGACTTCATCAATGCGCCGACCTGCGCGAGGATCTCCGGCGCCTGCCCCGGCGCAACGCGCAGATTCCGGTAGCGCTGCTCGTTGAACTCGACGAACGGCTCGTGCGTGCTGGTCAGCACGTCGAGGCCGATATGACCCGCGCTCATCGAGTAGCGGTGCGTGAAGTGAAACATCCACGCGTTGCCGCTCGGGTGCATCGATTCCGCCAGCAGCAGGCCGCTGGCGCGCGCGGCGTCCACCGGTTTCCGGATCACGATCCGCGTCGTGTATGGCTGCCCGTTCGCGGTACCGGACACGAAGTATTCGGAGGCCTCGTATTTGAAGTGCGCGAGATCGTCGCCGGCCGGCAGGGCCATCAGCGATTCGAACATCGGGCCGGGGCCGCCGACTGGTGGGCTCATTGACGGCAGCGGCACGGCTGCCGGGCTCGACGGCAGGGTCGAGGCATCGAAGGCCCCGCCCCCGCGCGGTCCCTGCCCGGCCTGGCGCCCGCCTGCCCCGAGCGAGCCAGGCGAGTCGAGTGGGGCCCCGCCGCCGCGGGTGGGAATAGGGGACTGCGCGCCGAGCAAGGTCGACAGCAGCAGGGACGTCGCGGTAAGCGCTATGAGCTTCATGCGCGTAATTAAAGCGCGAATCGTATTAAGATTCCGCTTCCCAGCGCGGATTTCACCTCCGTGGCGCGAACCCTGCGGGTTCGCCCCACGAAAATCCGCGCTAACGCATTTAGGGGATGCGATATGGCCTTCAGGTTTACGAGGTTGATGATGAATTCACGCTACGCACGTATTCTGTTGATTTTTGTGACGTCCGTGGTCCTGGCCCATGGCAGCGCGTTCGCGCAGGCTGGCGCCCAGACGAAGCCGTTCGAGCCGCAGGTCGGCCAGCCCGGCAAGGACGTCGTGTGGGTGCCGACGCCGCAGGCCCTCGTCGAGAAGATGCTCGACATGGCCAAGCTGACGCCGCAGGACTTCCACATGGACCTCGGCTCGGGTGACGGCCGCACGGTCATCACGGCCGCGAAGCGCGGCGCCCGCGCGGAAGGCATCGAGTACAACCCCGACATGGTGGCGCTCTCGCAGAAGGCGGCGCAGACCGCCGGCGTTGCCGATAAAGCCACCTTCCGCAAGGCCGACATCTTCGAGACCGACTTCTCCAAGGCGAACGTCATCACGCTGTTCCTGCTGCCGCAGCTCAACATGAAACTGCGGCCGACGATCCTCAACATGCGACCCGGCACGCGCATCGTCTCGAACACCTTCACGATGGAGGACTGGACGCCGGACGAGACGCAGACCGTCGGCGGCGACTGTGTCAGCTGGTGCACCGCTCACCTGTGGATCGTGCCGGCGAAGGTTCAGGGCGCATGGGACGTTCCGGGCCGCGGCACGCTGACGCTCAACCAGACGTTCCAGATGCTGAGCGGTACGCTCGGATCGGCGCAGGTGTCGAACGGTAAGCTGCGCGCCGACGAGATCACGTTCACCGCTGGCGGGGCGACCTACAGCGGCAAGGTCAGCGGCAATACGATGACGTTGACCGCCAACGGAACGAAGCTCACCGCGACGAAGAAGTAGACTCCCAACTTCCCATTCCCAACTCCCAACGCCACTGAGCGGCGGGAGTTGGGATTCCGCATCCGTAACCTTTCCCGACCATCTGCGTATCCTTGGCGAACGCTGATGGACCCTTTCCGGGAGCTCTACGAACGGTATTACCGGGACGTCTACCGGTTTGCGCTGTTTCTCACCGGTGACGCGGCGCGTGCCGAGGATCTGACCGCGGACACATTTGTCCGCGCCTGGACCGCACGCGACCGTATCCGCCAGGAGACCGTGCGGGCGTATCTGCTGACCATCGCGCGGAATCTGTACCGCGATAGCCTTCGTGCTGCGCGCCCGTATGCGCCGCTCGACGCGCGTCTGGCCGACCGCGCCCCCGGGATAGATGTTCAGGTCGAACAGGCATCGACCCTGCGGCAGGTGTGCGCGCGCATGCGGAAGGTCGCCCGCGGTGACCGTCGCGCGTTGCTGCTGTACGTGATCCGCGAGATGTCACGCAGTTCGAGCGCGCGCGCAGCCGTGCGGAGGCGCGGCAGATTTTTTCCGCGTTTACCGTCGCTTACACGCTTGCGGCGATCTTCCCGCTGGCGCTCGATATGCTGCGCGGAGTTCCCTTCCGCGGAGTGTCGCTCATTCTCGCGGCGGTGTTTGGTCCGATCGCCGTCGGGTCGGCGATCGGATGGCTCACTGCCCGAATACGGTCCGTGTGACGAGGCTTCCTATCTGCAGTCTCCCGTCAGCGCTTTCCACGACCGGACGTCGATGACCGCCTGGTTATACGCGGGGTCGCGGGCTGGATTCGAAATCGGATCCTGAGGCACGCGCGCCCCGCCGATCCGCACGCGGCCGCCCAGCACGCCTACTCCCTGCGGTCCATTCACGTCGACCTTGCGAATCAGTCCGGTGACCTGCATTGCCGTGCGCTGGTGCGCCTTGATGTCGTTCAACAGCTTCTTCGCGCCTTCGAGGCGGAACCGCCGCCCGGGCTCGATTTCGAGCGAGCCGGGCTGATCCTCGCGGCGGTCGCCGACGATGAAGTTGCCGTTCTTCGCGCAGCCGTTGATGGACACGAGCTGCGAGTCTTCCGGAACCCTGGTTTCCTGCGCGGCTGCGGTCGCCTGCGCTGCGACGGCAGCCATTGACGCAGCAAGGAACACCGCGACGGCTTGTATCGTCATGACGGCAGTGTACTATCCGCTGGCCTTCAGAATCCGCCTGCCCGCCTTCGCTGAAGCTACGGCGGGTCCGCCATAGCCTTGGCGGCGGCGGAAAGGCGGACACGACGTGACGTCATGATCGACGTTCAACAGCTGCGCAAGCACTACGGCGACCTCGTCGCTGTGGACGACGTCAGCTTTACGGCCGAAAAGGGCAGCATTTTCGGCCTTCTTGGTCCGAACGGCGCCGGCAAGACGACAACCATCAGCTGTATCTCCGGCCTGCTGAAGCCGACCTCGGGGCGGATAACCGTCAGCGGACACGATGTGGTAACCGACGGGCCGGCAGCGCGCCGTCACCTCGGCATCGTCCCGCAGGAACTGGCGCTCTACAGCGATCTCTCCGCGTCGGCCAACCTGGAGTTCTGGGGATCCGCCTACGGCGTCACGGGCGAGCCGCTGCGGCGTCGCGTCGCCGAGGTGCTCGCGCTCATTGGCCTTGCTGATCGCGGCAAAGACCACACGTCCACCTTCAGCGGCGGAATGAAGCGGCGGCTGAACTTCGGGTGTGGCATCGTCCACAACCCGAAGGTGCTGCTCCTCGACGAGCCGACGGCCGGCGTCGATCCGCAGAGCCGTGTTCGCCTGCTCGAGCTCGTGCGCGAACAGGCGCGCGCCGGCACCACGGTGATTTACACGACGCACTACATGGAAGAAGCGCAGGATCTCTGCGACTGCATCGCCATCGTCGATCGCGGCAAGCTGCTTGCGATGGGAACGCTCGACGAGCTGCGCCGCATGGTCGGGGAGAAGGATCTGGTGCGGCTGGCCGGCCGGTTCGACTCCGCCGCCGCCACCCGGGCGCTCGAGGCGGTGGACGACGTGAAGGTCTTGTCCGCCGCGGCCGACGCCCTCACGATTGCCACCGTCGGCGCATCGCGGAAGCTGCCGGCGATCTTCACCGCGCTGGCTTCGGCCGGATCCGACATTCACGAGACGACGTTGAGCGTGCCGAGCCTCGAGAGCCTGTTCATCACGCTGACCGGCCGGGAGCTGCGCGAGTAAGTGAAGTTCGTTCTCGTCGCGGCGGCGAAGGACATCCGGCGGCGCATGGCGGATCCGGCCGCGCTGTCGATCTGGATCGGCCTGCCGCTGCTCCTTGGCGGTCTCCTGAGTTTCATTTCCAGCGGCGGCGGCGAGACGCCGCCGCGCGCGCGCGTCCTGTTCGTCGATCAGGACAACACGGCGCTCAGCGCCCTGTTTCCGACGGTGGCCCGTCGGGGTAACACGCCAATCGACCTCGAGGAGGTGACGCTCGACGAAGGGCGCCGGCGGATTGGCGCTGGAGAGGCCACGGCACTCCTCGTCATCCCGGCCGGATTTCAGAACGCAGTGGTCGGCACCGGTTCGGCCCGCCTGCAACTCGTGACGAATCCGGCCGAGCGTGTTCTGCCCGCGATGGTGCGGCAGATGCTGGACGTGGTGGTCGAAGGGGCCTTCTACGGTCGGCAGCTGTTCTCGGAACCGCTCGGCAGGATTGCCAGCGCGCCGCCATCCGGCCCGGCGCCGGACGCCGACGTGGCCGCAATCGCCGTGGAAGTCAACCAGCGATTGACCGAGCTGCAGGGCGTGCTCCTTCCGCCGGTGCTCACCCTGTCGGTGAAGACCGGCACGGGGGCGCAACCGCTCAACTTCGGGCAGCTGTTCCTCCCGGGCATGCTGTTCATGGCGTTTCTCTTCATCGCCCAGGGCATGAGCGTCGACGTCTGGGATGAAAAGCAGGAAGGGACGCTTCGCCGGCTGCTGACAACACCGCAGAGTGCCGGACGGCTGCTCGCCGGGAAGCTCGTCGCCGGGATCGTCGTGGCGTCCGTCGTCGCGTTCGCGGGCCTCCTCGGCGCCGTTGCCTTGTTCGACCTGGCGTGGTCGCGCGTTCCGTTGGCGCTCGTCTGGTGTGCCTATGTCTGCGGCGCGCTGCTCGCGATGCTGACGCTCCTGCACCTCGTCGCCCGAAGCCAGCGCGGTTCCGAGATGCTCGCCGGTGTCGTCACGTTTCCGTTGATGATGCTTGGCGGCTCGTTCTTTCCGTTCGAGGCGATGCCGGCGTGGATGGTTTCGGTGGGCCGCTGGACGCCGAACGGCCTCGGCGTGACACGCCTGAAGGAACTGCTGTACGGCGACGTCTCGATGCCGTCGCTGGCGCTTGCCGCGCTGGGCATCGGCCTCCCGGCGCTCCTTTGCTACCTGGTGTCCTGGCGCCGGCTGCGGAGCTTCGCCAATGCGTGAGTGGTTCCGCTCCGCCGCCTTCATCGCCCGCACCGACCTGTCGTTCATGCTGCGACAGCGCGAGACGCTCCTCTGGGTGTTCGCGATGCCGCTGCTGTTCTTCTATTTCATCGGCACTGTGACCGGAGGGTTTGGCGGCGGCGATCCCAATCGCCCCGATCCGCTCGCGCTGCGGACGGACGCCCCGCGCGGAGTCGTTCTCGACGCCATCGTCGGGCGGTTGACGTCGAGTAACTTCCGCGTCGAGCGGCCGGCGACCGCGGAAGCGTTTGCGGAGCACTCGCGCCGGCTCGTGCTTCCGGCGTTCACCGACGACAGCGTGCAGGCCGGGACTCAGGTGCAGGCCACGCTCGAGCTCAATAGCGACAACGTGAATGCGAACCTCGATCAGTTTCGCGTGTCGCGCGCGCTCTACGGCGTGGTTGGCGATCTCGCGGTGCTGAAATCCACCAGACAGCCGCTAACCGCGGAAGCGCTCGCGGCGCTGGCTTCCGTGCCGCGAACGCTCACCGTGGCGGTCACGGCGGCCGGCAGGCGGGAGGAGGTCCCCGAAGGTTTCGCCCAGGCCGTGCCCGGCACGATGGTGATGTTCACCATGCTGATCCTGCTGACGAGCGGTGCCATCCTGCTGGTGGTGGAGCGGCATCACGGGCTGCTTCGCCGCCTCGCCTCGACGCCGATCACGCCGGGCGCGATCGTCGCCGGCAAATGGACGTCGCGGATGGCGCTCGGCCTCGTCCAGATCGCTTTCGCGATGCTGGTCGGCCGCCTGCTCTTCCGCGTGGATTGGGGACCGTCGCTGCCGATGGTCGTGCTCGTCCTCGTGGCGTGGGCGTCGTTCAACGCGTCGTTCGCGCTGCTGCTCGGAAACATCGCGCGCACGCAGCCGCAGATGGCCGGCGGCGGCGTGCTGACGACGATGGTCCTGGCCGCGCTCGGCGGCTGCTGGTGGCCGATCGAGATCACGCCGCCGTGGATGCAGTCGCTCGCACTCGTCCTGCCCACGGGCTGGACGATGGATGCGCTGCACAAGCTGGTGAACTTCGGGTACGGGGCCGGATCAGCCGCGCCGCATGTTGCGGCGCTGGCGGCGTCGGCGATCGTCTGCGGATGGGGAGGCGCGAAAATTTTCCGGTATCAATAGAAAGGCCGACGTAAACGTCGGCCTCTATCTACCCAGGCCACCCAGGCCACCCAGGCCACCCAGGCCACCCAGGCCACCCAGGCCACCTACTACGGCGTTGTTCCCTGGCTCGATCCCGCGAACAGACGCTTGCCGCTTGCCGTCAACACAACGCTGCGGGCGTTGCCCGTGGGTGTACCGTCCTTGGCCAGGCTCCCTTCCACGGTCACCTCGTCGCCAATCTTCATCGTGTCGCGCCGCCAGCCGTTGCGCATCAGGATGTTCGGGCTGCCCATCTCCATGCCCCAGTTGACCACTTTGCCGGTCTTGTCATCCTTGACGTCGATGTAGAAGAACGTGTGCGGGTTCATCCACCGGACTTCCGTCACCTTGCCGGTCATTTTGAACGGCTTGTTCGCGTCGAATTCGGCGGCGAACGAATGGTGCGCCGGCGCGGGCTTCACGGTTGCGGCCAAGGCGAAGACGGTCAGAAGCAGGACATATCGTGCACGCATCAAACAACCTCCGGGTGGATAAGCGGACATAGCTTACACAGGAATTCGCGCTAGATGGTAAAGGGGGCGGAAATCAGGTCTCTGCCTGATCCGTCCACGGTCTTTCAGTAGGAATTCTGCGCGCGCCGCACCTTTCCAGCCGCGCGAGATGACCCGCATCACACTTTCGGGCCATCTTCGTCGGGTCTCCTGTGGGCACGTCGCTTGCCCCAGCCCGGTCCGGCGACCTTCCCAACCAACCCGGAATCACACGGCCGTCACGGCCAGGTCGGAGAGGTGTGCCGATGAGCGTTCAAGGGAGACAGAACGTGACAGTTCAGGCTGGACGGCGTGTTGCCCTCGTGGCGGCGCTGGCGGGTCGGCAGTTCATCCAGAACTGGAAGACGCCGTCTGTCAGGGGCGAGACGTGCTTCCGCGTGGAGTTGACCTTCAGGGATCAGTCGATCCTTTACACGCTCGTGAAACTCAAGAAGTAACGGTCAATCAGGCGCTCCGGCCGCGGCCGGAGC
>JBOGIQ010000259.1:0-8939 GCA_050742535.1 Vicinamibacterales bacterium | reverse complement strand
GGTCGTTGCGTATCCACACGAGCGGTGGATTCACCGGCCAGGGAATCGGTTCGGTGACGATCACCTCGAACGGGCAGATGGCGTGCGGTCCGGCACCGTGCGCCACACCGATCGCCGCACCGATGCTGCAACCGGTCACAGCGACGATTGCATCCATCCTCGAGAGTCACTGGATTCGCCGGACGCCATCCGGGATTTGCCGTGATTGCATCCAGACGACGATTGCGCTGAAGCGGCGGGAGGGCGACGTCGTCCGCGTCTACCGCGCGAGCTGGGACGACAGTCAGCCGCCGTCGGCGGAGTTGCGCGAGCTGCGGCGCCTCGCGCTCGAACTGCGAGCGGCGCGCGCCGGGCGATAGCTGATTCTTTCTTAACCACGAAGATCACGAAGGATCGAAGATCACGAAATCGATCGATGATCGTCTTCGTGGTCTTCGATTCTTCGTGGCCTTCGTGGTTTAGAGCCGTGCCTTTACTTGGCCTGAATATGAATCCCGCACTCGAGCTTCTCGCCCTGCCAGCGGCCGGAGCGCGGGTTGTTGGGATCGAGCGGGAGCGTCGTGCACGGCTCGCAGCCGATGCTGGTGTAGCCAAGCTCGTAGAGCGGCAGCAGCGGGATATCGTGCTCCTTGGCGTACTTCCAGACGTCGCGTGCGTGCCAGCCCGCAATCGGCGCCACGCGTGAGATCGTCTTCGCGGGGAGCTGGAACGGCTCCACTTCCTTCAGGTTCGCGCGCGACGGCGACTGGTCGCGCCGCAGTGCGGTGAACCAGGTGTCGTAGTCGGCCAGGGCGCTGAACAACGGTTCAACCTTATGACGCGCGCAGCACGCCTGCGTGCTCTCGCGCTCCCACAACCCGACCTGCGGTTCCTTCGCGCGCAGATTGATCAGATTCAGCTTCCATCGCTCCGTGAGCTCGTCGCGGTAGGCGAGCGTCTGCGGGAAATGATGGAACGTGTCCAGGAACAGGACGGGAAGGTCCGGCCGCTCCTGCAGCAGCATGTGGGTCAGGACGACACACTCCACCTGGAAGCTCGAGGTGATGCACGGGCGCGTCGCTGCCGCGAGAGCGGAAGCGATCACCTCCTTCGCTCCCTCCACGAGCGCGTGGGAGTTGGGTGTGGGGAGTTGGGAGTTCACGTCAACATTTCCTCGAGTGCCTTGCGGATCAGCTCCGCCGCCTCGTCATCGGACGACGCCCGGCGTGCCATGTGCGCCAGCCGTTCGGCGAACGTCAGCGGTGCCGCGTGCAGATGGGTCGTTTCGCGAACCGGCTCGCCGATCATGCCCGCGCCGCACGTAAACTGCGTCGCCGGATCGATGAGGATGAAGCTGCCCGTCCCGCGGTTCTCGGCATACCGATCGAACACGAGCGGACGTGCGGTGGACACCTGCACCGTGCCGATCTGGTTCATCACCAGCGCGTGATTCACTTCCGCCGTGACCGTCCGCGTGCCCTGCTTGAGCAGATAGACGCGGCCCGGGTCGAGCGGCTTCTCGTCCATCCAGACGACCTCGGCCTCGAACTTCTGCCCGACGAACGCCGGCTCGATCGTCAGCACGTCGCCGCGGCTGATGTCGATTTCGTGGTCCAGCGTCAACGTGACGGACATCGGCGCGAACGCCATGTCGAGGTCGCCGTCCCACGTCACGATGCGTTCGACCACCGCTGACTTTCCCGAGGGCCATGTGGTCAGACGGTCGCCGACGCGGACGATGCCCGACGCGATCTGCCCCGCGTAGCCGCGGAAATCCTGGTCCGGCCGTGCGACCAGCTGGACGGGGAAGCGGAACGGAGCCGCCGGCAGATTGCGGTGCACCTGCACCGTCTCGAGATACTCGAGCAGCGGCAGGCCGTCGAAGTACGGAGTCCGATCGCTGCGCGTGATGACGTTGTCGCCGTTCAGCGCGCTCATCGGGATCGCGTGGACGGCGGCGCCGGTGAGGAATTCCTCGAAGTCGTCCTGGATTTTGTCGTAGACGTCGCGATCGTAGTCGACGAGGTCCATCTTGTTGATGGCCAGGACGAAGTCCTGGATGCCGAGCAGCCGGGCAATGCGCGCGTGCCGCTTCGACTGCGCGCGGACGCCGTTGCGGGCGTCGATCAGCAGAATGGCCACGTCCGCCGTCGACGCACCGGTGGCCATGTTGCGCGTGTACTGCTCGTGCCCGGGTGTGTCGGCGAGGATGAACTTGCGCCGCGCCGTCGCGAAATACCGGTAGGCGACGTCGATCGTGATGCCCTGTTCGCGTTCGGCGCGCAGGCCGTCGGTGAACAGCGAAAAGTCGATCGGACCGGCGTTGCGGTTCTTCGACGCCTTCTCGACCGAGCTGACCTGATCCTCATACACCGACTGCGAGTCGTACAGCAGCCGGCCGATCAGCGTGCTCTTCCCGTCGTCCACGCTGCCGGCGGTGCAGATGCGGAGCAGGCCTCCTTCTGATCCGTATACCGCCATCAGAAGTAGCCCTCGCGCTTTTTCAGCTCCATCGAGCCGTCCTGATCGTGGTCGATGATGCGCAGCTGCCGCTCGGACTGCCGCGTGGCAATCAGCTCGCTGATGATCTTGGGGACCGTGTCCGCATCCGAGCGGATGGCGCCGGTGCAGGGCGAGCAGCCGAGCGAGCGCATGCGGCACTTCACCAGCTGCGGCTTCTCGCCAGGCATCGTGACGACGAAGGGCTGCTCCTGGACGATCAGCGAGTTGCCGCGAACGATGACCTCGCGTTCCTTGGCGAAGTACAGCGGCACGATCGGAATCTTCTCGAGCGCGATGTAGTGCCACACGTCGAGCTCGGTCCAGTTGGACAGCGGGAAGACGCGGATACTCTCGCCCGGCCGCAGTTTCCCGTTGAGCAGATTCCAGAGCTCGGGCCGTTGGCGTTTCGGATCCCACTGCCCGTTCGGGTCGCGGACCGAGAAGACGCGCTCCTTCGCACGCGAGCGCTCCTCGTCGCGCCGGGCGCCGCCGATCGCGGCGTCGAAGTTGCCGGATTCCAGACCGTCGAGGAGCGCCTTCGTCTTGAGAAGGCCGCAGCAGCGCTGCGTCCCGACCTTGAAGGGCTGTGTCCCGTCGGAGATCGCTTCCTGGTTCGTGTGGACGATCAACCGCGCGCCGACGGCCTTCGCCATCTGATCGCGGAACTCGATCATCTCGCGGAACTTGTAGGTCGTGTCGACGTGGAGGAGCGGGAACGGAATGGGGCCGGGGTAGAACGCCTTCTGCGCGAGCCGGAGCAGGACCGAGGAATCCTTGCCGATCGAATAGAGCATGACCGGCCGCTCGAACTCGGCCACCACCTCGCGCATGATGTGGATGCTTTCGGCTTCCAGCGCGCGGAGGTGGTCGAGGCGGAGGTCGGTCGTTACGTCCGGAGATAAGGCCACTGTAGACATTGTTGAAACCACGAAGGCCACGACGAGATCGAAGGGCACGAAGAAGGGCGTTTTCTTCGTGAGCTTCGACGGCGTTCGTGCCTTTCGTGCATAAAAAAAGCCCGGGATTTTGTCCCGGGCTTCGTTTCAGCTCTTTGTGTTTCTGGTTGTTACCCAAACAGCTGGACCGTTAGCGCCGGGACCGATGGGGTCCTCATACAACAAGCGCAGGTACAGCAGCAATTTGAGAGAAACACTGCCTGTAATTCTACCCCAAAACCCGACCAGATTGGTCCGCCTCGGCTAAAGCCGCCCGCTCCATTCAGGTCAGAGCAATCCGGCGGCGCGCGCCCACTTGTACTTGGCGCCGAGCACGTCCACCGGAATCTCCGTTGAATAGGGATAGGCTGGAATCCTGTGTGCAAAGAGATATTCGGACGCCTCTTCGACCTCCACATCCCCCGCCAGAGACACGACGACCGGTTTGTCGATGCCCTTCGCCCGCATTTCCTCCACGATCTCAGCCAGGAGCCTGGCGAATACCATCGGTGGCGTGACGATCGTGTGCCAGTAACCGAGGATGAGCGAATGGATACGCGGATCCTCGAGTCCGAACCGTACGGTGTTCTGGTAGGTCTTCGGCGGTTCGCCGCCCGTAATGTCGACGGGGTTGCCGGACGCGCCGAACGGGGGGATGAACTTCTTGAATCCCGCATCGAGGTCCGGCGGGAACGCCATCAATGACAGGCCGTTGTCCACGACCGCATCAGACAACAGGACGCCGGAGCCGCCGGCGCCCGTGATGATGACGATGTTGTCGCCCTTCGGTGCCGGCAGGATCGGAAGTGCGCGCGCGAACTCGAGCATCTCGCGCAGCGATCGCGCCCGAATCACGCCGGACTGCCGGAGCACATCGTCGTAGATCTTGTCGTTGCCGGCGAGCGCGCCGGTGTGCGAGGCGGCGGCTTTGGATCCGAGGGCCGTGCGTCCGGCCTTCAGCACGACGACTGGCTTTTTCTTCGACACGCGCTTCGCCACTTCGGCGAACGCGCGGCCGTCCTTCAGGTCCTCGCAGTGCTGCACGATGATGTGGGTGTTGTCATCCTGCTCGAAGAACGTCAGCAGATCGTCTTCATCGATATCCGACTTGTTCCCCAAGCCGACGATGGCCGAGACGCCCATTTTCGCCGAGCGGGAGAAGCCAATAATCGCCATCCCGATCCCACCCGACTGCGACGACAACGCCGCGTGGCCTTTGACGTCGTAGGCCGTGCAGAACGTCGCGCAGAGATTGCTCCAGGTGTAATAGAAACCGTAGATGTTCGGGCCCATCAGGCGGACGCCGTATTTCTGGGCGACGGCGACGAGCTCCTTCTGCCCCTCGTGATTGCCGACTTCGGCAAACCCCGAAGGAATGAGGACCGCGCCCGGAATCTTCTTCTCGCCGCACTCGGCGATTGCCGCGGCGACGAACTTGGCCGGAATCGCGAACACCGCGACGTCGATGTCGCCGGGAACGTCCTTGACGCTCTTGTATGCCTGCAGTCCCATGATCTCGCCGGCCGAGGGATTGATCGGATAGATGTGCCCCGTGTAGCCGCCGTTGATCAGGTTCTTCATGACCGAGTTGCCGATCTTGCCGGCCTCGGCCGAGGCGCCGATGACGGCGACCGCCTTCGGCTTCATGATGCGGTTCATATCGCGCACGATGTCTTCGTGCTTCGGGCGATATCGCGCCGGTGCGGGTGACGGATCGACGACGATCCGGACGTCGGCTGCGATCGCTCCGTCCTTCGTCGCAAAGACCGGGTTGAGGTCCATCTCCGCGATTTCCGGATGGTCGGAGATGAGCTGAGACACGTTCAGGATCATCTTCGCGAGCGCGTCGCGATTGACCGGATCCGCACCGCGGACGCCCTTGAGTATCGGCGCCGCGGCGATGCCGTCGAGCATCGACAACGCGTCATCCTGTGTCGCGGGCGACAGACGGAACGTGATGTCCTTGAGCACTTCGACCAGGACACCGCCCAGACCGAAGGCGACCAGCTTGCCGAACACGGGATCGGTGACGGCACCAATGATCACTTCCTGACCACCGGCGAGCATCTGCTGCACCTGGACGCCGAGGATGTTCGCCTTCGCGTTGTACTTCTTGGCGTTGGCGATGATGGTATCGAAGCCCTTCTGGACGTCCTCGGCGTTGTTCACGCCAACCAGCACGCCTCCGGCCTCGGTCTTGTGCAGGATCTCCGGCGAGACGACCTTGAGCACCACCGGAAAGCCCATCGCCGTGGCAATCGCCGCCGCCTCGCGGGCCGAGGTCGCCACGCCTTCCCTGGGAACGGCGATCCCGTACGCCTCGCATACGAGCTTGCCTTCGGGTGCGGTGAGCGCGGTGCGGCCTTCGGCTTTGACTGTATCCAGCACACGTCTGACTTCTTCGGTGGGGTTGGTGGTCATGGTCATATCTGGATCCGTTTCAGATGACTTTTTCGGCGCGCAGCGCTGCGATGTCATTGGCTCCGAAGCCGAGCTCTGCCAGGATCTCCTCGGTGTGCTCGCCAAGTAGTGGCGACCGCTTCACGTCGGCCGGACTGTCAGACATCTTGATCGGATTGCCCACCGTGAGGTACGTGCCGCGCTTCGGGTGATCGACCTCGACGACTGTGCCGGTCTTGCGAAGCGAGGGCTCTTCCGCGATCTCTTTCATGGAGAGAATCGGTCCGCACGGGATGTCGTGCTCGTTGAGGATGTCCATCGCCTCGAACTTGGTCTTCGTCTTCGTCCATTCCTCGATCCCGTCGAAAATCTCGGACAGATGCGGCAGCCGCGCCTTCGGCGTTGCGTACCGCGGATCGGTCAGCCATTCCTCGCGGCCGATCACCTGGCAGATGGCGTCCCAGACCGGCGCCTGCGTGATGAAGTAGATGTAGGCGTTGGGGTCGGTTTCCCAGCCCTTGCACTTGAGAATCCATCCGGGCTGTCCGCCGCCGGAGGCGTTCCCCGACCGGGGGGCGGCATCGCCGAACGTGCCGTTGGGGTATTGCGGATACTCCTCGAGGACGTGCGTCCGTGCGAGCCGCTGCTGGTCGCGCAGTTTCACGCGGCACAGATTCAGCACGCCATCTTGCATCGCGGCGAGCACGCGCTGACCGCGGCCCGTGGTGTGGCGCTGGTACAAGGCCGCCACGATGCCCAGCGCCAGATGCAATCCGGTTCCGCTGTCGCCGATCTGCGCGCCGGTGACGAGCGGCGGGCCGTCATCGAAGCCGGTCGTCGACGCTGCGCCACCCGCACACTGCGCGATGTTCTCGTAGACTTTGCAGTCTTCGTACGGGCCGGGGCCGAATCCCTTGACCGACGCCATAATCATGCGTGGGTTGAGCTGATTGACACGCTCCCATGAAAAACCCATGCGGTCGAGCGCGCCAGGGGCGAAGTTCTCCACGAGCACATCGCATTTCTTCACGAGCGCTTCGAGGATCGCCTTCCCCTTCGGGTTCTTGCCGTCGACCGTGATCGAGCGCTTGTTCCCGTTGAGCATCGTGAAATACAGACTGTCCACTCCGGGAATGTCGCGCAGCTGGCCGCGCGTGACGTCCCCCTCGCCGGCGCGTTCGACCTTGATGACGTCGGCTCCCAGCCACGCAAGAAGCTGCGTGCACGTCGGCCCTGATTGAACATGAGTGAAGTCGAGAACGCGAACGCCGTCGAGTGCCTTGCCCATCTATGAGTGCCTCTCCAATCGGTTGATTATTTCTTGCGAGTGCTTTGCGGGTTGAGTTTCCCGATGCTGCCGCTCTCGGTGCCGGCCGTTGGGTCGATCACCGCGTTGATGAGCGTTGGCTTGCCGGAGTCCATCGCCGCATCGACGGCGCGCTTCAACTCGTCGGGTGTCGTCGCATTCACGCCGACGCCGCCGAAGGCTTCAATCAACCTGTCGTAACGCGAGCCTTTGACGAAGACGGTGAACGCCGGATCCGAGCCGCCGGGATTGACGTCGGTACCGCGATAAATGCCATTGTTGTTGAAGACGACGACGCAGACCGGCAGGTTGTACCGGCAAATCGTTTCCACCTCGATGCCGGAGAACCCGAAGGCACTGTCGCCTTCGATCGCCAGCACAGGTTTACCGGTCTCGATGGCGGCAGCGACGGCGAAGCCCATTCCGATGCCCATGACGCCCCAGGTGCCGACGTCCAGGCGCTTGCGCGGTTGATACATGTCGATGACGCTGCGCGCGAGATCGAGCGTGTTGGCGCCTTCGTTGATGAGGATGGCATCCGGCCGCTCTTTGATGACGGCGCGCAGGGCGCCCAGGGCGCCGTGGAAGTCCATCGGTGACTTGGTGTTCGTCAGCCGCGGCGCCATCTTGGCGACGTTTTCCTCGCGTTTGGTCTTGACTGCGGTGATCCAGTCGGCCGGCGCCGCCGGCCACTGATCGCCCATGCCCTGGAGCAGCGCGGAGACGCAGGAGCCGATGTCGCCCACCACTGGAGCGGCGATTTCGACGTTCGAGTCCATCTCCTTCGGCTCGATGTCGATCTGGATGAATCGCTTCGATCCGGGCTCACCCCAGGTCTTGCCCTTGCCGTGCGACAGCAGCCAATTGAGCCGGGCGCCGACCAACATGACGACGTCGGACTCCTTCAGCACCGTCGAGCGTGCGGCCCCGGCGCACTGCGGGTGCGTGTCTGGAAGCAGGCCCTTGGCCATGCTCATCGGCAGAAACGGTATGCCGCTCTTTTCGACCAGGCTGCGAATCTGGTCGTCGGCCTGCGCGTATGCGGCGCCCTTGCCGAGAATAATCAAGGGTCGCTTCGCGCTCTTCAGCAGATCGAGCGCGCGCGTGACGGCGTCGGGCGCGGGAATTTGGGCCGGCGCGGGATCGATGACCTTGACGAGTGACCTGGCTGCGGCGTCCGCATCGATGACCTGAGCGAAAAGTTTGCCCGGCAGATCGAGATAGACGCCGCCCGGGCGACCAGACACAGCAGCGCGGATGGCGCGCGCGACGCCAATGCCGATGTCCGCGGCATGCAGCACGCGGAAGGCCGCCTTACAGAGGGGCTTGGCAATCGCCAGTTGGTCCATCTCTTCGTAGTCGCCCTGCTGCAAATCGACAATCTCGCGCTCGGAGGAGCCGCTGATCAGGATCATCGGAAAGCAGTTGGTCTGCGCATTGGCCAGCGCACTCAGACCGTTGAGGAAGCCCGGCGCTGACACCGTGAGGCAAACGCCGGGCTTCCTGGTCAGGAAGCCGGCGATGGCCGCGGCGTTGCCGGCATTCTGTTCATGACGGAACGAGATGACGCGGATTCCAGCGGCCTGTGCGAGACGACCGAGATCCGTGATCGGGATGCCGGGCACACCGTAGATCGTGTTGATGTCGTTGAGCTTCAGCGCCTCGATGACGAGGTGCCAGCCGTCCGTCAGGTTTCGCTCGGCATCGGCTGCGTTGGCATCCTCCTGTAACGTAGCGGCCTCTGGCATGAACTCCTCCGTAGTATTGAGAACAACCTCAACCCCGCGCCAGGACCGACTTCGGTCCCAGGATCAGCG
>JBOGIQ010000258.1:0-8990 GCA_050742535.1 Vicinamibacterales bacterium | reverse complement strand
GTCGACGTGCCGGCCCTGGACGTGGCCGGAACGGCACGTGAGGACCTCGAAGGGGCGCTCGAAGGACATGCGCTGGCGACGGCGCGCTTCATGGGACGGTACGAGCGCCGTCGCTGACGCCACGCCCGCCGGATATCCTCGTCGCGGACATGCTCCGGATCGGGTTGTTGCTCGGCGGCATCGCGCTCCTCGTCCTTCTCTTCTGGAGCCTCGGCCCATCGAAGATTCTCGACGAACTTCGGAAAGTCGGTTGGTACATAGCGCCCGTCATCGTGCTCGGCGCAGCTCACCAGCTGACGCGCGCGTTTGCGTTGCGCGCCTGTGTTCTACGGCCTGGAGTGGTGCGGTACCGTGACGTACTGGCCATCCACCTGTCTGGCGAGGCCATCCAGTCACTGACCTTCACCGGTCCTGTTCTCGCGGAATCGATGAAAGCCTGGCTGCTTGAATCGCGCGGTCTGACGCTGAAGGAAGGCTTCGCCTGCACGCTGACGGAGTACCTGATCTACGCGTTCGTCTCCGCCGCGATGTCGATCGCCGGACTGCTGTATCTGGTATCGCGGTTTGATCCATCGCCGACGCTGTCGACTGTGGCCCTCACTGTCGTCATGCTCTGCACCGCGTTTCTCGTCGCGTCGGCTGTTGCCATTGCACGCCGGTTCTATCTGATTGGAACCGTCGTCGCCGGGCTCGGGCGTGTCCGGATCCTTCGCGGGGGCCTCACGCCGAACATGTCCTGGATCAACGGGATGGAAGATCTGCTGCTGGCGACCCTTCGGGACTCACCTGTGCGGCTGGCGGGCATCGCGATTCTCGAAGTCGCGGCGCACGCCCTGGTGGTCGTCGAATCGTTCGTGATCCTGAGGGCGCTCGGCGTGATGACCACGGGCTGGCTCGTGTTCGTGATCGAAGCGTCGGTCAAGTTCTTCGAATTCGCATTTCTCTTCATTCCGCTGCGGCTCGGCGCGTCCGAAGGAGCCTACGCCGCCGTTCTAGGCGTTATGGGACTGCCTGTTACAGCGGGGTTTGCGGTGGCCTTTCTGCGGCGGGCGCGTGGACTGACGGTCGCGAGCGTCGGGCTTGCCCTGTTGCCGCTCATGACACGCAGCTCAAGTACGATATCCGGCGACTCAGCATCTCGTTCGGAAGGACAATGAGCCAGGAAGGACGTCGTATGAACATGCGAATAGCATCCCTTATCGCTCTCTTCATGCTAGGCGCGCCCGTCATCGCGTCCGCGCAGTCCGATGAAGCCGATCGAATCAAGGAAGCCGCAGTGATCCTCGGCGAGATCATGGCCGCGCCGGATAAAGCCATTCCCGCGTCAGTGCTGGAGAAGGCCGAAGCGATCGCCATCTTCCCCTCGACGATCAAAGGGGCGTTCATCGTCGGCGCGCAGCGCGGCAAGGGGATCATCAGCGTACGCGATCGGACGAAAGGCACCTGGTCGTCGCCGGCGTTTCTGACACTCACGGGTGGCAGCGTGGGATTTCAGATCGGCGGGCAGGCCGTCGATATCGTCCTCGTGGTCCAGAACCGGCGTGGCCTCGAGAATCTGCTGCAGAACCAGTTCGAGATCGGCGGCGAGGCGTCGGCAACCGCGGGGCCGGTGGGGCGGGATGCGGCGGCCTCCACCGACATTCAGCTTCGCGCGGAGATTCTGAGCTACTCGCGATCGCGCGGGCTGTTCGCCGGCGTCAGCCTCAAAGGGGCTGCCGTGCGTCAGGACCAGGACAGCAACCAGAAGTTCTACGGAAGCCGGTTCCGCACGCGTGATGTGGTGCTCGACGGAAAGGCGACCAAGCCGCAGTCACCGGACGCCGTAAACGACTGGCTGGCTGCGCTCGGGAAAGCGGCCAGGTAGCGCGTCGCATCACGTAGGGCACCGCTTTAGCAGTGCCTGCCGCCAGCTGTGGCTGAACTCTCGGGAACTTTCCCCCTTCATCCTGCAATCACCCTCCGGATGCAGGGTAACCAGGCCCGCGAGTCTCCGGACGAATCCGATCAGGCGCTCATCGAGCGCACGGCCGCCGGCGATCGCGAGGCATTCGCGACGCTGTACCGCCGCCATCAGGGGTCTGTTTATCGCTTCGCCCGCCTGATGACGGGGTCCTCCACCGCCGCCGAAGACATCGTCCAGGAAGTGTTTCTCGTCCTGATGAGGGACGCGGCCAGGTACGACGCCGATCGCGCGGCGCTGACGACATACCTCTTCGGCATGGCGAGGCGCGTCACGAGACGTCGTCTGCTGCGGGAGCGCCGCTTCGTGGACATCGGTGCGAGCAGCGGCACATCACGCTGGAGCGTCGCGCCGGACGTGAGCGCGTCGCTCGAGCGTCGTGACGCGCTGCAGCAGCTTCGCTGCGCCATCCTGTCGCTGCCTTCCCGCTACCGGGAGGTCGTGATCCTCTGCGATCTGCAAGACGTTCCGTATGACACGGCGGCGGCATCCATCGGCTGCGCTGTTGGAACCATCCGATCGCGGCTGCATCGTGCACGACAGCTCCTTGCAACGAAACTGCGCCGGGTGGACGGCGCCCACAGCGTCGCACGAGCTGTCATGAGGTGTGCGGTATGACCAGTCACCACGACGATCCTCTTGCGGCGCTGCTGGGCGCGCTGCGCGACGCCGAATCCGGCCATGCGACCCCGGCGCACGTCGAGGCTGCCTTGATGAGTGCATGGGATGCGTCGCACGCACCTCATACGCCCGTGCGCCTGAGCCCGGTCTCACGATTCGCCTCGCTCGCGGCTGGCGCCGTGGTTGCCGCTGGCTTGACCCTGCTCGGTGGGCATCTTCGATCGACGACAACGGTCGAACCGTCACGTGCCGCCAGTACGCCTCCGACGGTCATCCTGATCGGCGAACCGATTCTCGACGGCGAGCACGTTCGCCTTGTTCGCATGCGGATGCCCGCGGCCACGCTGCACGCCCTCGGTGTGCGGACGACGGCGCTCGCCACCAGCGACATCGACGTGGACGTGGTGGTCGGGGAAGACGGCGTCGCGCGGGGACTCAGTCTGAATCGCTAGCTGACGTAGTGTCCGTCCTCAGGCGGACCAGGAGAAGCACCATGAAGACCTGTCGCCAGGCAACACTTTTCATCGCCGTGATCGCACTGACAGCGTCGGCCGCCGACGCCCAGCAGGCAGGACCACATGGCGGCGGAGGCGGTCGCGGAGCGATCCTCGTTTCACCCGGAGAGGGCTTCAAGATCACCGAGTCCGCGCCGATCGAGGTCACGCCGGTGAAGAATGCGCCGTTCTCGGCGCAGGCAGTAACAGAATTCGCTCAGACCTTGGGCGACGGGAATCGCATCGAGCGCCGGTACGAGTCGTCGGTCGCACGCGACAGTCGGGGCCGCGCGCGACGCGAGGAAGAGGTTGCCTTGATCGGTCCACTCGCCGCGGGCCACGCTGCGACGCCGAGACTCGTCACCATCGTCGATCCGGATTCCGGCGCCAGCTATACCCTGGACGACGAACGCCGCGTCGCGTATCGGAACGTCCGGGCGAGCGGCAAGAAGCTCGTCGAGCTCGAGAAGCTCGAGAAAGCGCTACGCCGCAGCGAAGCCGGCACGACGAACGGCGGCGGTGGGCGTGGAACGCCCGCCGACGTGCAAAATGCGGAGATCGAGCGTACCAAGATCAACGCCGCCGGGGACGTCACCGTTCAGGATCTCGGCATCAGGAGCATCGAGGGTGTGCGCACGCAGGGGACGCGAACGACGACCACCATTGCAGCGGGCGCCATCGGCAATCTGCAGCCGATCAACATCGTCTCCGAGCGCTGGTTCTCGCCCGAGCTACAGATGCCGGTCCTTGTCACACGCCGCGACCCGCGCAACGGCGATACGACGTATCGCCTGACGCACATTCAACGCGGCGAGCAGCCCGACGCGCTCTTCACGGTCCCGTCGTGGTACGAGGTCAAGGACGGCGACCTGAAATTCCGCCTCGTCGAAACGCTCGTGGAGAAGGCGAAAGGCAAGATCGTGAAGGTCGAGGAGCCGAAGCGCTAGACCGGGAGGAGGCGTCTGATGCGAGCGTTCTGCTGTGCACTCGCGGCTGTGGTAGCGAGCGTCGTTGCGGCGCACGGTGAACGGCAGCAGACGGCACGCGAGGTCACGCCGGCATTCGAGGTGGCGTCGGTGAAGACCAATGTGAGCCGAACGGCCGTTCTGCCGGACGGACGAGTCGCGTCAGGGACGAACGTCGGCTTCGCTGGTGGACGTTTCAGCGCGCAAAACGCCAGCCTGCGGACGCTCATGAGCCTCGCCTACGACATTCAGGACTTCCGCATCTCCGGTGGACCTCAATGGATGCGCACCAGCCGGTTCGACATCGAGGCCAAGGCCTCGACGGCGGTCGATGAGCGCGTCGCGATGCTGATGCTGCGTTCGCTGCTCGCGGATCGATTCGGCCTGTCGCTTCATCGCGAGGCGAAGGAGATGCCGGCGCACGTGCTCCTGCTCGCCAAGAAGGGGCCACGCCCGCAGCCGACGCGCACCGAGTTCTCACAATGGCGGCGACTTCGATATGTCGTGACACCGGCAGGCGACGAAAACCCACCGACCCGCATTCGGCTTGTTGGAACCGCCACCATGGAGCAGCTCGCGGCGTTCCTCGGCACGTCGATGCGCAGCCCGGTCGTCGACGCCACGGGCCTCGAGGGGGCATTCGATATCAACGTCGCGTTCACGAGCGACACGTTCGCCATGTCTATGAAGGGCGGAGAGCGTGACGCCGCGTTGGGACTCCCCTCCGCGCTCGTTCCGCCGGATCCCGAATTGGCGAACGCGCTAAAGACTCAGCTCGGCCTGCAAATCGAGACGCAGCGACGGCCGATCGAGGTGCTCGTGATCGATGGCGCGGCGCAGCCCTCCGAACACTGACGTCGCCGCACAGGTTTGTGAGACGGCGCACGAATTCGAGGTCCGTGCGCCGTGGCGCGCGTCGATAAAGGTCGCCAGACCGCCATTAGCGCTTACTCGCGCAACGGAATGTCGTTTGCTCGGCCGCCCGATCATGAGACTTCATGTTATCGGCGCGATCGTCGTGTGCATGTTGGGCGGCGTCCCCTTCGAAGCGTCGGCGCAGTTCCCCTGCGTGAAGCCATGGGCGATCGCGGACAAATGGATCGACAACCGCGACGACACCGAGCCGATCGACGAGATGTGGACGGAGGACGACACCTTCGAGGCGCTCGACGCGCGCGGGGGTCTGTTCCCGGACGCCGACTTTTACCTTCCGCCGGCTTTCGGCCCTGGATCCACCGGATTCTCGCTCGCCGACGTTGGCCGCAGGGTCTGGCTGAAAGTCATTGATGGAGGGACCGCGACGCGGCAATCGTCCTTCGCCATAGACCTTGGCCGCTCAGGCGAAGGCGGCGACGCCTACAGGGAGGCCATTTCGACCTGCGATCCCTATGCGCCGAACACTGTGTTCGTTAATCAGGACCTTCGCATGTTGAAGGGCAACCTGCACGGACCCACCCAGCAGGCCGTCCACGATCTGATCCTGCAGGATCCGTTTGCCTATTGGGATCCGAGTCTTCGGCGCATTGCCATGACCTGCGCGGAAAGTGACACACCGTGCGGACCCTTCAGTCCACGACTCGCGGCCATCGCCGCGTTCGACCCGGTGCACTTCGAACAATCGCTGGTGGGCACAGGGGCGCCAGAGGTCATCGTCACGAACCTCATAGGCGTGTTTATCGAGGCCTACCTCGACGGGTTGGTGCTCGGGGTGATAGTGCCTTTGCCGGGACAGTAACGTCCCTATTTCTTCTTCGCCCGCTCGAATCTCGACGTCTCGATGTAGTTGCGGATGGCCGTATCCCCTTCGTGGCACGCGTACTCGTACATCGTGTAGTCGTTATCGAGCTTCATCGGAAAGGCCGCCGACCACTTCCCTTGAAACCCGTCATTATCGCGGACGAGTTGCAGAACACTTGTGATGCGGTCGTCATCTGCTCGTGCGAGACTAGCGGTTTGCACGCGCGACCGCATGGATGGGCTGTGAGCGCGCGGCGAGACTCGGGAGGTGGTTGAATGGCAGTTGCGACCTCGACTTTGCTCGGGCGACCCGTCTGGTACGAATTGAGGACAACCGACATGAAGTCGGCCGAGGCGTTCTATCGAACCGTGATCGGCTGGCAGGCGGCGCCGTTCGACGGCGCTCCGCACCCGTATACCGCGTTCAATCCCGCCGGCGGTCCCGCCATCGCCGGAGTGATGAACAAACCGGCGGAGATGAAAGCGCCCCCCTTCTGGGCGATGTATGTCGCCGTTCCGGACCTCACAGAGGCGGTGTCGAAGATCACACGGCTCGGCGGGAGAACACACACCGACGTGATCGACATCCCCAACGTCGGCCGGATGCAGCTGATGATGGACCCGCAGGGTGCCGCGTTCTACATCATCGAACCGTCCAGCGAGGAAGGCCGGCCGGAGGCGCCGGCGGAGATCGGTGAAGCGTCGTGGCGCGAGTTGATGACCACGGACATGCCGGCAGCAATGAAGTTCTACCAGCAGGTCTTCGGCTGGCAGCCGGGCGACGCGATGGACATGGGCGAGATGGGGACATACCAGATCTTCAATCGCCCGCACGGACAGATCGGCGGGATGATGAACAAGCCGCCACAGATGGCGAACGTGCCGCCGAACTGGCAGATCTATTTCCGTGTCCCCGACGTGCACGCCGCGGCCGAGCGGATCAAGGCCAACGGCGGCAAACTCCTCAACGGCCCGATGGAAGTCCCGGACGGTGATTGGGTCGTGAACGCGGCCGATCCGCAGGGTGCGGCGTTCGGTCTGCACCAGAAGAAGTCCTAAGCGGCTTCACATCGCCGCCTCGAGACAGGCGAGAACCTCGCCATGACTCATTCGGGCGGCCCATGCGCGGGGCGTGGCCCACGGTTCCGCATCCTGTTCGTGCGGATCCGCGCCACGCTCCAGAAAGAGTGTCACCAGTTCCACGCCCCACCGGCATGCCCAGCCGAGCGGTGTGCTCTTCAACAGATCGTCGCGGCAATCGAGCCGCGCACCGGCGTCGAGCAGGATCGTTGCGAGCGCAACGCGATCGTGTGCGCTCGTCGCCTGGTGCGGCCATCCGCCGCAGACATCGTGGAGAATCGAACGGCCGTACGCCCCTGGCGCGTCCGCGCCGGCGCGCGCCACCATCAACGCGAAGCACTTCAAATAGCGATCGCGATCGCTTTCCGGATGCGCGCCGAGCGGCCGCATCAGATTCTTGTGCCACCGCGAGTCGTCTCGTGGCCAATCGAGGTGCTCCATCGCCAGACGCACAATCTCCACCTGGCCACCATCAGCGCCGCTGACGAGCAGCCGCGCCGCAACAGTGTCACCTTCAGGAACGCTCCGTTGCCGGAGACGTCCGGCTGCTTCGTCTGCCAGCATCTGCTTCGCCTGATCGATCAGCCCGATATGTCCGATGAGACCGGCGTCGGCGAATCCGCCGTAGCGTTCGAGCAGCGCGATCATGTCGCGATTGTTGTGCTGGTATGCCTCGAACATCGGCCAGCTCGCCGCATAAATCGACGGATTTGGATCAGCGCCGTGATGTAGCAGTGTTTCCGCCATCGCGAGGTCGTCATTCTGCGCCGCCGCACGCAACGGCTCTCCCCACGAGTAAACGACCTCCTCGATATCCTTGACGCGGCGGCGTTCGTCCGGATCGAACCCGAATTCGAGCAGCAGCCGGAGCACGTCGGGCCTTCGTCGAATCACGGCCCTCGACACCAGCCCATATCCGTCTGGCGGTTCGGTTAATGTTCCTGCCGCATGGCTAGCCCGCAGCCACGCCTCATCGCCCCGTGCCACGGCCGCGGCCGCCGTCATCCTCGCCCCGTGCGAAATGAGGAGGGTCTCCATCGCCGCTGCCTTCTCTGGCGTGAAGTCCGTGCAATTCATGCCAACGAGCTCCAGCGGAGTCCAGGAGTACGGCTCGTGGGCGTTGACGTCGGCGCCGTGCGCGACGAGCCACTTCGCGACGTCGAGGCACAGCATGAGCGATGCCTGGTGCAGCATCGTCCAGCCGTCGCCCCGCTGCCAGTGAACCAGGCGCGGCTCCTCTTCCAGGCAGGCAATCACCGTGGCCTCGCCGCCTGTCATGAACGCCGCCGACAGCCTTGCGATGATCGGCGATGAGCGATCGATCGGAGGTGTCCCGTCGTCCGGCCGCGCCGTCGCTTCTCTCTTGCGCCGACTGAGCGCCTCCTTGATGATCGCGACGATGTCGTCGTAGCCGCGTTCGGTGGCAATGGTGAACGCCCTGGTCGCGTCGCGATGCGGCCAGATGCCTTTGAACGGATCGGCGCCGCGATCCATCAACAACCGCACCATCCGCGGATTCCGGTCGAGCACCGCGTAATGCAGCGCCCGATGCTCGTTGTGTTCCGCCATGTCCATGTGCACGAGCTCAGGTCGCGCGTCGAGCATCGCTCGAACGGCAGCGAGGTCGTCCGCGCGCACGGCCTCGGCCAGCCGTGTCACGGTCACGCCGTCGACGTACGCCTTGAGCTTCGGCCAGCTGTCAAAGCCGTACGCGCGCGCAATCACCAGCTGCGCGTCGTGCAGCTCAAAGGCGGCCGGGTCGGCGCCGCGGTAATGGGCCTGCACTTCCGCCGAGACGTCTGCCTGGCTGTTGCGAAAAGCCGCGAGCAACTCCTTGGCCTGGCGTTTCAGTTGATCGAGATCGGGGCGCTCGCGAAGCGTGCGCGTAGGAAGGGACCGGGAAGACATGATGAGCTCCTTTCCTGGCCGCGCGTACGCGCGGGCCGCTCATGCCCGGTGTCCGCTGGCGCGGGCGGAAAAGAGTTCATCGGAATTGCGAACCGACGATCTAACAGGTGGACGCAGTCCTTTCCGCGGACACGGCGGCGCCCTGACGCGCCGTGCCCACTATAGATCCGATTCGCCGTGTTCAGCCCACCGGCGGCCAACTCACCGGGCAAGCCTGCTCGCAGC
>JBOGIQ010000257.1:0-9008 GCA_050742535.1 Vicinamibacterales bacterium | reverse complement strand
GCTCATGACCAACCGGCAGCGCCTGAGGCGTCATGACGATCTCCTTGCGTGGGCAGGCGCATCCGATCGACGGGCGGCTCGATCGGGACCGGTGGCCCGTCGAGCGGGAAGGTCACGTGAAAGGTGGTGCCGTCGGTGGCGCCGCTCTCGGCCCAGATTCGCCCGTGATGGGCCGAGACCAGCCCGCGGGCGATGTAGAGTCCGAGCCCGAGGCCGGTCACGCCGCTCGCGCCGGCGGCCCGCGTGCGGGCGAAGCGATTGAAGATGAACGGCAGCTCGTCCTGGGGAATCGGCTCGCCGACGTTGGTGATGCGGATGTGCCCCTGTCCGGCTGCCACGCCCAGATCGACGACGACATCCGTGTCGGGCGGCGCGTACTTGACCGCGTTGGACAGCAGGTTGGTGACCACCTGCTCGAGACGCTGCGCATCGCCCCTGACGAAGAGGCACGCGTCTTCAGGGGCGTGCATTCGTATGCGCGAAGACGCAAGAGGCGCCCGCCGCACGACGTCGGCGAGGAGCTGCCCGAGATCCACGCGCGCCGGCGTCACGCGCAGGCGGTCGCTTTCGAGCAGCGAGGCGTCCATCAGGTCTGCCACCATCCGGCCGAGGCTATGGATCGATCTGGCGATCTGCTCGACGCTGTCGCGCTGTTCGCTCGACAGCTGGCTCCGGAGCAGCAGCGAGCTGCGGAGAGTGACGACGCTGATCGGCTGCCGCAGTTCGTGCGCGACGATGGATGTCCACTCCTCGCGCACCCGCTGCAGGCTCCTGACCGTGGACACGTCCTGACAGATCATCACGGCGCCGTCGCACAGCCCGGCATCCGTCAGGATCGGGGCTGCGCTCACCAGCAGCGGCACAGGTCGATTGTCCGGGCCGCAGGCCACGAACTCGCGTCCCACGGTCAGTTCGCGATCTTTCACCGCGCGCATGACGGGGAGCTCGTCCGATGGCAGCCGCTCGCCGGACGGACGGCTCATCTCGATGGTCCGCGGATCGAGCCGGCCGTTCCCGGAAATCTTGGCGCGCATGAACGACCGCAGCGCGTCGTTATCCGTCACCACGTCGCCCTGGCGGTCGACGACGAGCACGCCCTCCGGCATCTGGCCGAGCACCGTCTGGAGCCACTGGCGCGCGCCGGCCTTGCCCGCGTCGACCGGCGCTGAGTCGAGCGCGCCGGTTGCCCGTGCGGCGAGCATCTCCGCCATCTGCTGATCCTCGACGGTGAACTCGCCCCCGGCCTGCTTGTTGCCCAGGCACAGGCACCCGGCGACGCCGCCGCGGAACCGGATCGGCACGGCAAGAAAACTTGTGATCGGCGGATGATGTGGAGGCAGACCTCGAAAATCGGCGTGCTGCCGCACGTCGCGCACCCGCACCGTGCGGTTTTCGCGTCCGATGAGCGCGAGCAGGCCCACTGCGCGCGGCGACCTGCCGATCTGGTCAACCTGCCCGGGCGGTATCCCCACGTGAGCCCAGATGCTGAACGGATGGGTGGCGTCGCCGTCGATTCCCGCCGCTGCCAGCTCCGAGCCGATCAGCGACTGCGCCTGAAGGGCTATGGTCTGCAGAACGATTCGGGCGCAGCCGGCGGGGGTCTGGGAAAGGACCTCGGTGATGGTCGGCGGGCGCTCACCTCTGTCGCGCCGCCGGCGTCCTGCAGTGGGGCCGCGCCGCCGCTCGGTGCTGCCGCCCATGGTTCGAACGACAACCCCGGCGGCAAGAATCAGTGCGGTCGTGAGAACCCGGGCGGCTGATCCCAACCGCCAAGGCGCTGCCACACTTGTCGCCGACGCTGGAAAGGGCAAAACGGCCATCGCAATCCGCTGTTCCCGCCACGGCGAATGGCTCGCGGCGCGAGAGTCCCTCTTACCGCTGCTGCTCGGTGCCCGCCGGGCTGCCGGCCGTCATCCGTTGTGCGGCTGCGGCCAGCTCGTCGAGGTCGAACGGCTTGCGGAGGAGGATTGCGTTCGCGCCAAGCGCCTGCACGCGGTTCGGAATCTGCGCGTCGGTCAGCGCCGTGATCACGATGACCGGAGTCGTCACGCCGGCGGTGCGAATCGAGCGGAGCGTCTTCAGACTGTCCATCCACGGCATCGAAATATCGGTGACGAGGAGATCGAACGGGCCATCGGTCGCGAGGCAATCGATCAGGCCGGCTCCGCTGTCCACGCTCCGCACGTCGAACCCCAGGCTGGCCAACGCGTCTGACACCGCGGCAAGCATGTCCGCGTCGTCATCGGCCACGAGCACTCGCGCGGGAACCATTGGTCATACCCGTAGCAGGAAGAATGCCGGGGCTTTTTTGGCGAGTTTTGTCGCCTTGGCGACCGAGCGAGTGCGGTGCGCGCACCATCGGCAGTGGGTGGCAACGACATGTGTCGACTGCCATGCCAAACCCTCGTACATCTGACAGGCGCACGGCCCGAACAACTGCCAGCTTGATCAGCTGCCGGCGCGGGTGCAGAGTTCGCGAGAATGCCGTCATTAATGCGTAACGGACGAGGCCCTCGCGCGCTCGTACGACGGACGGGACCGCCGGGGACCCAAATCGGATGGGGCCGCCATGGACCGACCAAGGCTGCTGATTGTCGAGGATCACGCGATCGTCATCGAGGCGCTCGTCAAGCTGCTCGGCCGCCGCTACGAGATCATCGGCACGTTGACCGATGGCCGCGGCGTCGTCGAGGAGGTCGGGCGGCTTTGCCCGGATGTGCTGCTGCTGGACCTGTCGATCCCGCACGTCAGCGGCCTCGAGGTCTTGCAGCGGCTGAAGGCGCGCAAGACCCCCTTCAAGGCGGTGGTGTTGACGATGCACGCCGACCCGTGCCTGGCGGTCGAAGCGCTCAAGATGGGCGCGTCGGCGTTCGTGCTCAAGGAGTCGAGCGGGCGTGAGTTGGAGGAAGCGCTTCAGCTCGTGATCGCGGGCAGGACCTACCTGTCGCCGCAGATCATCAAACCGACCGTGCTGCTGATGGTGCAGGGCGTGGTCCCCGGCACCGCCGCGCTCACGGAGCGGCAACTGGACGTTCTGCGGCTGGTCGTGCGAGGGCAGCGCGCGAAGGAGATTGCGGCAGCGCTCAGTCTGACGACGCGGTCGGTGGAGGCGATCAAATACCGGGTCATGCAGCAGCTGCAGGTCCGCTCGACCGCGGAGCTCGTCCGCTTCGCGTACGAACACCGCATCGTGTCGTGAACGAAGCGGCTGGTCGCTAGTGCCAGCGGCCGTAGCCGTTGATCTCGCGCTGTTGCGGCCGTTCGCGGCGGTGTTTGAGCTGGCGGTATTGCGACCAGGCCATCTTCAGGCCGATGACCGTGAGGATCCCGCCGACCACGCGATCGAGGAAGTACTCCGGCATGTAGCGCTCGGTGAGCCGTCGCGGCGTGAGGTCGCTGACCTTGGCGTGCAGCGCCGTCAGCTTGTCGTCGAGCTCGGCGCGGGTCCGGCTCATTTCTGCGCGGAGGACAGCCGCTTCGCGATCCATTCGGAATTCTCCTTCAATGTCGTGACGGTTTCCGGCGGAACGGCGTGGAACGTCCGCAGCTGCCGGCGGCCCGACGAAAGCGACACAAACCCGACCAGCGTCAGCAGGACGGCGATCGCCAGGAAGCCCGCCCACACCGGCCAGGCGAGCAGCTCGGCAATGGCTGTGGCCGCTGCCACCAGCAGAAACGCCACGCCGAAGAGCAGCGCCCCCGCTGCCAATCCGAAGCTCAGCGCTGCGGCGCGGGCGCGTCCCGCCTGTTCGCGGATTTCGACGCGCGCGAGCGCAATCTCCTCGCGGATCAGCGTCCGCAGGTCAGTCAGAATTCCACGGATCAGCCCGCCGATCGTCTCATGACGTACCACTTCTGGATCCATACCGGTGGATGCAGCAATCGGAATGCCGATTGGGTGGCCTGGGTTGCCTAGGTGGCCTGGGTTGCCTAGGTGGCCTGGGTTGCCTAGGTGGCCTGGGTTGCCTAGGTTGGGTTGCCTAGGTTGGGGTGCCTGGGTCTACGTCGCATGCGTTTTTACCCAGGCTACCCAGGCGACCCAGCCACCCAGGCTACCCAGGCGACCCCGTGTGCGGCGGCTCGATGTGGATGATGACGTCGGCCAGCTGAGGGAATTTCGCCATCAGCCGGTCCTTGACGATGTGTGAGATCGAATGCGCGGACTGCAGCGGTGTCGAGCCGTCGAGCCACAGATGCAAGTCGAGGAATGCGTAGTCCGCGGAGCCGCGCGTCCGGATCTTCTCGCAGCCGAGCACCTCCGGAACGGACCGAACCACCTCCCGTACGGCCGCTTCGGGAATCACGATGTGATCCGCGAGGATGCCAGACGCTTCCTGCGCGATGCTCCAGCAGGCGTGGCCGATGAAACCGGCGACGAGCACCGCCGCCAGCGGATCCAGGATCGGGTAGCCCCACCAGACGCCCACCAGCGCGCCGAGGACGGCAACCGACGTCAGCACGTCCGCCCGCGTGTGTTTGGCGTCCGCGCGCAGAACCTCGCTCTGCAGGCGGCGGCCCTGCCCGAGCTCGTAGCGGACGACGCCGATGTTGATCATCAGCGTGACCGTCATCAGCGCGATGCCTTCGGGAAACACGCGCGGCGTGCCGCCGTTCATCAGGCGATCGATCGATGCCGAAACGACCTGTACGAGCACCACGACCAGGAAGATCAGGATGGCCAGCGACGCCATCGTTTCGTATTTGCGGTGTCCGTACGGATGATCCGCGTCGGGCGGCCGCCGCGCCGCCGACACGCCGACGAGCGCGACGACGTTCGACGCCGAATCCGTCAGCGAATGAAAGCCGTCCGAGAGGATCGAGACCGCGCCGGTCGCGTACCCCAGCGCGATCTTCGCGACGGCGACGGCGAGATTGAGGAAGAGAACGCGCCAGAGGACGCGGGTGACTTCTCTATATCTGTCGGTGGTCAATGCAAAATGCAAAATGCAAAATTCAAAATGCAAAACGCCAGAGACAGGTTCTGTTTGCATTTTGCATTTTGAATCTTGCATTACTGCGCCCGGGTCAGCGTCAGAACACCCGGGCGTGAGGAATCGGCCACCAGCGGAGCTGGACCTTGCCGATGATGTATTTCTTCGGTACGAACTTCCAGTGCCGGCTGTCGGAGCTGTTGTTCCGATGGTCGCCCATCACGAAGTAGTAGCCGTCCGGAATCCGTTCCGGCCCCCAATCGTCGTGGCTGCGGTATTCCTCGGGGACGAAGTCATCGGGGATTGGCGCGCCGTTGACGTACACCTGGCCGTCCACGATCTGCACCTCGTCGCCTTCTTCGCCGATGACCCGCTTCACGAACGATTTATCCGGGTTGATGGGGTAGTAGAGCATCACGATGTCGCCGCGGCGCGGCTCGCCCATGCGATAGGCAAGCTTGTTCACGATCAACCGGTCCTGGTCTTCCAGGGTCGGCGCCATGCTCTGGCCCTCGACGCGGGCCACCTGGAAGCCGAAGGTGACGATCAGCGTGGCATACACGGCAGCCGACGCGAGCGTCTTGAACCAGGCCACGAGCTCGTCTTTCCAGACGTTCAGCCGGTGGATAACGACGTCGCGCTGATGATCCAGCTCGGAGCGGAGGTCCGGCCGGGTCAGCGGCTCCGACGGTGGGACTGCGGGTTCTCCCTCGGTCGCTTCCGCGCGCAGCTCGCGTTCGCCGCTTTCAGCCTCCGGGGGCGCGGTCAGAGCTTCAGGTATTCCCGCAGCCGTTTCGTCTGCGCGCGGCTCATCGGGATTTCCGTTCGGAGGGAATTCGTGCTGATCCAAGACTCTCTCCTTAGGGCGCTTGGATCTCGTCGGAGAACCAACGAGCATTCGGAATCGGCCACCAGCGGACCTGCACCTTGCCGATGATGTATTTCTTCGGCACCATACCCCATTGGCGGCTGTCCGAACTGTTGTTTCGATGGTCGCCCATGACGAAGTAGTAGCCCTCAGGAATGCGCGTCGGCGGATAATCCTCGTCGAGGCGGAACTCCTCAGACACGAAATCGTCCGCCAGAGGCACGTCGTTGACGTAGACGATGCCGCCCACAATCGTCACGACCTCGCCCTCCTGCGCGATCACACGCTTGACGAACGACTTGTCCGGGTCGACCGGGTAATTGAGCATTACGATGTCGCCGCGGTGCGGTTCGCCCATCCGATAGGCAAGCTTGTTCACGATCAACCGATCCTGATCGGCCAGCGTCGGCGCCATGCTCTGGCCCTCGACGCGGGCCACCTGGAAACCGAAGGTCACGATCAGTGTGGCGTATACGCCAGCCGACGCAAGCGTCTTGAACCATGCGACGAGCTCGTCTCTCCAAACATTCAGCCGCTGGACGAGTTCCGGTTCGCCGCTCTCAGCCTCCGGCTCGTCCCACCGGAGCGATCCCGCGGAGGCGAAGGGCGCTGTCAGAGCTTCAGGTACTCCCTCAGCCGCTTCGTCTGCGCGCGGCTGACCGGGATCTCCGTGCCCTTCGCGTCCTTCATCCGAAGGATGTAATTCCGGCTGAACCAAGGGACGATCTCCTTAATCTTGTTGATGTTGACCAGATGCGACCGGTGCACGCGCCAGAACACCTCGGGATCCAGGCGTGCCTGTAAGTCGTCCAGGGTCCGGTAGTTGGACGTTCCCGCCACCTGCCCTGTCACTATGTTAATCGACTCGTCGGCCAGGGAGGCGAAGATGATTTCTTCGGCCTGAACCAGCATGAACCGTTCCCCGACCTTGATGGCGACCTGGTCGCGGCGCACCTGGCGCCCGGCCATCATTTTGACGATCTGTTCGAGTTGATCGTTTAATCCCGCTCCCGCGGCCCCCGGCCGCCCGCCGTCGATGCGCCGCCGGGCGCGATCCACGGCCTGTTCGAGGCGTCCCGGTTCGACCGGCTTGAGCAGGTAGTCCACGGCGTTGACCTCGAAGGCCTCGATGGCATGCTGATCGAACGCCGTGACGAACACCATGGCCGGCGCCTCGTCGCCGCGCGTCAACAGACGCCTGGCCACCTCGAAGCCCGTCAGTCCCGGCATCTGGACGTCGAGAAAGACAAGGTCGGGCTCGCACTGGTCGACGGCGGAGAGCGCCTCCAGGCCGTTGCCGGCCTGAGCGACGATTTCGACCTCATCGATACGCTGAAGCTGGTAGCAGAGCTCGTCGCGCGCGAGCTGCTCGTCGTCGACGACCAGGACCTTAAGCGAGCTGTTCATGCGCGAATGCCAGCTCCGGCACCTCGATGCGCGCGAGCGTTCCCTTGCCCGGCTCGCTCGAGAGCTTCAGTTGATACGTGGTGCCGTAGATCACGCGGAGACGCTCCCGTACGTTCGACAGCCCGATGCCGCTCGACATCGGCTGGTCCAGCGCTTCGACGAAGAAGCCCATCCCATCGTCTTCGACTTCGATCACCGCGCGGCCGTTCTCGCGATGGCTGCGGATGGTGATCGAGCCGGGGCCGACCTTGCGCGAGAAGCCGTGCTTGATTGAATTCTCCACCAGCGGCTGCAGAATCATGCTCGGCACGATCAGGTCGAGCGTATCTGGGTCGATGTCCTTGTTCACTCTCAGCTTCGGCCCGAAGCGGATCACCTCGATGTCCAGGTATTCGTCGATCGCCTCGAGCTCTTCGCGCAGCGAGACGAAGTGCTGATGGCTGCGCAGCAGCCGCCGCAGCAGCGCGGAGAGACGGATGATGAGCGTGCGGGCGGTATCGGGCTCGGCGCGGATCAGCGACGAGATCGACGTCAGCGTGTTGAAGAGGAAGTGCGGGTTGATCTGGCTCTTCAGCGACTCGATCTTCGCCGCGAGCAGCAGCTTCTCCTGCTCCTGCAGCCGATGCTCGACCCTGGCGCTGTTCCAGATCTTGATCGGTGTGGCCACGCAGAGCACCGTGGCCAGCACGACCAGAATCATCATCCACGGCCGCTCGGGCTCGAGCTGCGTGATCGACGACAGGTAGAAGAGCTTGCCGGCGAAGCGCATGCCGAGCACCTGACGAAGCATCTCGAGCGAAAACGGAGCGAGGAGCAGGATGATCTGCCACATTGGCTCGAGGTTCCAAATCATCTTGCGCAGATGCTTCGGCAGGTCGAGGAACACGAACGGCGTGAACTGCCAGATGGTTTCCTTCGGACACGCTTCGCGGAGGCCTCCACCGGCAAACCCGCAGCCGATCGCGAACGGCAGCGCGATGTATTCGTGGTTGATCACCGCCGGGATGCTGACGAGGAGGCCGAGCAGCGCGCCGGTGTACGGACCCGCGATCAGGCCGGCGAGAAATGCGCCTTCGAGCGTCAGATCGGCGGCGTAGTAGCGCAGCTGCACGCGGAAGGCGACGCCGGCGGCGAGGGGGAGGCCGAGCGCCGCCATGAACACCAGACGATCCACCCAGCCGCGGCGCTCGAAGATCAGGATGTGGCGGAAGCGGTGGTACCTCGCCAGCATCGTCGCCAGGACGGCCATGACGGCGAGCTTGAAGAGGATAGTGAGCAGGAATTGCTCGGGCGACAGATCCTGCGGCACAGGAACATTGTAGAAGGCCTACGGGTGAAGGCCTAAGGCCTAAGAGAAGAACGAAGCCCCGTAGGCCCTACCAGCCCTTATGCCTCGACCAGCCCTTCGGCCTTGGGCCTTGGGCCTTAGGCCTTGCTATGATTGCCTCATGATCCGTCCGCTCATTGTCGGCTTCCTGACCACCCTGCGGCACATGTTCAAGAAGCCGGTGACCGTGAATTATCCGTATCAGAAGGTCCCCGTTTTTCCGAAGTACCGCGGCAAGCAGGTGCTGATGCGCGACGAGAACGGACTCGAGAAGTGCGTCGCCTGCGGCCTCTGCTCGGTTGCGTGTCCTGCCGACGCCATTTACCTCGAGGCGGCCGAGAACGACGGCACGGTGATGGCCGGGCCGCGCTACGCATCGGTGTATCAGATACACAAGACGCGCTGCATCTTTTGCGGCATGTGCGAGGAAGCCTGCCCGGTGTCGGCGATCTTCATGGGCAAGGACTACGAGCTG
>JBOGIQ010000256.1:0-9056 GCA_050742535.1 Vicinamibacterales bacterium | reverse complement strand
CGCGCCCCATTTTGACGGTGATGACGTGCCCGGAGATCCGGCGCGTCGTCGTCAGCCTCTGAATGCCGGTGACGGCGCCGGGCAGGCTAAGCCGATCGAGGGCGTCGGAAACCGCACACGCATCGAGCTGGGCAAGCCGAACGAGAGTGTCAGTCATTCAATTCCAGGTCCGCCTGAAGGCGGACACTACGACCAAGAAGGCGGACACTACGACCAATAGGCGAAGCACATCGCATTGCCGGTGCCCGCCTCCGAGCGGTAGCAGGGAACGTAATCCACCTGGTGGTACCGGAGCCCGGCGGCGTTCATCGCGGCAATCACGGGATACCAGTTCTTGATCTCCGCCGTCCCGACTCTGAAGTAACTCTCCGGCAGCTTTGCCAGCAGGTCTTCATCGCCGGCCCGCATTCCCGCGATGACCTGCTGATCGAACTCTTCATCGATAACGAAATGCGTCAGCCCGCCCGACGCCATCAGGGCCACCCGTTTGTAGCCGCTGAACGTCTTGATCGCGCGGTACAGCGCGTGGCCGAGATCGAGGCAGCGGCGCAGCTTCGGTGTGTTGTGCGGGAAATGCACGTTCAGGATGATCGGGACGCTCGGCGGCGTCTGGTCCTGAAGAATCGTGTGATAGAAGAAGCCGTAGGCGTGCGGGATGCCGCCGCGCGGCGCCCCGCTTGGCGTCTCGTCCGATTGCGCGAGGTCGAAGTTCTCGTCGCCGAGCGACCGGAGGATGTGGTCGGCCAGCTCGGTCGCGCCCGGATATGAGGCCCCTTCCTCTGGCGAGTTCGCGGGCTCAGCGATGTTCAGCCCCGGCTGATCCTCATTCAGGTGCTGCACGTTGCTGATCTGCTGGCCGCGGTAGACCGTGATCGCCGGGGTCAGACCGGCAGTGAAGAACTCGCGCTGATCGTTGCCGAGGATCACGACCGCCTCGGGCGCCACCTCATTGAACTTGCGGCCGAGCGTTTCGAGCGCGCTGCGGCACTGCATGAACCGCTCGCGGCGCTTCTCGACGGTGGTTTCGTGCGCGAATCCCGGCGCCCGCGCCTTCAACAGCGCCTCGAAGTCGTAGGTCTGGCCGCGAAACGCGTGCTTCTTGTTGGCGCGGTCCGCGGCGGCCCGCAGATCCCACTGCTCGGGCGGCGTGGAAAGAAGCGGCCCGTGCGACGAGCCGATGCCAAGGACGATGTCTGCCATAAACCTCGTAGTGTCCGGCTTCAGCCGGACCAAAGGGTCCGCCTCAAGGCGGACACTACAATCGCTAACGTTCCGGTCGCCAGCGTGAAAAGTGGCGTTCCAGCCTCTCAGCCAGCCACGTCAGCACGATCCCGGCGAAGGCGATGATGACCACGCCGAGAAACACCGTGTCGGTCTGAAATGTCTGGCCGCCGTAGTTCACCATATATCCGATCCCCTCGCTGCCACCGAACATCTCGCCGACGACAACGCCGATCAGGCCGAGTGACACGGCTTGCCGGACACCGGTCAGGATGAACGGCACGGAGCCCGGCACGACAACGGTCGTGAAGATCTGCGAGTCCGAGGCGCAAAAGGCACGGGCGGCGCGCAGCAGATCGCGGTCGATCGCCCGGACGCCGCCGATCGTGTTGATCAGCACGGGAAAGAACGCATTGATGAAGACGATGAACACCTTCGACCACATGCCGATGCCAAACCAGATCAGCACCAGCGGGATTAACGCCACGCGCGGGGTCGAGTAGAGCGCCGTCAGGAACGGCTCGACGATCATCGCCAGCCGCCGGTACCAGCCGATGACGACGCCGAGCACGACGCCTGACGAAATCGCCAGGCCGACGCCGACGACGAAGTTGCGGCCGCTGTACAGCATGTCCTGCTTCAGGCGTCCTTCCGTCCACTCCGCGACGAACCGCTCGGCGACCTGTGACGGGCCGGTGAAGAACAGCGGCGAGATCCGGCCCGCTTCCCACAGCGCTTCCCAGACGATCATCGCCACGATGACGGCGCTTCCGCCAAGAATGAGCGCTTCGTATCGCTGGTAAAACGAGCGGCGCGGCGGCGGCAGCAGATCGGGATCGTCGACGACCGTCATGTCACTCCGCCCCGGGGCTGTGCACCGCTCCACGGCGTAGAGCGCCCCTTTCAGGCGTGCCGGTCTCCTCAGGGGCGCCGATGCCGAGCCGCTGCGGCTGGTCCTCGACCATCTGCCAGATGGCGTCTTCGATCTCGAGGAAGCGCGGGTCGCGCTTGAGCGCCAGCGGCCGCGGCCGGTCGAACGGCACGGCGAACACGCCCTTGATGCGCCCCGGGCGGGGGCTCATGACGGCAACGCGATCGGCCAGGTAGATCGCTTCGTTGATCTGATGGGTGATGAAAATCACGGTCTTCCGCGCCTGGCTCCAGATCTTCAGCAGCTCCAGCTGCATGTGCTCGCGGGTCTGCGCGTCGAGGGCGGCGAACGGCTCGTCCATCAGCAGTACGGCGGGATCGGACGCCAGTGCGCGGGCGAGGTTGACGCGCTGCTGCATGCCGCCCGACAGCTCGGACGGATAGTGCCGTTCGAAACCGGCGAGGCCGACGAGCGTCACGAACGCATTCGTACGCTCGCGCATCGCCGCCTCGTCGAATCGCTTCTGCAGCTCCATGCCGTAGCGGATGTTGCCGGCGATGGTCCGCCATGGCAGCAGGCTGGCGTGTTGAAAGACGACGGCGCGATTGATGCCGGGGCCGCGGATCGCCGCGCCGTCGATCGCGACCGAGCCGTGGTCGTAGGTCAGCAGACCGGCAACGATGTTGAGCAGGGTGGTTTTCCCGCACCCGCTCGGGCCGACGATGGCGACGAATTCCCCGGCTTCCACCGATAGCGACACATCGGCGAGCGCGAGGACCTGTCGCCCGTCACGCTCGACGTAGTAGCGCTTCGTCAGCGTATCGATCTGAAGCTTGATCACCTACCGGAACGCCGTTCTCGCCTTCTGATCCTGTTCGGCCTTGATGCCCGCGCCGAACAGCTGCTGGAAATAGCCTTCCTTCACGAGCCGGCTGACGACGCTGTTATCGATCACCCGTTTGAAATCGAACGACTTCAGGTCCTTCGCCAGGCGCGGATCGACCTGTTGCTCGATGATGGCCTTGACGGCCGGCTGCAGGACGTAGGGGACGCGGTCGAAGATGTTGCCCTTGGCATAGAGGTCATAGATGCGGGCAACATCCGGTTCCGGCTGCTTGTCGTAGGCGATGTAGGTCTTCACCGCGAACGCCTTGTCCTCGTAGAAGCGCTTGATCGCCTCGGCGTGCGCCTTGATGATCTGCTCGGGCAGGCGCGGGTTGGCGGCGAGGGCGCTCTTGCTGAACATGTAGGTCGTCGCCGCGAAGACCGGGTAATCAGCGAGGTTCGCCAGGTTCTTGAATCCCGCCTCTTCCAGCCGGAAGTAGTTCGGCGCGGTCAGCAGCGTGGCGTCGGCGCGGTTGGTCTGCAGCGCGGATGCGCGTCCGGTGACGTCGGTGCCGACGGGAACCCACGTCACGTCGCGGTTGCCGATACCGAAGTTCTTCAGGAGCGCGACGGTGTAGTTGTAGGGGGCGTCGCCGATTGCACCGACGGCAATGCGCTTGCCCTTCAGCTGGCGTGGGTTGGAGAACTCCTTCTGGCCGATCAGGGCGAACAGCCCCTTGTTCGACGAACTGCCCATCAGTGCGAATGACGCATCGCGGGCGCTGGCAACCATGCCCTGCTCGAGCGAGTGGTTGACCATGACCGCCTGACCGCTCGTCAGCATCGCCACGCCGGTCGGATGGACGCCGAACTGCAGATCGACGTCGAGGCCCTGCTTCTGGTAGTACCCGCCGTCGCGCGCGATGTAGAGCGGCCACGTCGCACCGCTGCGCGTCGGGTAATTGATCGTCACCTTCTGCAGCGACTGTGCAGCCGCGGCGTCAACGGCCGCTGCGATCCACACGGCGATCTCGAGGGCGGCGACGAGCGTCGCGCCAAGCAGTAACAGGCGCCTGGTGATTGTCATGGCCATGCTCCCTTAGACGGCTGCGGTGACCGGGACTTTCAGATTGAACAGCTTCTTCGCGTTGTCCTCGAAGATCATCTTCTTGTCGGCGTCGCTCAGCCACTCGATCGCTTCGATGGTGAAGCGTGTCTCGTCGAGCCAGCGCCCCGTTCGCGGATCCTTCACCGTGCCGACGCCGGGCCGCTCCGTTCCGAACAGGCAGCGATCGACGCCGACGGTCTTGAAGAGCAGCTCGAGCGCATCCTTCGAGTACAGCACCGTGTCGTAGTAGAGGTTCCGCATCGCCTCGGAAAACCGCGTCGCGCCCGGACGCCGCAGCGAGCTCGCTTCGAAGCGGGCGTACTGATACGGGATCGCGCCGCCGCCATGCGAGACGAGGATCTTCAGCGTCGGAAAGTCCTTGAACACGTTCGACGTAAGCAGCGACACCACCCCGATGCCTTCTTCGTTGATGAAATGCAGCGAGTAGGGAAGGCGTTCGGAGCGGCACCCGGTCGAGTGGATGTGGCCGGGAATGTCGAGCTCGCACAGCTTTTCGTAGAGCGGATACCAGAAGCGATCGCCCAGCGGCGGCGTTTCGTGACCGCTGCATTCGCCGGGATCAGGATTGAGCAGGCAGCCCACGAACCCCTGCTCCTTCACCAGCTTTTCCAGGTACGGCACGACCGCTTCGGGGCTGACGCCGGGTGTCAGCGGCAGTCCCGCGACGGCGCGAAACGTCGAGGGATACAGCTGGACCTGCTTGGCGATGATGTTGTTCGTCTCCTCGACGAACCACTGCACGAGCTTCGGCGATTCGCTCGTCATCATCTGGTAGGGCCGCGGCGAGATCAGCTGCATGTCGGTGCCGACCTCTTTCAGCTGGCCGAGGTGCGAGTTCCCTCCGAACACCGGCTTGTTGAGTGCCTCCCGGACATCCTCGTCGTTGGCAAGGTTGCCGCCGCGTCCGTGAGCGCCGCGATGGGCGAGGATCTGCGCCTTGTAGACGTAGAGACTGTCGGGCGCCGTGACGTGGCCGTGGGAGTCGATGATCACCGGGTGCCTCCTGTGGTGGGCGTGGATTGTAATATCGCGGTTGATGAAAATCGATCTCTTCTGCCACATCCTGCCGCCGGCGTACTTCGAGCGCATGACGGCGGTGTCCACCCGCGGTGCCTACATGCAGAAACGCGTTCGCGGCATTCCGGCGATGGTGGACCTCGACGAGCGGTTTCGAATGATGGACCTGTTCGGCGACTACAGGCAGGTGCTCAGCCTCGCGGCGCCCCCGATCGAGGCGCTCGGCCCGCCCGGTCAGACGGCGGAGCTGGCCAGGCTCGCCAACGACACGATCGCAGAGGTTGTCGCCCGGCATCCCGACCGCTTTCCGGGTTTCATTGCCTCGTTGCCGATGAACGATCCCGAGGCGACGGTGCGCGAGATCGATCGCGCCGTCGGTGATCTGGGGGCGTCCGGCATTCAGATCTTCACCAACGTGAACGGCCGTCCGCTCGACGAGCCCGACTTCGCGCCGGTCTTCCAGCGGATGGCCGAGATCGGCCGCCCGATCTGGCTGCATCCCACGAGGACCGGGTCATTTGCCGATTACGCCACGGAGAACACGTCGAAGTTCGAGTTGTGGTGGACGTTCGGATGGCCATATGAAACGAGCGTGGCCATGGCGCGTCTGGTCTTTGCCGGCTACTTCGATCGCTGGCCGGCGCTGCAGATCATCACGCACCACATGGGGGGCATGATTCCGTACTTCGCCGGCCGCATCGGACCTGGCCTGGATCAGCTCGGGGCGCGAACCGACGATGAAGACCTGACGGTCCACTTGAAGCGGTTGAAGAAGCGTCCGTACGACTACTTCAAGATGTTCTTCGCCGACACGGCACTGTTCGGCGCGCGGCACGCGATGGAGTGCGGACTGAAGTTCTTCGGCATCGATCAGGTCGTGTTTGCCAGCGACTTTCCGTTCGATCCCGAGAAGGGGACGTTCAACATCCGGGAGACGATCAAGGACATCGACGGACTGCCCATCTCCGACGGCGAGCGTAAGCAGATTTACGAAGGGAATGCGCGGAAGCTGCTGCGCCTGAACTCCACATGAAGCCGTCGTTCTTCGAGACGCCAGCGGAGTTCCGCGCCTGGCTGCAGAAGCACCATCGGTCGGCGGATGAACTGTGGGTCGGCTACTGGAAGAAGCACGCCGGCCGGCCCAGCATCACCTGGCAGGAATCGGTTGACGAGGCGCTCTGCTTCGGATGGATCGACGGCATCCGCAAGTCGGTCGACGCCGACAGCTACATGAACCGCTTTACACCGCGGCGGACGGGCAGTTTTTGGAGCGCGATCAACACCAGACGCGCGCAGGAGCTCATCGCCCTCGGCCGCATGCGCGCCGCCGGGCGGAAGGCGTTCGAGGCCCGGGACGCAGCAAGGACCGTCGCGCTGCACACCGTGCGCGACAACCCGCGGCTCGACCGCACCCGCGAAGCGGCCTTCAAGGCGAATCGCCCCGCCTGGGAGTTCTTTCAGGCGCAGCCGCCAGGCTATCGGCGGCTCGCGATCTGGTGGATTGTCAGCGCAAAAAAGGAGGAAACGCGTACCCGGAGGTTCGACCAGCTGCTCTCGGTTTCAGCCGCCCGCCGCCGCATCCCGATCGGAGCTTAGTTTTTTCTTAACGTTTTCTTTACGCGGACCTAACGCCGACCCCTTCCCCCTCTTAACATTTGTGTGTAGGATGGGTCGCCATCTTCGGAGACAGGGAGAGATATAGACACATGCGAGCGTTGATCTTTGTACTTGCCTTCTCGCTCGTCGCGCTGGCAGGCGGAGCAGCCGTGGCCCAGGAAGGCCATCCACTGAAGGGATCGTGGATTGGCAGCTGGACAGGCAACAAGGCGCACGGCGACGACGTGTTGTTCGTAATCAACTGGGACGGGAAGGCGATCACCGGCATGATCAATCCCGGGACCGATAACATCGCGATCAAGACGGCGACGCTCGATCCGGACAAGTGGACGGTCCACTTCGAGGCCGACGCCAAGGATAAGCAGGGCGCGGTGACCTACGTGATCGACGGGAAGATCGAGAACCTGGCGATGCACAACCGCTTCATCACCGGCACCTGGAAGAGCCAGCGGGGCAGCGGCGCCTTCCGCATTCAGCGTCAGTAGCTGGTAATGCGTGGAGGAACGTCAATGAAGTTGATCACGCGCGGTCTTGCGGTCGCCTCCGTACTGGCCGTTCTTGCCGGCGCCACGCTCGTGGCACACCATTCCGTGGCGGCGAAGTTCGACGAGTCGAAGACGCAGACCATCACCGGCATCGTCACGCTCGTGGACTGGCGGAACCCGCATGTGCACGTCTTTCTGAACGTGCGCGGCGCCAAGGGCGAGTGGGTGAACTGGGCCGTCGAACTCGAAAGCCCGATCGACCTGCAGGACAGCGGATGGAACCGCGACTCGCTGCAGCCGGGCGACTCCGTCACCGTCTCGGGGTTTCCCGCCCGAAACGGCTCGCGTCAGGTCTGGTCCAGCCGGATGACGATGAGCCAGACCGGCAAGCAGGTGCTGAACGTCAAGCCGTCCGCGCCGGCTGCGCCGCTGGCAAAGAGGCCGGCTCCGGTGGGTCCGAATGGCCAGCCGCGCCTCGGGATCGTTCCGGGCGGCGCCGAAGGCTACTGGGCCTACCCGACGGCAACCGTTCTTGTCGAGAATACGGCGAAGGTGGATATCAGGCCCGACGGCCTGCTGCGTAATGTCGCGGCCGATGCGTCGAAAGTCGCCCCGTTCCAGCCGTGGGCGCTGGGCGTTTACCGCATGCGTCAGCAGAGGTTCCTGCAGGACGACCCGCAGTTCGTCAACTGCAAGCCGCCGGGTGGGCCGCGCCAGTTCCAGCAGCCCTACGGCGTGCAGTTCGTGGAAGACCCGGACCGCCAGCGCATTTTCGTGCTGATTGGTGGCGGAAACCACAATTACCGTATCATTTACCTGGACGGACGCTCCCATCAGGGGCAGGTCGGGGGAGACGACGACAACCCGCTTTACTACGGGCGGGCTGTGGGTAAGTGGGCGGGCCAGACGCTGGAAGTGGACACGCGCGGGTTCAACGAGGACTTCTGGTTCACCAACGGGGGCGTGCCGCATACCGACAAGTTGCGGCTGCTCGAACGGTTTACGCGGACGGACTTCGATACCCTTCGGTACGAGGTAACAGTGGACGACACCGGAGCCTACACGCGGCCCTGGTCAACCAGTTGGGAACTCCGCTGGGTCGGCGGAGCGGAACTGCCAGCTCATTTTTGTCAGGATAATAGGCCGTAAGGGACCATCAACGGAGGAACGAGATGAGAGCGTATTTACTTGGTGGCCTGATCGCCGGAGTTCTTCTCCTCACGGGCGGCAAGGCGTTGGCACATCATTCATTCGCGGCGGAGTTCGACGGCACGAAGCGCGTGACGTTGTCCGGCGTTGTCACGAAAGTTGAGTGGACCAACCCTCACGTGTGGATCTACTTCAACGTGAAGGACGAGAAGACGGGCGAAACCACCAACTGGGGCGCCGAGTTTGGTCCCCCGCACGGTCTGCAGCGTGGGGGCTGGCGGCGCGACACCGTGAAGCTCGGTGAGAAGGTCACCGTCACGGATGCCGCACTGGCCAAGAACGGCAGCAAGCGCGTGAACGCGCGCACGATCACGCTGGCGAGCACCGGCGCCCGTCCGGGCCAGACGCTCGACGCCGCGTCGAGCGAAGGCGACGGTCAGCGCAAGTAGTCTCGCAAGGTAATCTCATTGCCCTCGCGCGCCACGCGCGCGCGAGGGCCTCGTCTGTGCACAATCCCACGGAGTTGAAGGCAATGCGACAGTGCTATGCCCTGTTAGCCGCCGCGGCGCTCTTTGTCTCGCCGCTGCTGGTGGAATCGGTACTCGGACAGCAGCCGGCCGCACCGGCAGCAGGCGCACCTGCCGCGCAGGGCGGACAAGCTGGCGGGCAGGGGGGTGGACGCCAAGGTCAGGGCGGAGCCCAGGCAGGCCAGGGTGAGGGTCGGCAGGGCGGAGGCCAGGGC
>JBOGIQ010000255.1:0-9082 GCA_050742535.1 Vicinamibacterales bacterium | reverse complement strand
GCGTCCGTTCGCGATGGCCGTGATGCCAGAAAAGACCAAGGGAGCGTCGGCATTCGGCTTGACCGAGGCGACCTCGAAAGCAGGCGCATCCGCCTGCGCGGCAAACGCGAGCACGGCCCCCGCCAGAAGGTGAAACAGCATGCGCGATTAGACACCGCGACGGACGAATCGGTTATGGCCTTTAACCACGAAAAGCACGAAGCGATCGAAGGACACGAACAAGACCTAAAAGATTCTTCGTGATCTTCGTGGTTCAGGCCACAGCGGCCAGCGCCTCGTCCAGAATGCGGACGGCTGTATCCGCCTGATCCTTGGTCAGTACCAGCGGCGGCGACAGCCGGATGGCGTTCTGGCCGGCGCCAAGGACGAGCAGTCCGCGCGTGAAGCATTCGCGCACGACGCGATCGCGCTCGGTGGTGGCGCGCTCCTTCGTCCGGCGGTCGCGCACGAGCTCGATGCCGATCATCAGGCCGCGCCCGCGCACGTCGCCAATCAGCGCGTGCTTCTCCATCAGCCGCTTCGCGCCGGCAAAGAGATGTGCGCCAACGTCGGCCGCGTTCTGCATCAGCCGCTCGCGAATGAGCCCGATCGTCGCCATTGCCGCAGCGCAGGCGACGGGATTCCCGCCAAACGTGCTGGCATGCGCGCCCGGCGGCCACGACATCAGTTCGGACCGCGCCACGACCACGCCCAGCGGGAGTCCAGAGGCAATGCCCTTCGCGGTCGCCACCATGTCCGGCTCGACACCAGCGTGCTGGATCGCGAACCACTTTCCGGTCCGGCCCATCCCGGACTGCACTTCGTCGACGACGAGCAGCATCCCGTGCTTGCGTGTCAGCTCGCGCAGCCGCTCGTGAAACACATTCGGCGGCACGACGTAGCCGCCCTCACCCTGAATGGGCTCGACGACGATCGCGGCCACCTCGTCGGGCGAGACGACGTGGACGAGCGTCTGCTCCTCGAGGAATCGCAGGCACTCGGCTGCACAGCTATCCGGCGTGGCGTTGACGGGACACCGGTAGCAGTTCGCGTACGGCACGTGAAAGACACCGGGAACGAGCGGCGAAAAGCCCTTCCGCTGCGTCAGCTTGCTTGCCGTCAGCGACAGCGAGCCCATCGACCGGCCGTGAAACGCGCCGAAGAAGGCGATCAGATTCGGCCGCTTCGTGTAGTACCGCGCCAGCTTGATCGCCGCCTCGATGGCTTCCGTTCCCGAATTGCCGAAGAACGTCCGGTGCGGGCCCGGCATCGGGGCGATAGCCGACAACTCCTCTCCAAGCCGCGCCTGCAGCTCGTAATAGAAGTCCGTGCCGGACATGTGCAGGAACTTCCCTGCCTGTTCGACGATGGCGGCGACGACGTCGGGATGGGAGTGGCCGGTGGCCGCGACGGCGATGCCGGCCGTGCAGTCGAGAAAGACGTTGCCGTCCACGTCCTCGACGAACGCCCCGTCGCCGCGGGCGATGACGAGCGGATAGTCGCGCGTGTACGACGGGGAGACGACCTTGGCGTCGCGCTCGATGATCGCCTGCGCCTTCGGACCCGGGAGGGCGGTCTTCAGCGACGGACCGGTCATTTCCGCTTCCAGCGCGTCCCGGACGGATTGTCTTCGAGCAGGATTCCGCGCTCGGCGAGCTCGTTTCGAATCCGGTCGGCCTCGGCGAAGTCGCGACGCTGCCGCGCCGCCGTGCGGTCGGCAATGCGCTGTTCGATCTCGGCGACGGGCACGGGCGGTTCGGCATCCTCTGCGCGGCGCAGGCTGATCACGCCGAGCACACTGTCGAACTGGGCGAACGCGTCGCGGACGATAGCCGCATCCGCCGCACTCACCTGCTTTGCGTCGATCGCGGCGTTGACGTCGCGAATCAGGTCGAAGATCACGGCCAGACCGGCGGCGGTGTTCAGGTCGTCCAGGAGAGCGGTCTTGAACGCCTCGCGCGCCGTGGCGACGTGCTGCTCGATGCTGGCATCGGCACCCCTGAAGGGGTGCCCTACGTCGGTATCTGCAGTACGTGGGGCGGACCTTGTCAGGTCCGCCAAATCGTCTAATCGCGCGAGGAAGTCCACCATCCGTCGCAGCGATTCCTCCGCCTGCTCCATGCCTGCCCAGGTGAAGTTCAGCTGCTTGCGGTAGTGCGACGACAGGAGGAGATACCGCAGCGAGGAGGCGCGATGGCTGAGCGCCAGGATGTCGGGAATGCAGTAGACGTTGCCGAGCGACTTCGACATCTTCTCGTTCTCGACGAAGAGATGCTCGACGTGGACCCAGAAGCGCGAGAACGGCTGCCGCGTGGCACCCTCCGCCTGCGCAATCTCGTTCTCATGATGCGGAAAGATCAGATCGACGCCGCCGGCGTGGATGTCGATCGGCGGCCCGTCGAGCAGACGAAGCGCCATGGCGGAACACTCGATGTGCCAGCCGGGACGTCCCGGCCCGGTGCCGACGTCCCAGGTCGGCTCCCCTTCCTTCGTCGCCTTCCACAGCACGAAATCGCGCGCATCGTCCTTGGAGTACTCGTCGACGTCCACGCGCGCACCGGCGTGCAGCCCGTCGTGATCGAGCCGTGCCAGCTGGCCGTAATTCGGGAGCGACGCGATCTTGAAATAAGTCGATCCGTCGCGCCGGTAGGTGTGGCCGTTTCGTTCCAGGGCACGGATCATCTCGCCCATCGCCCGGAGGTTCGGCTCGTCCGTCGCCCGGGGCATCTCCTCGACGCTCTCGATCCCGAGCTTCTCCGAATCGTCGCGGAACTTCTCGATCCATTGCTCGGTGTACTCGCGAAGCGACGTCCCCGCTTTCTGCGCGCCGGCAATGGTCTTGTCGTCGACGTCCGTGTAGTTGATGACGCCCTTCACCTCGTAGCCGCACAGATACTTCAGCGTCCGCCGCAGCACGTCGATGCAGACGAACGTCCGGAAATTGCCGATGTGCCCGCGCGCATAGACGGTGAGGCCGCAGGCGTACATCCGGACGACGTTGTCGCGGACAGGCGCGAAGGATTCCTCCTGCCGTGTCAGCGTGTTGTACAGCCGGAGCATAGTTACTGAGGATCGTGGCGTCCGGCTTCAGCCGGATTCTCCAGCGTCAGCGTACGTCCGCTGATGGTCACCTGTATCGGCGGCCCGAGATGCACGACCATCGTCATCGTGCCCGGCTGGCCGCCTGCCGGCTCCTGGAGCAGCGCGGCGGCCTGCTGCGCCAGGCGGCGCGCCGGCGCCTCGTCGCCGCCCGCCTGCCGCACGGCCTGGACGATCACATCGTGGAGGGCCGAGACGTGGCGCGGCTCGGGGGGAAACGACAGATTCAGCAGGAAGCCCACGTCGCTCACACTACACCGACAGCCGGCTGAACAGCCGCTCCGCGCGCCGTTGATCGGCTTCGATCTGCGCTTTCAGCGCGTCCACGTCGTCGAAACGCCGCTCGTCGCGAAGACGGAGGACGAAGCCGAGCCTCACCGGCGTGCCGTAGAGATCGCCGGAATACCCGAGCAGGTGTGTTTCGACCGTCGTGTCGGTCTCGCCGAACGTGGGCCGCGTGCCGATGTTGGTCACGCCGGCGTGGACGATTCCGTCGATCGTCATTGTCGTCGCGTACACGCCATGCGGCGGCAGGAGCTCATTCTCTGTTGTCATGTTCGCCGTTGGAAACCCGATTTCGCGGCCGCGACGCCGCCCCTCCACGATGGTGCCGTCGATGTAATACGGGTGGCCGAGCAGCGCGCCGGCCTCGTCCAGGCGCCCTTCCGACACCAGCCGCCGCACGCGCGTGCTGCTGACGACGAAGTCCTTATAACGCACCGGATCGATTTTGTCCGCGCGAAATCCGTAGCGCTGCCCCAGCGTGCGCAGACTTGTGAAGTTGCCGCTGCGGTCGTGCCCGAACAGGAAGTTGGCGCCGACCCACACCTCCGACACGCGCAGCCACTCGACGAGCACCGTCCGGACGAACGTCTCCGGGTCCCACTGCGACAGCTCCCGCGTGAAGCGCACCACGGCCACGCACTGAATCCCCGCACGATGAAGCGCGTCGAGGCGCTGGGCCTTGGTCATCAACAGCGGCGGCGCCTTGTCGGGGCGGACGATGCGCGGCGGATGCGGATCGAAAGTCATCGCCATCGCCGACCCGCCGTGTTCGGCCGCGCCGCGCTTCACCCGATCGATGATTTTCTGGTGTCCCCGGTGCAGACCGTCGAAGTTGCCAAGGGCAAGCACCGGATGGACGAGCCACGAGGGCCGGGCGTCGTCGGGAAAGTGAATGGTGTGCATTCACTCCACGTCGACGGGCACGTCGAGCACCAGCCCATCATATGCCAGTTCGACGCCCGCGGGCAGGCGTGCGCTGGTGGCCGCGTGACCCAGATCATGCGACATATGCGTCATGTATGCGCGCCGCGGCGTGATGCGGCGGATCACATCGAGCGCTTCCGCGACGGTGAAGTGCGTCGTGTGCGGTTTGTCGCGGAGCGCATCGATGGCCAGTGTCTCGACGCCCTCGACAAGCTCCCACGCGGCGTCATCCAGACGGTTGCAGTCGGTCAGGTAGGCAAACGTGCCGAAACGGAAGCCGAGGATCGGCGCGTCGCCGTGCCACAGCGGGACCGGGATCACGCGGACGCTGCCCACGCTGAACGGACCATCGATGTCGTGCCGATCGATCTTCGGAATCCCGCCGCCCTTACGCTGCACGCCGTCGAAGGCGTAATAGAACGTGCGCGTGATGTCCTTCCACGTCGGCGGCGCCGCATAACAGGCGACCGGTCCGCCCTGGATCCAGTTGAAACGGCGGATGTCGTCCAGGCCAAGGATGTGATCGGCGTGGCTGTGCGTGAAGAAGACGGCATCGATGCGCTCAATCCCCGCGCTCAGGATCTGCTGCCGGAAGTCCGGCGTGGTGTCGATCACGATCGAGGCGCGGCCCGGCACGTCGACGTGGATCGACGGCCGCAGCCGCTTGTCGCGCGGATCGGACGATCGGCACACCTCGCAGGCGCAGCCGATCATCGGCACACCGGACGAGGTTCCGGTGCCAAGGAACGTTACGCGCCCGTCGACACGCTTCAAGGGATGATGATGCGCGAGGGCTCCGGGGCCGGCCCCTGCTTGCTGGCCTCGACGTAGCGGAGCCTCAGCTCGTAGAGGATCTGATCGAGGAACTGCCGCTCCTCGGCGGTCAGATTGCCGCGCGTCTTCTCCTCGAGCAGCGAGAGGATGTCGATCATCTGCTGCGCGGCGGGCAGATTCGCAGGGATCGTCTGTCCCGAGACCGGGTCCGGCACGTCGCCGAAATGGACCGCGGCGGTGTGGGCGAGCGACAGAATGAAGCCAAGGAACGTAACGGCTGACTCTTCCCGGTCCTGTGTTTGATCCTCAGACATTCCAAACATCGTACTTCACGAACTTGGTCCGGCTAAAACGCCATCGTAGTGTCCGCCTTCAGGCGGACCTTCCAGACGCCGCCGACGTAGTGTCCGCCTTCAGGCGGACCGGCGTAGAATCGGCCCTGCTGAAAGGGAGGCGACAGATGAGGAGCGCTGTTCTGCGAGCCGGGGGCATTCTTACCGCCGCGGTAGTGGTTGCCGCACTGGGCCTGACGGGCATCGGCCAGGCGCCACCGCGGGTGACTGCCGACGCCGATGACATCGCCGGCGTCGTCACCGGCCCGAAGGGGCCGGAAGCCGGTGTCTGGGTGATCGCTGAAACCACGGATCTTCCAACCCGCCTCATCAAGAGCGTCGTCACCGACGATCAGGGGCGGTATCTGATTCCGGATCTGCCGAAGGCCGGCTACGCCGTATGGGTTCGCGGATATGGCCTCGTGGACTCGGCCAAGGTCAAAGCGACACCCGGCCAGCAGCTGCCCTTGACCGCCGTCGCCGCGCCAAACGCAAAGGCCGCCGCCGAGTACTACCCCGCGCAGTACTGGCTGGCGATGCTGCAGGTGCCACCGACGTCGGACTTCCCCGGCACCGGCCCGACGGGCAACGGCATCTCGCCGAACATGCGCAGCCAGGGCGAGTGGATCCGCAACATCATCAACACCGACGGCTGCACCGGCTGCCACCAGATGGGCGGCAAAGCGACGCGCGAAATCCCGGCGGCGCTCGGGACGTTCGCCTCTCCAAGTGCCGCGTGGGAGCGGCGCGTGCAGGCGGGCCAGGCAGGCGCCGGGATGCTCGCGCGGTTCACGCAGGTCGGCCGTGAGCGCGCGCTGGCGATGTGGGGCGATTGGACCGATCGCATCGCGAAGGGCGAGCTCCCTGCTTCCGCCCCGCAGCGTCCTCAGGGTCGCGAGCGCAACGTCGTCATCACGATGTGGGACTGGACCGATCCGAAGGCGTACCTGCACGACGAGATCGCATCCGACAAGCGCAACCCGATGGCGAACGCCAACGGGCCGATCTACGGCGCGCTCGAGGAGTCCGCGGACTACATGCCGTTCGTCGATCCGGTGCGTCACACCGCAGGCCAGATCCCGTTGAAGGTACGCGATGCGGCAACTCCGCGTCCAGGCCGGCCGGCGCAGCCTTCGGCGTATTTCGCCGACGAGTCGATCTGGACGAGCCAGACGAGCGCGCACAGCTTCGCGATGGACAGCCAGGCGCGCGTGTGGATTGCCGCGCGCATCCGCCCCAACCAGACGCCCGCGTGGTGCCGCGAAGGGTCGGATCACCCGTCGGCGAAGGCGTTCCCGATCAATCAGAGCGGCCGTCAGCTGCAGATGTACGACCCGAAGACCAAAGAGGTCGTCACGATCGATACCTGCTTCGGCACGCATCACCTGAACTTCGACAACAAGGACATCCTGTGGTTCACCGGAGGCGGCCCGGTCGAAGGCTGGTTCAACACGCGCATTTACCTCGAGACGAAGGACGAGAAGCTGGCGCAGGGCTGGACCGCGTTCGTGATGGACACCAACGGCAACGGCAGGCGTGACGCCTACGTGGAGCCGGATCAGCCGGTCGATCCAACGAAGGACAAACGAGTGACCACGGCGTTCTACGGCGTCGAGCCGGCGCCGGATGGATCGGTATGGGGCTCGGTCCTTGGCGTGCCGGGCATGCTCGTTCGCCTCACGCTCGGGTCCAATCCGGCCACGACCGCGCTGGCGGAGGTGTACGAGGTGCCGTGGAAGAACCCGGCGGCCACAGTCCAGGGCTACGCGCCGCGTGGGATGGACGTGGATACCAACGGCGTCGTGTGGACCGTGCTCTCCAGCGGTCATTACGCCAGCTTCGATCGCCGCAAATGCAAGGGACCGCTGAACGGTCCCAAGGCAACGGGGCAGCACTGCCCCGAGGGCTGGACGCTCTACGCATTCCCCGGGCCCAACTACAAGGGCGCCACCGAGTCGGGCAGCGCCGAGAGCGCGTACTACAACTTCATCGATCGGTTCGACATGCTGGGCATCGGCCGGAACGTACCGCTGGCGACCGGCAATGAATCGGAAGCGCTGCTGGCGCTCGTCGACGGGAAGTTCCTGACGTTCCGCGTCCCGTACCCGATGGGCTTCTATGCGAAAGGGATGGATGGGCGCATCGACGACGTGAAGGCGGGATGGAAGGGAAAGGGCATCTGGACCACCTACGCGACGCGCGCACCGTTCCACGTCGAGGGCGGCAAGGGAACGACGAGCAAGCTGGTGAAGTTCCAGGTCCGGCCGGATCCGCTGGCGAAGTGACGGATCCCAGTGAGGCCGTAGGGCATCCCTTCAGGGGTGCCCCAACCGGTGACAAGTTCGACCGCCTGGTCGAGATCATGAGAACGCTGCGATCCCCGGACGGCTGTCCGTGGGATCGCGAGCAGACGCAGGCCTCGCTGCGGCCCGTCGTGCTCGAGGAAACCTACGAGGTCCTCGAGGCGATTGACAGCGGCAGCCCCTCGCAGCTCTGCGAGGAGCTGGGCGATTTTCTGTTCGAGGCGGTTTTTCTGGCGCAGATTGCCGACGAGCGCGGCGAGTTCACGATCGCCGACGCGATCGATGCCATCTGCGACAAGCTCGTTCGCCGGCATCCGCACGTCTTCGCGCGCGCGGCCGGCGATCCGTCGCTGACGCCGGGGCAGGTCGTCGAAAAGTGGGAGACGCTGAAGGCCCGGGAGCGCGAAGCGTCGGGCCAGCCGACGAACAAGGCCAAGACGACACTCAGCGGTGTGCCGAAGACGCTGCCGTCATTGTTGCGGGCGTACGAGGTCAGCGCCCGCGCGGCGGCGGTTGGCTTCGACTGGGTGAAGGCGACAGATGTCCTCGACAAGATCGAGGAGGAGGTGGTGGAGCTGCGGCGCGAGGTCGAATCCGGCGCGACGGGCCACCTCTCGCGCGCCGAGGAGGAGATGGGCGATCTGCTGTTCGCGATCGCCAACCTCTCGCGCAAACTCGGCATCGAGCCGGAGGCGGCACTGCGGCGGGCCAACGAGAAGTTCACGACACGCTTCGATGCCGTGGAGCAGGCGTTTACATCCCGCGGCGAGTCGATCAGTGAGGCCACACTCGAGCAGATGGAAAACGAGTGGCAGCGAGTGAAATCAAAGGGAACGTCCGTCACCGGTCTCTAACCACGAAGAGCGCGAAGGACGCGAAGATCGCGAAGACTTTCTTGGTTGCCGTGGAGTCCGGCTTTAGCCGGAGATCGTGATCCAAGAAGCATGCGACAATCCCGCGCATGATTCGATCGATCCTCGGCGCAGCACTCAGCACGTCTGCGCTCATCTTCCTGCTCGTCACATCGGTCGGCATCGACGCGCAGACGCCGCCGACGGTGCAGGACGGCGTCTTCAGCGACGCCCAGGCGACTCGCGGCCAGGCGCTCTACGCGCAGCGCTGCGCCGGCTGCCACGGCCCGAAGCTCGAGGGAGCACAGGCGCCGGCGCTGACCGGCGCGGCGTTCACCACGAAGTTCCGAATGGAGCCGCTCTCGGCGCTCTTCATTCAGATTCGCTACGCGATGCCTCCCACGGCGCCGCCCGCGACGCCGCCCACGACGCCGCCGGGCACCGAAGCCAGGACGGATCTGACGAACGAGCAGGGCGCCGATCTGGTGGCGCACATCCTGAAGCGCAACGGCTTCCCTGCCGGCAAGACCGACTT
>JBOGIQ010000254.1:0-9157 GCA_050742535.1 Vicinamibacterales bacterium | reverse complement strand
AACCAGGGTGTCGCGTACCTGGATGACGGCACGATGGTCGTCGTGGACAACGCGCGCAAAATGATCGGCCGCACCATCGACGTCGTCGTCACCAGCGTGCTGCAGACGACCGCCGGCAAGATGATCTTCGGCCGCTTCATCGACCCGGGAATGGCGGCGCAGAGCGCACCCGCTCCGGCGCCAGTCGTCCAGGCAGAGGGTGAGATCGGCCGGCGGCCGCGACCACAGATCCCGCCGTCAGCGGCCGCGGCCGGGAAGTAGGACGCTCGCCGGCACCCGCGGATCAGCATGTCAGTAGTCGCAATCGATGTTCGTCCGGCGACCGCGACCGATGAAGCCACTGTCATCGGCGTGATCACGCTCGCCTTCAGCACCGATCCGATGGCGCGCTGGGCCTTTGGCGACACCAGAACGTATCTGGCAGTCATGCCCGCATTCGTCCGTGCGTTCGGCGGGAACGGACTCGCCCACGGCGCGACGCATCTGGTCGAGGGCGGATGGGCGGCTGCGCTGTGGCTGCCTCCCGGCGTGCAGCCGGATGCGGACACGATGATGGCGCTGACCGAGCAGTACGTCCGAAAGGATCGACTCGAGGACATGATGCAGGTCTTCACGCAGATGGAGAAGTACCACCCTGCGGATGATTGTTGGTACCTCCCGCTGATTGGCGTCGATCCGTCGTGTCAGGGGCGCGGCTACGGGTCGGCGCTGCTTCGTCATGCGCTGCAGGCCTGCGATCGCGACGGCGTTCACGCGTATCTCGAGTCGTCCAATCCGCGAAACGTTCCGCTGTACGAGCGGCACGGATTCGAGGCGCTTGGCGCGATTCAGTCCGGCACGTCTCCGACGATGGTGCCGATGCTGCGGCGGCCGCGGCGGCCGTGAAACCGCCGCCGTTCCACTGGTGGCGGACGGTCTTCTATCTGATCCCCGCCATCGCGCTGTACACGATCGTTCTCGGCACGCTGTCGCTGACGTCGAGCCTGTTCCAGAAGACCGGTTACTTTGCCCACTGGTGCGCGCGGACCTGGTCGCGGCTGATCCTGGCGACGACTGGCGTTCGCGTCGAAGTCGCCGGCCTCGAGCGGCTCGAGCGCAATCGCACCTACGTGTTCGTATCGAACCACCAGAGCATCTACGACATTCCGATCCTGTTCTGGTCGCTGCCGTATCAGCTGCGAATCATCGCCAAGGAATCGCTGGGCCGGTTTCCGTTTCTCGGCTGGCACCTGCGCCGTACCGGCCACATGCTCGTGGATCGCAGCCGTCCGGACCGCGCACGGATCTTCGGCTGGGCGTCGCGGCTGACGTCGAATGGCCTGTGCCTGATCGTGTTTCCTGAGGGGACGCGCAGCCGGGACGGCCGCCTCGCGCGCTTCAAGGGGGGCAGCTTCTTCCTTGCGCTCGAGGCGGGGCTGCCTGTGGTGCCCATATCGGTCGTCGGCAGCCGCCACGTCATGCTGAAGGATCGCCTCGCAACCTATCCAGGCAGCGTGAGGCTGGTTGTTCACGAGCCGATCGATACGGCAGATCTGTCCGGAACCGATCCGAGAGAATTTGCCGAGCGCGTGCGTCAGATCATTGCGCCAGAGGCGGAGTCGGATGTCCATGTGAGTCCGCCCGATCCTCACTTTGCCGATCGTGGCGCGGACGTTGTCACGTCCGCGCGGCGAGCCTGACAAGGCTCGCCCCACGCCATGCATTTCTCGATATCACCTGCTCTCGCGTCGATCGTCCGCGCCGGCGTGTTGTGGCTCGACGGAGCCACCGTCGTCGATCGCGAGGCGCGTTTGAACGCTCCGCTCGCGGCTGCCGAGGCCGCCGTGCGCATCAATCCGCCGGCGGAAGTGACGGCCGTGCGGACGATGTATAAGCGTGTCGGGCTCGATCCCACAAAAACCCGTCCCTCCTCGGAAGCGCTGCTGCGCCGCGTGCGCAAAGGCGATACGCTGCCGCGCATCAACAGCATGGTGGACGTGTGCAACTGGTGCTCGCTGGAGTTTCAGCTGCCGTATGGCTTGTACGATGCCAGCCGGATCGAGGGCGATGTGGAGCTTCGTATCGGCATCGAGGGCGAATCGTATGCCGGAATCCGGAAAGACGAGGTCCACGTCGGCGGGCGAATCACGCTGGCCGATCGCAACGGGCCGTTCGGCAGTCCGACGTCCGATTCGGCGCGCACGATGGTGACGACGGCTACGACCTACGGCTTGCTCGTGGTCTTCGCTCCGCACGAGGTGAACGAGCGGCGTCTGATTCAGGTCCTCGACGCGACCTCAGCGCGCATGGCGCAGTTCACCGGCTGCAGCGAGACGTCGCGCTTCATGTCCTGAGAAAACACGCATCCGGCTGAGCCGTTGAAAAGGCGGCAGGATTTCTGCACGGAGTTCTTACATGAGGACTCTGCCATTACGCACCGCCGTGCCGTTTGTATTCGTGGCCGCTCTTGCCGTGTCGAACTGCACCGGTGGCCGGACCGTCAGGACGACGCCGGACCCGGCCGCGGATATCGCGCAGCTCTGGCAGGAGCCTCGCGATCTGGAGATGCGCGACCTGCGCGTCGGGCCGCCGAGTCCGACCGCGCTGCCCGTGCCGGCGGCGTTCACCTTCGTCAAGGCGGACCAGACCGGCTTCAGCCCGGGCTATGACCTGCGCGATGCGAGCGGCGTCGAATGGAGCGTCAAGCTGGGCCCGGAGGCGCAGACGGAAGTTGTCGCGTCGCGAATTCTGTGGGCGATCGGATATCACCAGGTGCCCACCTATTACCTCACCACGTGGACGATGGACGGCGGGCCTGAGGGCAATCCTGGACCAGGACGCTTCCGCCCCGTGATGCCAAACGCCAAGGTCGTCGACGACTGGGCGTGGCACAAGAATCCGTTCGCCGATACGCAGCCGTTCAAGGGGCTGATTGTCGCCAACCTGATGATCAACAACTGGGACTGGAAGACGTCGAACAACAAGATCTACGACCTGATGCAGCCCGACGGCACCGGCGTGCGCCGCTACGTCGTCCGGGATCTCGGCGCCTCGTTCGGCAAGACCGACGCACCCGGAATTGCGCGGGTCCTCGGCGCGCGCATCGCTCAGGGCAATCGCAACAATCTCGAGGACTTCGAGGAGCAGGGATTCATCAAGGCGGTCAACGGCAACCGCGTCGAGTTCGATTACGACGGCATCTACCAGACGATCGTGGACACCATCACGGTGAACGACGTGGTGTGGACCTCGAAGCTGCTGGCGCGCCTGTCGGACGAGCAATGGAACGCCGCGTTTACCGCGGGCGGGTATCCGCCCGATCAGGCGGCGCGTTTCATCGGCAAGATCAAGGCGAAGATCGCGGAGGGCCTCGCCTTGGCACAAGTCTCGACTGAATGACCGTGGGGCGCGCCTTGTGAGGCGCGCCTCGCGAACCGGGCAGGGTTCGCGCCACGATCGCGAGGTAAACTTCTTTTTCTGGCTCGACACGTTTCCGCAATCATTGCCGCGGGCGGACGCGGGCTGCGCTTCGGTGGCGGGCAGCCGAAACAGCTCGCCACGCTCGGTGGCCGCACGATCCTCCAGCGCAGCGTCGACGCATTCATCGATTCCGACGTCGTTGCCGAGGTCGTCGTCGCACTTCCTGTGTCTCTTGCCGCCGACCCACCCGTGTATCTGCGCTCACGCGCGAAGCCGGTGCTGATTGTCGACGGCGGCGAACGCCGGCAGGACTCCGTACGGCAGGCGTTCGAGCGCGTCGACCAGCGAGCGGAGGTGGTGGTCATCCACGATGCGGCCCGGCCGCTGGTCACCGATGCGCTGATCCGGCGCACCATCGACGCGGCGTTCGAGACCGGCGCCGCGATCGCCGCCCTTCGCGCCAGCGACACGGTGAAACGGGCGGATGCCACGGGACACATCGTGGAGACACTGCCACGCGATCGGATCTACCTGGCGCAGACGCCGCAGGCATTTCGCGTTGACGTGCTGCGGCACGCGCTGACGAGCCGCGCCGACGCGACCGACGAGGCCGCGCTCGCCGAACAGGCCGGCCATCCGGTGCAGCTCGTCGACGGCGACCCGCGAAACCTGAAGATCACCACCGCGGACGATCTGGCGTTGGCCGAGAAGCTGCTCGGTGGCACCGCCGAAGCGGCGCCCTACGCGGGCATGCGCATCGGCAACGGGTATGACCTGCATCGGCTCGTTGAAGGCCGACCCCTGGTTCTCGGCGGCGTGACGATTCCGTTCGATAAGGGGTTGCTCGGGCATTCCGATGCCGACGTGATTTGTCACGCGGTGACCGATGCCATTCTTGGCGCCGCCGGCGCCGGCGATATCGGACGGCATTTCCCCGACACGGACGCGGCGTGGAAGGACGCCAACAGCCTCGATCTGCTTCGCCGCGCCGCGGCGATTGTCGCGGCCGCTGGTTACATGGTGATCAACGTCGACGTCGTCGTCGTGGCCCAGCGGCCGAAGCTCGCGCCGCATGCCGAGGCGATTCGCGCCAGCGTGGCCGGGGCGCTCGGCTGCGACGCGTGTCAGGTGAGCGTGAAAGGGAAGACGAACGAGGGCGTGGATTCCGTCGGCGCCGGCGACGCGATCGCCGCGCACGCGGTGGCGTTGCTGGCGCGGCACCGCTAACGCGGTGCCCTGCGTAGGGCGCCCTTCAGGGGTGCCTCAGATCCCAAGCCGCTCTTTCAGATTCTTCACGCGGTCCCTCGCGACGCTGATCTCCGTCTTCCTCTCGTCTTTCAATCGCACCAGCATGCCGCCGTCCACGTCCGGATAGAGCTCGTCGACGAAGGTGACGTTCACCAGCGCGCCCCGGTGCACGCGTACGAACCGGCGCGAGTCGAGCCGCTCTTCGAGCTGCGCCAGCGTGTAGTTCACGATATGTTCGCGGCCGCCGAGCGCCGCAAACGTCAGCTTGTCCCGTGCCACCACATGGCTGACACGGGCAACGTCGAGGATGATCGTGCGATCCGCGACCCGCGATGCAATGCGTTCGAGCTTCCGTCCTGGCGTCAGGTGCGCCGCCAGCTCGCGCGCCAGAAGGCGGACGTCCGGCCGGTTGTCGCCCGTCAGCCGCTGCAGCTTGTCGAGCGCATGGTCCAGGCGTGCTGATTCGATCGGCTTCAGCAGGTAGTCGACGGAGTTCACGGCGAACGCTTCGATCGCGTACTGGTCGTACGCCGTCGTGAACACGACGGGCGTGTCCGCGTCCAGGCGGGCGAGCAGGTCGAATCCGGACAGCTCCGGCATCTGGACGTCGAGAAAGATGACGTCGACCGACCGCGCTCGCAGCTCGGTGAGCGCCCGTTCGGGATCCGTCGCCGAGCCGACCACCGTGACTCGTCCCGTCGCTTCGAGCAGCCGGCACAGGCGATCGACGGCGAGACGCTCGTCGTCGACGACGAACGCGCGAATCGTCGCCTCAGACATTGGATGTCGGCAGATCCATGGCGACGGTCGTGCATCCGTCCCGGCTGTCGATGGACAGCGTGGCGTTGCCGTCGTAGAGCAGCACGAGCCGCGCACGGATCAGCGCCAGGCCGTGGCCGTCCGCAATGGCCGCGCCATCAAATCCAGGCCCGTCATCCGTGACGGCGATGCGCAGGCGCCCGTTGAGCCGCTCCGCCGTCACGTGAATCCGGGCGCCCTCGCGCCGGGTGGAGACGGCGTACTTGACGCTGTTTTCCACGATCGTCTGCAGTGCGAGACGCGGCACGAGCGCCGGCTTGGCGTCACTGGCGATGCAGATGTCGAAGCGCAGCCTGCTGCCAAAGCGCACATGCTCGATTTCCAGGTAGTCGCGAACGTGCTGCGTTTCCTGTTCGAGCGTGACGAGTGGTGTCGAATCCGCGCTCAGTGACGACCGCATCAGCGACGCCAGCTGGGTGGTCATCCGTTCGGCCCGAACGGCGTCTTCCCGTGTCAGCGCGGCAATCGAGTTCAGTGTGTTAAAGAAGAAGTGCGGATTGACGCGCGACTCGAGCGACGCCAGCTGCGCTTCCGAAGCCACCCGGCGTGCTTCGGCCTCGTCACGTTCCTTGGTCCGCAGTGCCAGCGTCGCCTCGTCGAGACGAGATTTCAGCGTCTCGGTGATCGTGGTGTAAATCCCGAAGACCAGCGTCATCGCAATCGAAATCTTGACCGTGCCGCGAAACGCCGCGACATACGCGTCCCAGCCGTCCACATAGCCGAGCGGCGTCAGCAGCGCGACGGCAACCAGCGTGCCGACGACGGCCAGCACGATCAGCGTCGGTATCAGAATCAGCCAGCGAGTCCATCGCCCGAATATCCGGGAAACGATCGGCGTCCACCGCGACATGACCACCAGACATAACGAGCTGATCGTCGTTGAGACGACGAAGCCGGGCCATGCCCGGACCGGAACCTCCAGCCACGGAACGGGGTGCTCGTTGAGCGTGACGTCGGCGACGAGGTTCGCGATCATGTTGATGGCGAGCAGCCACAACCAGTCCCGCCGCCGTATCCCCGGTCCACGCATGGCTCTTCCGTTGACGGCGATCCTATTTCGATCCCGGTCCGGTCGTACTCGGGCTGAGCAGGAGACCGGGGACGTTGACGGCGGCAGGTGCGAATCGCCCTCCCGCCGCGAGGCCGCCCGGGAGTGGCGCGTACAGTTCGATCGCGATCTGCGACACCGGCGGAAGTCCGGTCTGAGGAATGCCGTCCTGCGGCCGTGACAGCGTGACCGACGCGATCGCCATGATCGGCCGGCCGTCGTCCGGGACATCGGCCATCGGACCGCGTGGACGGGACGGCCCGCCGCCCATCATCTTCATCAGCGCCTGATGAGTCTGGCTATAGTACCAAGCGAGCGCCGCCTTCTTGTTCTCGAACCACGCGAAGATGACCATCTTGCCGCTCTGTGTCATCGCGGTCTCGACGCCGAGGCATCCGGGCGTCGCCTGGATGGCTTGCGGCAGACTCATGAGTGGATTCGGCGGCGCCTCCGGCGCCTGCGCGAAGGCGGCGACTCCAGGTGCGAAAATGAAACCGGCGAGCAGCAGCGCGGCCGCGATTTCCCTGATCATCGTTTGTGTCGTCATGACAGGCTCCTTGACCAGTCACGGTAAATGGCCGCGGCCGAGCAGCAGCGCCCTTTCGGATGGACGGCCTCTTTTGACCGACGAACCGTCGTGATGCGCCTTCGATTCGCCTCCAGCCCGAAGGGACGACGACTGACATGATCGTTTACGGGATCAATCCGGTGCTCGAGGCGTTGCGCGCCGGGCGCGTCACCGCGGTTCGCGTCGGTCAGCGCAGCGGCGGACGGATCCAGGAATTGCTTGCGCTCGCTGCAGAACGCGGCGTCAGGGTTCAGCGCGTCGACAGTCAGCTGTTGGATCGCGTGGCACGAGGCGGCGTGCATCAGGGCGTCGTCGCTGATGTTGACGACGCTTCGGTGGACCACAGCGTTGAAGAGCTGGTTCGCGGTACCGCCGGCCCGGCGTTGATCGTCGTGCTCGACGGCGTGGAGGATCCGCACAACGTCGGCGCGATTCTTCGAACGGCCGACGCGGCCGGGGCCGACGGCGTGGTGATGCAGAACAGGCGTTCGGCGGCGCTCGGCGGCGCCGCGGCGAAAGCGTCAGCAGGCGCTGTGGCGTACGTCAAGATCGCACAGGTGGTCAACATCGCGCGTGCGCTCGACGAGCTGAAGGAGAGTGGCGTCTGGACGGTCGGCCTTGCGGACGACGCCACCACGAACTACGACGAGATTGACTTCCTGATGCCGTCCGCAATCGTGGTGGGTGCCGAGGGCAGTGGCCTGCGGCGGCTCGTGCGGGAAAAATGCGACTTCACGGCACGCATCCCGATGCGCGGACATGTGTCGAGCCTGAATGTGTCGGTGGCGGCCGGCATTGTCTTGTTCGAGGCTCGCCGCCAGCGCGAGGCGGGCAAGGCGCAGGGCACGAGTTGGGAGAACGGCGTAAATAGCTGAGCTAATGGCTGTTAAGCGATTTCTGGCAAAATCAGAGGTGTCATAGGCGCCGTCCGGCGTCGGTTGCCACTGTGGCACGGGAAGTGCTATTATTCGCTCTTTGTCTGGCTGGCGTAGCTCAGTCCGGTAGAGCAGCTGATTTGTAATCAGCCGGTCGGGGGTTCAAATCCCTCCGCCAGCTCCATCGGAGCTCCAGCCAGCATGCGAAACGTCGTGAAGGCGGTTTGCGAGACAGCGAAACGCCGTTAAGGCGTTTTGCGAGACAGCGAAACGCCGTTAAGGCGTTTTGCCAGATAAGGCCGGGACGTCGAACAACCACGATTCCAAGACATTGATATCGGTGTCTGCGCGCATCAACGCGCAAACGCCGGAGGCACGACGAAAAGATTCGGGGAGGTGGCAGAGCGGTCAATCGCAGCAGGCTGTAAACCTGCCGCCCTTGTGGCTACGGAGGTTCGAACCCTCCCCTCCCCACCAACCTTCTTAACGCGGCGCGCGTGGAAGGTTGGGCGCGCCGCACGGCGAAGGTTGGTGGCGAGGGGCCTCCCCTCCTCTGTTTCTTGCCGCGGCGCTTCGCGCCGCGATGAAGTAACGCGGGAGCGGAACGCAGGTTTATCGAACGGTTGATTGAGTTTGCGGTGCGCGGAATCGTTCGCGACAACATGGCGGGCTTGCCCGCCGTAGTCGGCGAGTGAGCGAAGGAAGCGAGCCGCGAAGGCGGGAGTAACTCAGTGGTAGAGTCACAGCCTTCCAAGCTGTTGGTCGCGGGTTCGATCCCCGTCTCCCGCTCCATTGAGTTCGTAGTTGGCTGGTTGGTAGTTCGTAGTGTGTGTATTCACGAACTACGAACTACGAACTACCAACTAGCGAAGGGCCGATGTAGCTCAGTTGGCAGAGCGCGTCCTTGGTAAGGACGAGGTCACCAGTTCAATCCTGGTCATCGGCTCCATCCTTCGCTCGCCGATGGATTGTGCCGGCGAGCTACGGATGGCGAGCCCGGCACAGCCACTGACTGACAAGGCGAGCGAGTGACCGCGGCGCGGGTGCAGCGAAACCGGCTTATCGGAGAGGCAGATGGCGAAGGAAAAATTTGATCGTTCAAAGCCGCACGTGAACGTGGGGACGATCGGCCACATCGACCACGGGAAGACGACGCTGACGGCGGCGCTGACGAAGGTGGCGGCGGACAAGGGCTGGGCG
>JBOGIQ010000253.1:0-9169 GCA_050742535.1 Vicinamibacterales bacterium | reverse complement strand
CTGTCGTCCGCGGCTGGGTTCGCGAGATCATGGGCCTGCTCTACGTGCTGCACAACCGACGGCTGCTCCACATGCTCGACAGCTTTCGCCGGAACGCGCCGCTACGAAGATGACAAAGTAGTGCTAAGGGCAGCGGGAATGGTGGTCTTGATGTTCGGTATCGCGATTGGCCTAGAGGCTGGCAGCGATGAAATGGTGGCGCTGGGATACATCAAGAACCCGAGCTTGCTTTACTACTCATTTCAAACGGTCGCAGGGCTGATCGTGGTCTGCGAGACAGTTGTTGTTAGCGCGATTGTCCTCAGGCATACCTATGACGCCCTCCGCAAGGCGGTGAAGCCATGAGCGCGCAATCTGGAGCCGAATCCTCCTTCAGTGCATCCGCTCACAGCTTCTTTCGTCCCTGGAGCGCCTTATTCAGCGAACGAGCTGCCTCGACTGCAACCTCGCTGTTCAAGTTCTCCATTCATATCCTTACAGGCACTGTCCTGTTCGTTCTCGTTGCCATTCCTGCTGTGGCCATCAACCTCACTCTCGAATGGCTTCGAGGCGCTGGTGTCGACGGGGCTGTCCTCTTGGGCCTCCAAGCCGCCGAGATAGCGCTCTTGTTGACGGACATGGGGTTGTTTGTTGTCTTTTCCGCACGCGCGGTGAAATCGACTGTGCGAGAGGTGTTCCACCTTGAGTAGCCGTTGGAGGTAGGGCTCCTTCGATCACAAAACGTGTTCACCGAGCCCTGCGTTGGGCCAAGGCCCGGGAGACGCTTGTCGCGCGGATGCGTGCTCGCCAGTAGACACAACACGTCTCTGAACAACGTCGGAGTGAGCGTCGATCCGTCGGTCAGGTCTCCAGTCTCATTGTTGCGCTGGAATCACCGACGACGCGCGGAGCGCGGTAAAGATGGCAGTCGCTGGTGCTTCGGCGGGGCAGTTACAGCACGCCGCGAGCTGCGCAAAAGGCCGTCGCGCTCCTGAATAACTTCGACTACCGGCACGGGGACTTCCTCGAAACGGAGCACGGGCACACGCGCATCGACACACCGTTCTCCGTCGAGGCTGGCGGACGCATGTTGTGTTTCGCCACCGGCTCGAACACGACGAACTCCTGGCGCTCGTGCGGGCCGGGCTTCTGCGCTCAGCCTCCTTCACCGAGATCGCTTTCGACCTCAGCGCGGGAGAGACGGACGATCAGGCGCTCGATTTCAGTACCAATGTTGCAGCGCTTTGTACCTTTGCCTCCGGAACCGGAGTCGGCGTTGCCATGCTTGAACTGCAGGATGGCGCCGGCACGCCGGTTCGCCGCATCATTCCTCAGCCCGTAACGTCACGCTACAGAGCGTTCGAAATCGTCGAGGATTTCCATCTGCCGCAACTCTTCTCAGAGACATTCGCCGAGCACATCAGGATGAAGGAGACGCACGCTCCCTGGCGCAAGCTGAGGAGTTATTGCGGGTCGCTCGAGGACTCTCCGTTCCTCGAGCAGAAGTTCGCCTCGCTGATGATGGCGATCGAGTACTTCATCCGGAACAGCCTTCTCGAGCGCGGGTTGCCTCCGAAGCGCGTCGCTTCCTATGACTTTCCGTCGCTGATTGGTGCCGCCCGAACTGAGCTAAGTTGGGATATTCCCAGGCACTACACGGCGAAGGAGACGGTGCGTCTGTTGCGCAACGCCGTCATGCATGGAGGTGAGCTTCCCACGGCCGACAGCGCGGAATTCAGGCGACTCTTCGACAAGTGGCGCTTGTTCCTGTTCCGCCGCGTGTTGGTCCGCCTGGGTTATACCGGCCAGGTGGCGTCGCCGCACAAGGGCTGGGCTTCGGCTTCCGCCGTCGGGGACTTCTCTGAGGAGCAGAACTGCTTCAGGCCCGCTGATCCCAACACGCCTGATCCAGTACGGGAGTTGGCCGGACTGGTGCGGGAACATAACGCGCGAGCGGCCATGCAGTAAGCGTCACTGTGTCGTCGTCTGTACAGGCTGCGCACGACGCCAAGAGATTCGGCCCCTTCAATCCATGCCGTGAACACGTCACGGGCGTACGCACCAATGTCCTTGTACGTGATGGCGGCGGAAGCTTGTTCCCGGTTCATGATGGCGGCGGTGTAGCTGGGACCGGCGGCGCCGCCTGACCGTGCAGGCCCGCATCCACCAGACCGCCGATGAATCGTGCGAACGGCTGGATGTCCTGCCTGACGCTCGCTGATTCCAGCGCGGCCATGTAATCGTCCCGCCGCTCGAGCGGGATGATCGTCCAGGGATAACCGCCCGACGCGAGCATCACGTTCATGAGAAAGCGTCCCATGCGGCCGTTGCCGTCCATGTAGGGATGGATGTAGACGAACACGAAGTGCCCGAGCACGACACGTACGGCGGGTTCGGGCTCGTTCTCGAGGAGCTCGAACAGCGCCGGCATGCAGTCGCGCACCGCTTCGCGTGGCGGCGGCACATGCATGGAGCGGCGGATATAGACGGGGCCATTCCGGTATCCGGCAAGATCGGCAGCGCCGATGATGCCCGCCGTCACGCTCGGCCCGAAGAGCTGCCGGTACCAGTCACCGTGACCGTCCCGGCTGACGGTGCCGGCGCCGCCGCCGCGCAGCACTTGCTCCACGCTGGCCTTGACGCTCACGAACGCATCGTAATAGCCGCGCGCCGCGAGCGCGTTGCGGTTGTCACGGTCGGCAGCGTTCTGATCGGGATTCCAGGCACCGCTGCGGACTCTCTCGATCAGTTCGCGACTGACCCGGTAGCCCTCGATCGACAAAGAGTGATAGGCATCGTTCACATACACTTCATCGACTGCCCTCAAATACGCGTCCGGCGTGCGCGGAATTCCCGGCCCGGCCGGGAAGACTTCGAGCACGGGTCTTCGCATCGCGTCCCACATCAGGCGGATGCGGTTCACATAGGGCGAGGTTTCGCGCGTGACGAGCGTTATGCCCGCTGCTTCCGCGAACGGATCGGTTTCCCGGACTGTGTAACCCGCTTTTTCCATCGTCTTGACGATGTCGTCGGCGATGCTCCCCTGCCCGGCGTTCCGGAATGCGCCGGCCAGACGTCCGGCGATCGTGCTGTGACCACCGTCAAGCAAGACAGCGAGCACATCGGAGGCGTCCTTCACGGTCGCCATCGCGGCGCGGACGTCTGTTGACGCGCGCTGGAAGAACTGTTCCGAGACGGCCACCAGGGCGGCCGGCACGGAATAGAGGCGCAAGCCGTCGCGCGCGACGATCTCGGCGTCTTTCGGCATCGGGTAGCGCACATCGAAGAGGGAAGTGCCGTGCGGAAGCGGTGTCGGCTTGTTGCCGCCCCGGGGCGTGCGAATGAGCAGCTGCGGCGGCACAGTCCCGTTGCCGCCATGAAGCGATAACGACTGCTCGGGCGACAAGCACCATTCCACGCCGAACCGCTCGCTGAGGTACGCGGCGCAAAAATCCCAGAACGAGGCATACCAAACGGTGCTGTCGCCAGCGGCCTCGTCAGGCCGTGACGGGATATACCAGCCCTTCATCACCTCCTTGAGGAATCCGCTGCCAAGCAGGCGCTCCCGGTGAGTCCGGCTCAGGTCGCCGGACCTGATAGCGACAATCCCGCGGCCCTGCAACTCGTGCAGTGCTTCAAGGGATTCAGCGAGTTTTTCTTGTGGCGTACCCATGGTCGTTTGTAGGGTTTTGTGTCGTGTCGTTTATAGGTTTTAGTGCTGCGCGTAACATAGGTTATTAAGTTGTACCATTTGTAGGTTATTGTGTCGAGTGCAAAATGGGCATTCCTGCTAACTGCTTGAAATAAAAATACATACTTGCAATGGTACAGCTCGGTTCAAGAAGGCAGAAAGCCCAGCAGAACAGAACTGCGCAGGGGCTTTCCCCACGCGGACGTCAAGGGCCTGGCCTCACGGCCTCGGGCCGTGGTCTCCCTCTTTGTCGGGCAAGCGTTCGCTCCCGGCGGCAAGACCGGCTCGTCCGGGCCGGCCCGTACACCTGTCAAGGTGGGACCACCGGCCCTCGCCCTTGACGCCCGCCACCCCTTTTCTCTTCTGCATTCATGAGTGCGTTGCCACGCACCCGGTTTCCACCAGAATTCCGGAACCGTGTGACCTACCGGCCTGCCTCGATCATCATCACCACGCTCGCGGCGCGTTCGTACCGGCAGCAGCGGCAAACGTATGAAGCGCTTCTCCAGATCGTCAGGGACATGCCGCGCTTCATCGAGAACCGCAACGGCACTTGGTGGGTGGCGAACCCCGTTCACCCCGGCGAAAACTTCGCCGACAAGTGGAACGAGGCGCCGAAAAAGAAGGACGCCTTCATTGCCTGGCTGAAGATCGTCGAGACCGATCTCCTTGGGATGGCTGGCCGCAGCGGCAGATGCAGCGTGACGGCTGCCGTCTTCCCGGCAATGAGGAAGGGCCGCAAGCTTTGGTGGGGACCTGCGGCCCAAGGGCGTCCCCAAGGGTGTCGCCCTGAAGTTCACCGCGGAGACCAATGTCGCGGCGCCGTACGATGTGTACTGGCAGGTCGTGAATACAGGCGAAGAGGCTGCCGCGAGGCGTCAGCTTCGCGGCGGTTTCTCAGAGGATCAGAAGGGGAGAGTGCACTGGGAGACCACTGCATACGCCGGTACTCACTGGGTCGAGGCGTTCGTCGTGAAGAACGGGCTCTGCGTGGCGCGATCCGGGCCGAAGCACGTCAAAGTCTGGAATTAGGGCCGATGTCCTGGGGTTTCAGCGGACCTAATGTCGTGAAACACTGCGAATATGGCCCAAATGTTCAACTTACACATTTACCTCACACTGACACACATGACATCAAGATTATCCAATAAACACGGCACTTTTTGGATAGACGCAAGACACTTGAAATCCTGGGACTCGCAAGAGTCGTGTGGGTTCGATTCCCACCCCCGGCACTACTCGACTCGCCCGCTCCGCGGGCTCGCTCGTGGCAAGCCGAATCTCGCACCACGAGTGGTGCCCTGAGCGAGCGAAGCGAGTCGAAGGGCCATTACACCCGTGCGGTGACGCGATGAGATCCATGCTGTGCGCGCTCGCCTCCCTCGTGGCTGTCGCAGTCGCGGTAGCGCAGTCCCAGGAGCCCCCGCGGTTCGAGGTTGCGTCCGTGAAGGTCAGCCCGCCGTTGCCACCCGGAGGCGCAAGGGTCATCGCAGGGTCGGCGCAGCCCGGCGGGCGATGGATCTCGCAGAACGCTCCACTGATCGATATCCTGCGGACCGTTTATCCCGAATACCGACTGCGGGGTCAGATCGTGGCGCCGGACTGGGTTCAGCGGACGCGATTCGACATCGACGCGCGGGGCCAGGGAGAGCCGTCGCGCGCGCAGATGATCGAGATGATGACGCGACTGTTAGCCGACCGTTTTGCGCTGAGAGTGCGCACGGAGCGGCGTGAAATCGAGGTCCAGGCGTTGACTCTCGTCCGCAGCGATGGGCGGCTGGGCCGCGCGCTTCGGCCGTCCTCGGTGGACTGCCAGGTGGTCGCGGCAGCGCGTGCGAAGGGCGAGTCCCCGACAGGCCCCGGCGGTCGGCCACTCTGCATTGCCCTCTCGGACGAGCAACCGAATGGTCTCATCCGCGTCAGCGGGGGCGGCGCGGTGGTCGCGCACCTGATCGCAATGATTCAAGGTGCGGTGCGCGAGCCGATCGTCGATCGAACAGGATTAACGGGGCAATACGATCTGGATCTGGAGTTCAATCCCGAGCTGGGCGGCCTGGGTCCAGCGTCACCTGATGCTCCAGGATCGTCTCTGTCTACTGCATTGCAGGAACAGCTCGGTCTGCGGCTTCAGCAGCAGAAGGCGCCGGTTACGGTGCTTCTTGTCGAGCGCGTCCAGATGCCGACTCCAGACTGATCGATCTCAGTTTTCCGAAGGTCGTTCCGCACGATCGATGACGAGCACTTCAACAGAACCTCTCGCCGGTTCGAGTTTCAGGCCCAGCTGTTCCCGTAGCGAGGTGACCAGTCCGGCACGCCCCGCAAGTTTTGGATCGAGGGCCAGCTTCTCTGCTGAGACACCGGGAAGTTCCGGGAAGTACAGCAGGTCGATGTCGAACGTGCCGGAGAGACCAGTGCGGTCGACAACCTCTCTTCCGGCTCCCTCGACGCCGAGAAAGCCCGCCAGCACGGCCATCGTCACGGCATTGCCTTGCAACGAGCCGGGCTCGGCGCTGGAGGTGAGACTGAAATTGCACTCCTGCCCTCGTTCCGGTCGTGGAACTGGTGGAGTGCCAGCCACGATCGCGGCGCCCGCTTTCGCGCAATCCACACTCACGGGAACCAGTTTCGGCCCCAGGCGACCGTCGGCGCGATCCAGTACGAGGTTGTAGATCGGCCGCTCGCGCGTTTCCCAGTGCACGACGAGCTTGAAGCGATCCTCGAGCACAGCGCGGATCATGGCCAGGAGCTGCGACGGGAACCCATCGGCGTCCGGACGCGGCAATCCTCCCGCTGCGACGGCGACAATGTCGAAGCGCGCCTCGTCGAACCAGTCGGGGCCTCCGACAATCTCACCCGACTCCCATCTGGACCGCTGATAGGCAGCGTTGACCATCGCCTGGAGCGTGACGTTCGTCCACGTCACGCGGCCGCTTGGCGAGATCTGGACGCCGCCATTCTGTGTTCCTGGCGGCGTGGGCTTCACCGATACGACCTCGAAAGACAGTGATTGTGCGTACGTGAAGAAGGATGCCGGGAGCGCCAGACCGACGATCAGGAGGGCGATTCGTCGCATAGGGGCCTCACGTTTGCGTCAACCCTTCCTTTGGAACTCCAGGCCCTTCGGCCGAACGGGCCGGCTCTTCTGATCCGCCGCGTCCTGTTGCGCGGTCAGCAAAGTCAAGCCGTCGATGCCGGATGTTTGCAGCGCGTCGATGACCTCAACGAGGCGTGCATAGGGGACGCGAGCGTCGGCCTTGATATAGAGCGTCTTCTCGCGTCGAGTGGATAGAGCGCTCCTCACGCGATCTGCCAGAGCAGACGTCGGGAGTTGGTCGGCGCGAAGGTACACGGTGCCGTCGGCGGTCAGCGCGACGACCAGAGCGTCTTGAGTGTCCGCAGCCGGCACCGCGACAGCATTGCGTGTCACGGGCATTTGAACGCTGACTCCGCGCTGTAACGGGATGCCCGCCTGTTGGGCAAGGACCGCGCCGGGAACGACAGCCATCAGCGAGAGCAGAGATGCCTTCAATGTGCGACTCATGACGTGACTCCTTTCGACGGGCTGTCGTCCGGCCTGGCGGCGATTGTTCTAATGAACTAGTACAACATTGCACTGTGGGAGTCAAGCAGGCGGAGTCAAGCAGGCACAGGTGCGATTCGCGCCAGGGTCTTCAGCGCGGACTTTGCCTTTGCCTTGCGCAAAGCCTTCCAGTCGCCGCCGGCGCGCTGATGCTGGAGATCGGTCAGGTAGGCATACTCGGGCGTCAGCATTCTCTGCGGCTCGGCCTTGGTCTTCGTCCACGCTCGCGCGAACTGAAGCCGTGCCGGCGGATCGTCCTCGCGGACGATCGTCGCCGGGATGCGGGTCGGCTGGCCGGCGCCGCCGGTCGTAAGGTAGCGGCGGACACGGGGCCAGGACGATCGGTTTTCGATCGGTGTCCTTCGTCGCCCTGACCTTGCCGTTCGGATGCTCCGCCACGATCCTGAACGGAATCCCGCGCTCCGAGCAGAAGCCGTGAATCTCCTCGAGGTTCATGTAATTCATTTCCTCAAGGAGCCGGGCTTGCTCGCTCTTCGTCAGCTGCGACAGGAGGTTCGACATGGAAACAGGTTCGAATTGTCCAACCCGGACTTAAGATTCTGGCCCATATGTGGACCACGGACACACGCTGGTTCGACGTTGCCACCTTTTCGACGCTGTGGGTCGTTCTGCTGTTTGTCTTCGGTCACTTCGAACAACACAAGCCCGCGTGGCGACGGCTGACGAAATTTGCACTCCTGCTGATTCTGTTTCTCGGGCTCGCCGAGACGACCGGACGGCTTGTGGCTTACGCGGTCCTCGGCCTTCTGCTCATCGCCGGCGCCTCGCTGCACTTTACCGTGCTGTCGAGACGCGGCATCAACGGATGGACCGGTGAACCGCGCGAGAAATTCGAGGCGCTGTTGCGCGAAATCGAATTGCACGGAGAGGCGCGAATGTTCCTGCGGGCGGCCAGGGATCTGCTCTCACGCAGGCATTAGTGAACGTCAAGTGTCTGTCTGGGGAAGGAGCTGTCGAGTGATTCCTCGCCCGGGCTCCAGTGATGTGCTTTCTGGTGACGCGTGAGCTCTTCGCTGAGTTCTTTCAGCCTCTCCACCGCGCGTGTGAGACGGTCGAGGACGGGCATGAGGTCGTCGCGATTCCTTGCGCGGAGCAGCTCGGCCGCGAAGGCGATCGTCTGAATGGGCGTGTTCGCGTAGTCGCTCAGGCGCAGGAACGTCCGCGCCAGCTGGTCGCTGGCCGCCGCCTCGGCCTGCACGCGCAGCATTTCCCGCTCGATGGCAAGACCGCGCACGCGATAGGCAAGGAGTACTCCGGCGAAGAGGGCGTAAATCAGAATGAGCCACGGTTCACCGACCGGGAATCCGCGCTGAAGCTCCGGATCGAGGAAATAGAACTTGCCGAGGGCGATTCCGGTAAAGCCGGCGATCGAAGCCAGCCCGACGCCTAACTGGGGCGCCAGCATCGCAACCGCCAACGCGCCGAGCTTGTTCGCCTGGAAAGGAGTCCACGCACTGCCGCTGGCTGCCCAGTAGCCGCTGGTGATCCACAGCCCGACGAGGAGCACGGCCGTATTGACCATGAATACCGCGGAGCCAAGCCGGACCGTCGCCGAATGACGCCGGATCAGCAAGATCAAAATGAGAGCGATCCCGACCAGCACGGACATCACGTACGGATACGCCGGCATGGCCGGCAGACCCCGGGCGAGCAGGAAGTCCGCCGCCATCCCCGTCGCGTTGAGCACGGCGGCGGCGAATGCGGCCCGCCACGCATGCCTCGCCGCCAGATCGAGCGAGCGTGTCACTGCCGCACTCCCTCGACCATCAACCGGATTTGATCGAGATCGACAGGCTTGCAGAGGATCTCGGCGTCGCCGATTCGCGCCGCTTCGATGACGAGCGGGTGGGTGCTCGCGTGGCCCGTCAGGAAGACGATGCGCTCGGCATAGCCCACGC
>JBOGIQ010000252.1:0-9176 GCA_050742535.1 Vicinamibacterales bacterium | reverse complement strand
CCCCACGAGGGAGTGCAGCTATATGCGACGACTGATCATCTGCTGGGGAATCGCACTCGTCGCGGCGGCGACGTATCCATCTGGCATCGTGGGCCAGAATGCGTCACCGGCCCGCGAAATCACGTTCGCGCGCGACGTCGCGCCGATCCTGTTCGCCAACTGCGCCTACTGTCATCGTCCGGGCGAGGTCGCGCCCTTCTCGCTCCTGTCCTACAAGGAGGCGCGGCCGTGGGCGGCGTCGATCAGGAAAGCCGTGTCCTCGCGCCAGATGCCGCCGTGGAATGCCGACCCGCACTACGGCAGCTTCCGCGATCCTCGCCGCCTGACGGACGCGGAGATCGCCACCATCACCGCATGGGTGGACGGTGGAGCGAAGGAAGGCAACCCCGCTGAGACGCCGGCGCTGCCGCAGTATTCAGACGGCTGGCAGATCGGCGAGCCCGACCTCGTGTTGACGATGACCGAGCCGGTGAAGATTCCGGCGAGCGGAACGATTCCGTACATCACCGTGCCGACGAACTACGAGTTCCCCGAGGACACGTGGATTCAGGCGATCGAAGTCCGCCCCGGCAACAGACGTGTCGTGCACCATGCCGTCGCCTCGGCGTCGGTGCCGAACGACAACGGACCGGGCGGCGGTCAGAACGTGCATCTGTATTCGCCCGGACTCGAAGCGATGGTGTGGCGCGACGGCTACGGCAAGTTCTTTCCGAAGGGGACGCGTATCTCGTTCCAGATGCACTACAACGCCATCGGCACCGAGACGACCGATCAGAGCAAGGTTGGCTTCCGGTTCGCGCGCACGCCGGTCCACACGCCGGTGAATACGACGATCGTGCTCAACAGCGCGATTGTCGTGCCGCCGATGGTGCAGAAGCACGAGGTCATCGGCGCGTTTCAGTTTCCGAGCGAGGCGCGGATTCACGGGCTGCGCCCGCACATGCACCTGCGCGCGCAGCTGGGCACGGCGTCCGTGATTCGTCCGGATGGCGCGCGCGCCATCCTGCTTCACATCCCGCGCTGGGACGACTCGTGGCAGAACTACTACGTCTTGTCGAAGCCGGAGCGCGTAGCGCAGGGAACGATCCTCGAATACCTCGCCAGCTACGACAACTCGCCGGCGAATCCGCTCAACCCGGATCCCACGCGGCCCGTGGCGTGGGGACAGCAGGTCTGGGACGAGATGCACTCGGTGTATATGACGTGGACCGCGGTCAACGACAGAAACCGCGACGACAACGAGCCGATTCAGATCCCGGCCAAGCGCCTGTTCGCTGGCAGTAGATAGCGCCGTTCGAGTCGTGCGATTCGTTCGAATCGTTCTTCGTTCGAACGACCCGAACGTTTCGAACGATTCGCACGATTCGAACGGTTATTTCTTCGGCGAGATCTTAATCATCCTGGCTGGCGCTGGAGGGGCGCCGCGTCCCCCTTGCGGGTCGGTCAGCAAGTACAGGCTGCCGTCCGGCCCTTGAACGACGTCGCGGATTCGTTCCTTGTTCTCCTGCAACAGGCGTTCTTCGCCCACCACTTTCTCGCCGTTCACGACCAGCCGCACGAGCGCGGTGCCGCCGAGACCGCCCACGAACAGGCTGCCCTTCCACGCCGGGAACGCGTCTCCGGTGTAGAACACGAGCCCACTCGGCGCGATGTTCGGATCCCAGTAGTAGACCGGCTGTTCCATTCCGGCCTTCACCTGCTCGTCGCCGGTAATCCGGCCGCCCTGATACTCGATGCCGTAGGCGATCGTCGGCCAGCCGTAGTCGATGCCCTTCTTGGCGACGTTCACCTCGTCGCCGCCGTTCGTACCGTGCTCGACCTCCCACAACTCTCCGGTGGTCGGGTGGAGCGTTGCCGACTGCACGTTGCGGTGGCCATAGGACCAGATCTCGGGCCGTACCCCAGCTTTTCCGACGAACGGGTTGTCCTTGGGAATCGAGCCGTCGGCGTTCACGCGAACGATCTTGCCGAGCAGGCTGTCCATTTTCTGCGCCTGCATGCGGCCCTCGGTGATCGAGCGCTCACCGAGCGTGATGAAGAGCGTACCGTCGCGCCGGAATACGAGACGTCCGCCATAGTGCAGGGTCGAGCGCAGCGACGGCGCCTGGTGGAAAATCACCTGCACGTTTTCCACACGCGGCGCTGCGGCGTCGTCTACGAACCGGCCGCGAGCGACGGCTGTGTTGTTCGTGCCGTCGGCCTGCAGTTCGGTGTAGCTCCAGTAGATCAGCCGGTTTGTCGCGAAGTTAGGATCCACCGCGAGGCCAAGCAACCCGCCCTGGCCGCGTCCGTCAACCATTGGCAGGCCGGCGACAGGAGCTTCGACGAGCGTACCGTTGGCGTTCACGACTCGCAGGCGACCGGGGAGCTTCTCAGTCACCAGCATCTTGCCGCCGGGCAAGAACGCGATGGCCCAGGGGCTCTGCAATCCGGACACGACGGTCGTCTGGTCGAACGCAACGTTCGATTTGTTCTCCGGTGCGTGGTACTGCCCAGCCACCGCCGGTTTCTGGTGCGGCGCCTTTGCCGGGCGCGGATCGAGGTATGGCGCCTGCGCGAACACCGCGACCCCTGCAATTAATAGAAGAGAGCCGACAAGCGTGTTTTTCATAAGGGCGAATTTTACACCGTGGAGTCCGGCTTTAGCCGGATTGCCGGTGCTTTTCGTAAGAGTCCGGCTGTAGCCGGATGTGCTGGTGCTCTTATAACGTCCGGCTTTAGCCGGATTGCCCGCCGAATTTATCCGGAAGTGTGAAGCGAATCCAGGATGTGGTCGATCGTGTAGACCGTGGATCCGACGTACGGATAGTCGTGTACCGATCGGACGAGGCCCGCGCGTATCGGGTTTTCGAGGATGTAACGCGCGACGCCGAAGACCTCCTCAGATGCGCGCAGAACGTGTTCGTATCCATACCGCTGCCACAACCGCTCGTTGAATGCCCGTTGATAGTGGTAACCGGAGAACTGCTTGGCGCGCGTGATGAAGCGCCTGCAGTTGGACGTCGGCCGACCGCCAACCAGGAGAAGGTGAACGTGATCGGGCATGAAGCAGTACGCAATTAGCTCGAACGTTTCCTCAGTGGCGGCTCGCAGGATCTGCGTACGCACAACGTCGACGGGACCAGGCGCGGTGAAGAGTGGACGTCGCCAACATGTGCAAAATGTGAGGAAATATCGGTGCTCGCCAAGGTAGTTGAAGCCGCGCAGCGGTTGCGGATGGAGCGGAATCACGCGCCACGGAAGGGCAACGATTGCGCCAGTCCTGGCGCGGCAATCCGGCTAAAGCCGGACTCTACGATCCGAATCCGGCTAAAGCCGGACTCTACGATCCGAATCCGGCTAAAGCCGGACTCTACGATCTAAATCCTAGACGTTCAGAATCGCGAAGCACTGCTCGAGGCTCTTGACCGCATCGCGGCCGGGCCCCGGCCTCCACTCGTGCGCGACGAAGCCGTCGTAGCCCGACTCGGCAATGGCATTCGCGATGAACCGGTGATTGAGCTCCTGCGTGTCGTCGATTTCCTGACGGGTGGGGACGCCGGCGACGTGGATGTGGCAGATGTACTGAAGGTTGTCCCGCATGTTCCGCACGATGTCGCCGTTCATGATCTGCACGTGATAGATGTCGTACACGATCTTCATGCGTGGTGAATTCACTCGCTTACAGACGTCCCAGCCCCACTCGAGGCGATCGAACACCTGATCCGTCCGCTGATCGGCCACGACTTTGGAGTTGGTGATCTCCATGCACAGGTTGACGCCTTTCTCCTCCGCGTAGCCCTTCACCTTGCTCAGAATCGCGGCGGCGTTCTCGGCGCCTTCCTCCCTGGACATGCCGCGGCGCTCGCCGGGCAGCGCAATCAGATTCGGACAGCCGACGTCGACGCACATGTCGATGCCGGCGCGAATGGCCGGTTCGAACTTGGCGTGGAGCTCCTTGCGAATCAGGCCATCCTGGAAGCTGGTGCCCGTGCCGGTCATCATCGTCGGCGCCAACCCGTATTTCCTGAGGGTGGGGACCTGTTCGCGCGTTGGCAGATCGACGCCCGTGAATCCAATCTTCGACAGAATCCGGCACCGCTCTTCGAACGAGTACTTCGTACCGGTCCAGACCGACGCCATGACGCTCTGACGGATCGGCATCCGCTTCGCCGTCGCCGGTTTCGTCTGTGCCGCCGCAACGGAGGAGGATTCGCCGAGGGCCAGCGCCAGCGGAGCCGCGGCCACACCTGCCAGGAAATCTCTTCTATCCATGGCGCGGAATATACCCCGTGCGCGACCGGTTTGTCGTGCCGTCTATTTCGCGCGGACGACGTTCAGAGCGAACGAGAGGGACGTGCGCTCGCTCTGCGGGGGGCGCGCGGCCGCAGGCGGCAGGAGTGCGCCGGCGTCGAATCTGGCCGCCACCTCGACGCGGGTGCCGCGAGGCAGGCTGATCGGCTCGCGGAACCAGAAGCGCCGCGTCCAGTCCGCGCGCGGGCGAAACGCTATCAAATCCTCACGCGAGCCGTCCGGCCTGACCGCAACCGCGTTCACCTGTGCACCATCGAGACTCGGATCCGCATACACGGCAATGACTCGCACATCCTCGTTGACGGTCGTCGTGATCATCCGGCTGAAGCCGGACGCCGCGGCCGCGCCCTGCGGAGTGTCCGGTGAAAAGGCGCGCAGTACCTGCACCGCGTCCGACGCGGGCTCGGCGAAGTACAGCCCGATCGTGCTCTGGTCTTTCATCGCCTGACGCTCGTATTGCCAGGTTTTCCGGTAGTAGATCCGGACGACGAGCTCGGCGGCGCGCGGCACGGGAAACGCCATTCCAGCATCGAGTGCCACCGGATGGTCGCCTGGCACCCACAGCGCGAGAAGCCGCTCTGGCGTCACGCCCGCGGGACGCGCATCGGTGTTCGCACGTACCGAGACCGTCGCCCGCCGCACGATCGCCGGAGTTCCCGGCAGCAGATCGACGGCGCGGAGCGGCCGCTGCGGCGCCGGGACCACGAACTCCTCGACGCGCTCGCTGGCATCGCCGTCCAGTTGCACGGCCTGCAGCGGGATCGTCTGATCGGGCGGGCCCAACGCCCAGTGTGGCTGGAACGCTGCGACCGGATCCTGAGACGTCTGTCCGGGAGGCGTTCCGCCGCTGGCCCACGTCAGCAGGACGTTCATTTCGCGCGCCGAAAAGTGCTGAAGGTTCCGAAAGCGGCCGGCACTGACATCGACGCCCCACGGCGGCATATGACCGGCCATCAGTTCGACTCTGATCGATTCGCCCCACGGCACGGCATCCGCGTGAGTCAGCAGCGACATCGGTGCCACGCCACCCGGTGCATGACACGACGCGCATCGTGCCTTCACGATCGGCAGCACGTCGTCGCTGAAGGTGAACGGCGAGGTAATCGGCTTGTGCGCTTCGATGAGCGTGGTCGACGAGCACACACACGCGGCAAATGTGGCGGCGACGATGCCCCCTGCCCTGAGCGAGCGCACGCGAGCCGAAGGGGTCATGGCGCGACCCCGAACACCTTCGACACCTCTGTCATTGCCTGCGCGAAGGCAGCGTAGCCGCCTTCGACCTGCTGCCGGTTGCCGAGATCCCCGAACGAGTCGAGGAGCCAGGCAAAGCGCACGACGCGCTGGAGCGCAGGCTCGGCCGCCTCGCGCGCGGCAGGAGCAAGGTGCCCGATGTGCGGTTCGAGGGCGATCGCGAGGTCCTTGGCCTGAAACGCCGGGACCCAGACGGCTGCGAAGTTGCCCTGGCGAATCAGGTCGCGAATCTCGGCGTCGCGCGCCTTGAGCTGCGCAAGGATCTCCGGAATCGTTTCCGGAATTTCCGTGGTCGGTGGAAGCGGCGGCGCGGCCGCGGCGTCGGCGCTCTTCGGTTCAGGCGCCGGAGCCGCCGGTGTCGTCGCGCGCGGCGCAGGTGTTGTGCGCGCGTTTCCGGCGGCGCTGCGGACCGGGGTGACCACCGGTTCTTTCGTGATCGCCGCGAACGTGAAGTCGAAGCGGTATTCGGGCGCGTCGGGCTTGAGCTTGATCTTCGCCGTCATTGCCGCAGGGAAGGCCACCCCGGTCACGCGTGCCTCGAGGTACGCACCATCGCGCGACGGCCGCAGCTGAAAGGCGGTCACATCGGTGGATGTCCGCGTCTGTGCGTCGTAGCGCTCGTTCGTGACGACCCGCGCGGCCACTCGCCGCAGAACCGCCGGTGCCAGCGGCCTCGCGTAGTCGTCGTACACGTACAGCCGGAACACGCCCGCGCGCGGATAAGTCCCTTCGACGTGATGCCAGTTGTCCGCGGCCATGAAGAACTGTCCGCCGTGCTGCGGGTTGTGATTGCCGTGCGGCCGCAGCGTGCGCCGCTGAACGGTCGGACTGCCGTCCGGGCACGTGCCCGGCTCGATCCGGTCGATTCCCGGCTGCGATGCGCAGGTCCACGTCACGGCGACACGCGCCGCAACGAGTGGCCGCCCACAGATGCGGCACGTCCCTTCTTTCTCGGAGATTTCCCTGGTGTGTATCGGACACAGCCACGACGTGTCGAGCCGGACAGGAACGAGGCTCATCTTGCAGATGGGGCACGAGCCGGGCTTCGCCTCGACGACGTCCGGATGCATCGGACATGTCATCGATAACCGTGGGACGGACCTGGTCAGGTCCGTCCGCGCAGCAGGAGCTCCCCGCTGTGCCGCGGCGAGCGCCGCGAGGATCAGTACCAGGCAGACCGAAAAGCCGCTTGTCCGCACCGCGTTCGATATCACCGCTTTTTGACCGATGGGTCAAGTGTGGCAGGGGATGGGCAAAAGCGCGCGCGTTTCTGACTCGTCGGCACCAACTCACCTGCCTCCTGGGTTTTGCGCAACACGACGCACGCTGCGCGCCTCGACAGGATGCATCGGTCACCTGGTCCTTCGCCCTCGAAGTAGCCGAGAGCACCTGGCACGCACGAAAGCAGCGTGCCGAGTCCTTGCCCGACGACCTGCTCCAGCGCGACTTCGAGCGAGAGGCGTTTCCCATCCAGCTCCGCGCTCTCGGAGATAACGTGGCACGTGTCGGTCGCTCCTCGTTGGCGGAGGGCTCGGGCTATCGATTCCGGACTCTGTTCATTGGACCGCAGCCTCACCACAAACCGCTGGTCCAGATCGCGGAAGTGAGCCAGAGTTGCGGTCGCCTTTCTTCGCTGTTTCTGACTGGAGAGCAACTCGATCAGCCGGTCACGCTTCTGCTTCACGACAAACGACCGGATTAACGCCTCTTCTTCGTTCATCATCTCTCTCGATGTGCTCGTCAGTTTACGCTGCCTCTTCGGCCTGCTGGCGTGACCACGGAGTGGGTCAGAGGCGCCACGTTTTTTGCTCAATCCGTCAAGGCGTTTGGCGATACGATGCGGACCCATGAAACGGGGACAGCGTGGAAGTTGGGCGTTGGCCGTTGGCGGTTTCCTGGTGCTGGCCAGCGTTGCGAGCAGCCAGGTCCAACCGGCTGCCGTACCTGCATCCCGTTTCGTCGGGACCTGGGTCGGCACGCAGGGGTGGGCGATCCCCAATCCACCGCCGGGGGCGAACAACGAGCAGCCGGTCACGCTCGAACTGCAGCTCACGGACGGCCGAATCACGGGAACGATGCGTCCGTTTCTTGGCGGCGACGACGGCGCGACGATTACCGAGGCAACCATCGTCGGCGACGAGTTGCGCGCGACGGCGGTCGTTGGCCGCCCGCGCCCGACAGCTGGCCGAGGTGGCGGCCGTGGAGGCAACAACGCGACGCGGATCGCCTTCGTATTCCGCCACGACGGTGTGAAGATGACCGGCACGGCGGACGTGCGGATGGGCGAGGTGCCCTGGACGAAGTTCAAGTACGACCTGGGCAAGAAACGGTCGCGGTACTAGGCCTCAACGATTATCTGGAACGTTTTGTCGCTGCCCTGCAATCATGAGCGATGAGAGTCCGCACTACGGTTGCCGTGATCGCCACGTTGGGGGCCGTCACTCCCTCTCTTTTCGCCCAGAAGACATCCGAATCGGAGGAAGTTCTTCCGGTGTTCGCCGTGGTGTCCGTGAAACGTTCCACCGGCGACTTGTCGGGTCGACTGAACTCCAGCACGATTCTGACCGGACAGCCGGGCAGGCTCGTGATCACGAACATGACCGTGCGCGGCATTATTCGAAACGCGTACGGCATCTTTATTCCCAAGCGCAACGACGTGATCGGCGGCCCGGGGTGGATTGACGACGAACGCTGGGACGTCGAAGCCATCGTCGAGGGCGATCAGGCGCAGGCACGAAAGCTCCTGATGTTGCGTCGATTGCTCGTCGAACGCTTCAAACTCTTGATCCACCGGGAGGCCAGAAGGCAGGAGACATTCGTGCTGGTGATGGATCAGCGCGACGGGAAGCCTGGCCCGGGCCTGCGGAACGCTCCTCCGTGCACCCGCGCACCGGGTGCGAATGCCTCCGCTCCGAACGAACGGCCATGCGGAGGGCGCGGTGGTGCGGGACGCATCGTCGGAACGGGGCTGACAATGCCGCGGCTCGCGGATCTCCTGACGAGCGCCGCCTCCCGCCCGGTAACCGATCAGACCGGTCTGAGCGGCACCTTCGACGTCGACTTGGCCTGGAGCCAGGAACTCAGCATCTTTACCGCGTTGAAGGAACAGCTCGGACTGCGGCTGGACAACGGTCCTGCCGTGACGGAGGACTCGATCGTGATCGATCGCGTCGAACGCCCTTCCGAGAACTGAACACTCTTCGCGGCCTTCGCGTCCTTCGCGCGCTTCGTGGTTTCGGTCGTGATTCGAACGTTAGAGTGGCGGAGTGGCTTTGTGCCAGTCGGTCGCGCGCTCGAAGGCGTCGGCAACGCGCAGGATGGTGGCCTCGTCGAACATCCGGCCGATCAACTGGAATCCAATCGGCAGCCCCTCGGAGAATCCGCACGGAATGCTGACGCCCGGCAATCCCGCCAGATTGACGCTGACCGTGAACACGTCGCCGAGATACATCTGCAATGGATCGGCGGTCTTCTCTCCAAGCTTGAACGGCGGCACCGGGCTGGTCGGCATCGCGACGACGTCCACTGAGGCGAAGGCCTGCTCGTAATCGCGCCGTAACAGCGTGCGCACCTGCTGCGCCTTGAGGTAGAACGCGTCGTAGTAGCCGGCGCTCAGCACGTAGGTGCCGAGC
>JBOGIQ010000251.1:0-9220 GCA_050742535.1 Vicinamibacterales bacterium | reverse complement strand
CCATCCGTGCCCGGCGGGGACGCCGGCGCGCCCGTGCCGGGCCAGCCGCGGCGCGATACGGCTGCCCAGCCCCAGCCCACCGGGACCGGGCGTATTCGCGGCCGCGTCGTTGCGGCGGTGACCAACGGTCCGCTTCGCCGCGTCCAGATGGCGCTGCAGTGGTCGGAAAACCCGGCGTTCCGCCGCATCGTGATGACCGATCCCGAGGGCCGCTACGAGTTCGCCGAGCTTCCTGCCGGGAAGTTTTCCCTCAGCGCCAGCAAGCCTGGTTATGTCTCGCTGCAGTACGGGCAGCGGCGGCCGTATGAAGGCGGCACGTCGATCGCGCTGAATGTCGGGGAGACGATCGCGTCGATCGATTTCGCGCTGCCGCGCGGCGGCGTGATCGCCGGCCGGATCACCGACGAATTCGGCGAGCTGATGCCGCAGGTGCAGGTGCAGGCACAACGGTTTCAATTCGCACAGGACGGACAGCGGCGTCTCGTGACGGCGGGAAATGCCATCACCGACGATCGCGGTGAATTCCGGGTGTACGGATTGATGCCCGGTGAGTACGTCATCAACGGCAGCGTCCGCGCCCCAACCAACTTCGTCGTCGTCAACGGTCTGCCGTCCGCATCGAACGCGATGCCGAGCGACGGCTATCCGCCCACGTTCTATCCAGGTACTGCAAACGCCAACGACGCCCAGTCGATCACCATCGGCATCGGCGAAGAGGTGAATATCCAGTTCGGCCTCATTGCAGCGAGACTCGCGCGCATCAGCGGCACCGTGCGCGACTCGGAGGGACGTCCTGGTGCCGGGGAAGTGATTCTGCTCCCGCGCCAGGGTGTGACCGCGACGAATGTGAGCTTCAACCAGCTCGGAGCGGATGGCAGCTTCGCCATCAATGGCGTTGCGGCCGGCGAGTATACGCTCGAGGTCAGACAGATTCTCCCCGGACGTGAAGGTCCGGAAGCGGCTTCCGTTCCCATCACCGTCGCTGGCAATGACATCGCCGGGCTTCGTGTCACAACCTCGAAAGGTTCACTGCTTACTGGCCGCGTCATCTGGGAAGGGACGGCGCCGAAAACGAGTCCGCTCCCGGGACGGCTGCGCGTCGGCGCCATGCCCGCGGATCCGACCAACCTCTCACTGGGAAGCGGAAACGATGCCAAGGCGAACGGTGAGCTCGACGACAACGGGAACTTTCAGCTTGGCGGTGTCGCGGGGCGCGTCTTCCTGACGTTGCTGACGACGTTGCCGAGTTGGGCGGTGAAATCGGTCACACTCGACGGGCAGGACATTACGGACATGCCGCTCGATATCGCCGGCCGCCAGTCGATTGATGGCATCCGGATCACGATGACGGACAAGCTGACGAACGTGTCCGGCCATGTGACCGATGCGAAAGGGAGCACCGTCCCGCAATACGTGGTCGTCGTGCAGCCGGCGGACGAACTCGATCCCAGCGTCGTCATGCGCTACGTGCGCACCGTCCGGCCGGATACGAACGGACGGTTCGAGGTTCGCGCCCTGCGTCCCGGCCGCTACGTGGCAACGGCGCTCGACTCGCTGGAGCAGGGCCGCCAGGCGTCACCGGAATTCCGCCGCCAGCTGCGCCGCGGCGCGCGCGAGTTCTCGGTCAAGGAAGGCGAAACGCTGTCGCTGTCGCTGACGTTGACGACGGGATTTTAAGTCGTTCGAGTCGTTCGAGTCGTTCGAGTCGTTCGGATCGTTCGAAACGTTCGAGTCGTTCGCCGTTCCGAGTACGCATTCTTTGCCAAGCCACGGTGCCCGCGCGCGGGGAATTCCTGCCAAGTCCCGGTGGGTTGACAGACGATTTCGGCGCAAAACAGCAGTGGCACGGATCACGCCTATCTGGCGAGGTGTGGAGAGCGCAGAGCGGTTTGAAGACCTCCTCACCTGGCGGCTCATGTTCAGGCTCAGTCGCGCGGTCCGGAAGTTCACCAAGAAACCTCCGGCGTCGCGCGACTTCAAGCATCGCGATCAGATTCGCGACTCGAGCGACTCAGCTCACCGCAACGTCGCCGAAGGCTTCGGCCGTTACAACCCGGGCGAATTCGTACGGTTCCTGGACGTGTCGCGAGGTTCAGCCGAAGAGACGCGCGCACTCCTCAAAACAGCTCACGCGGCAGGCTTTCTGTCCGATGAGGAGTCGCCGCGCTCGATTCGCTCGCGATCCGCGGCTTGCAGGCCCTTGCGAAGCTGCAGCGTTACCTGCGATCGCCGGCGGCGAAGCGTAATGCCGAACGGTGGCGGTACAAGAAGCGACGCCCCCGCCGCCTGACGCACGACTCGAACGATCTGAACGGTCCGAACGAGTCGAACGACTCGAACGGTCCGAACGAGTCGAACGATTCGAACGATTCGAACGTTTAGTCCAACCGCCAGTAAGAAGAAAGCGGACGGACGCCAAGCCTCGCTTTTCCTTGCCTATCTGAGTGTACTAGTATAGATAGTACATCTGCCAGATGGGACTGCCCTTCAGCGTCGATATCCGGCCCGGCCGTCCGCTGCACGACCAGGTCGTGTTTGCGGTGACGAAGGCCGTCGTGACCGGCCAGCTCGCCGCCGGCGACGCGTTTCCCTCGGTGCGCGCGCTCAGTCAGGAGCTCCGGATCAACCCGAATACCGCCCAGAAGATCGTCGGCACGCTGATCGAACGCGGCCTGCTCGAGCCGCGGCCCGGGATCGGCACCGTGGTCGCGGCGTGGCAGCCGGCCGCGAACCCGGCCCGGCGCGCGTCGCTGGCATCCCAGATCGATCGGCTGGCCGTCGAGGCACGGCAGCTCGGTATGACGCTGAGCGACCTGCTCGACGCCATACGCCGGGCGTGGAAATGAGGACGCTGTGGACACTGTGATCGACGTCACCGACCTGACGTGCCGCTACCAGCAGGTGGAGGCGGTCACCGGCATCAGCTTCACCGTAGCGGCAGGCACCGTCTTCGCTCTTCTGGGACCGAATGGCGCCGGCAAGACGACCACGATCCGCGCACTGATGAACATCATCCGCCCGTCGAGCGGAGAGGCGCGCGTGCTCGGCGTCGACTCGCGGCGCCTCGGACGGGGCGAGTTCGAGACGATCGGCTACGTCTCGGAGAACCAGCAGCTGCCGCGGTGGATGACGCTCGCCGAACTGCTCGCCTACTGCCGGCCGTTCTATCCAACGTGGGACGACACGCTCTGCCGGAAGCTGGTGGACGACTTCCGGTTGCCGCTGGACCAGACGCTTGGCCGGATGTCGCGCGGCATGCGGGTGAAAGCGGCGCTCGTCTCCGCGCTGGCGTACCGCCCCAGGCTCCTCGTCCTTGACGAACCGTTCAGCGGTCTCGATCCCGTGGTGCGGGATGACCTCATTCACGGAATTCTGGAACGCGCCGGAGAAGAGGAGTGGAGCGTTCTGATCTCGTCCCACGATCTCGAGGAGGTGGAACGGCTCGTCGATGTCGTGGCCTTTCTCGATGTCGGCCGAGTCGTACTGTCTGAACCAATGACGACGCTGCAGGGCCGCTTTCGTCAGGTGGAAATCACCTTCCCGGAGCCGCAACCCGCTCCCACTCCCGAACCGTCGTGGATCGGTGTGACGTCCGCGGGCCGCGTGCTGCGCTTCATCGACATGGCCTACCGCGCCCCGGCATCTGACGAACGTATGTCAGCGACGTTTCCCGGTGCCCGGATCGAACTTCAGCCGATGAGCCTGCGGCAGATCTTCATCGCGCTCGTGCGCCACAGGCGCGCGCAGCCCGAGGAGCGGTCGAGATGAGCCCGACGATGCACATCGTGAGGAAGGATGCGCGCCGCCTGGCCTGGGTGCTGGCCTTATGGCTGGTCGTCCTGGCGGCGCGGGTGGTGCTCTCGGCGAGCGGCGCAACCTCGACAGGCGAGTTGACGGCTGCCGATCTGCTGCTCCAGAGACTGTCGGAGTTGATTCAGGCGGTCGAGATGTTACTGGCCGCACTGATCGTCGCTCGGCTGGTTCACGAAGAGCCGCTCGTCGGACTGACGGCGTTCTGGCTGACGCGTCCGTACGACCGTGCCCGTCTGCTCGGCGCCAAGCTGCTCTTCGCTCTCGTTATGCTCATCGGGCTGCAATTGCTGGCCGATCTCACCATCATGCTTCTGCTCGACGCCCGTAACGCGGCGCTCGTGAGGGCCGGCTCTACGGCCGCGGCTTCCTATGTAGCGGCGACGTTGACGCTGATGGCGATCGCCACTCTGACACCATCGCTTGCTGGCTTTGTGCTGACTATCCTCGGCATCGTTACCGGCATTGCGGTTCTGCTGATAGCGCTCGTGAGTCTGGCCACGCTTTCAACTGTCGAACCTCCCGGCTATACGCGGCCTGGGACGCCGGACATGACGCCAGGTCTGGTGATGCTCGCCGTGTATTTGTGTGCCGGACTCTGCGTTGTCGTCTATCAGTATTTTCACCGGCGTTGGCGCGTCGCCACGGGATTGGCCGTAGCTGGACTTGTCGCAACCGTTGCCATTCCCATGGTCTGGCCGTGGTCGTTTGCTCGATCTGAAGCGATGCGGCCAGGCGCCTGGGCGGCCAGCGCCGTCGTGGTCCACGACCCGTCATGGGGGACGGAGGTTGGCGATGCGGACCGGTCCTGGCGCGGAGTGCCGAGGCGGCGTGTCAACGCGCGCGTGACCCTCTCTGGCATGCCGCCGCCGATCGCGGTGCACCTGATCGGCACGCACAGCAGGCTGCAGTTAATGGACGGGACGACGGTTGAAAGCAGTCAGCAGAACTTTTTTGGATCGTCGTTCACGAGGAACGCCACGATTGAGGCGGCGCTCGGCGGCGCCCGGCTGCTGTCAACCCGCGAAGTGTACGGGCAAGGATGGGCGCCGATGATCGCCCTCACGGAACAGGCGTTCACTCGATACCGAGGCCGCGCAGGCCGCCTCGAGGCGGAGGTCGATTTCCACGTTCTGCAGACACGAGAGGTCGGCGTGCTCCCCCTGACGCCAGGTGCGGCGCTCGACGACGGCGTTTCGCGCATCGAGATCCTGGCGGTTCAGCGGCGTGCTGGAGGTCAGGACGTCACGATCCGCAGGTGGCGGACGGAATCACTGGCGTCGATGCCACCGCCGACACAGGAGCGGTTGTACGCGCTTCGACACCGCGCTCGTGGCGAGGCTCTGATAGGCGGGAACGATTCGGTGATACCACGCGGGAGAGTGGCGCTACCGGTGACGATACCCGTTATTACGCTGATGGGGGCCGAAACTGCGGGCGGCGGAGGATTCTCCTCAGTCACGACCCTTCTTCGATTTCCCGGACCGGGTTTCGAAAGAATCCCCGCTCTCGACCCTGCCTGGTTCGGTGAGGCGGAGTTCGTCGTCCTCGAGACGGAACGGGCCGGCATCGTGACGCGGCGCCTTGCGATTGACAACTTTGTGATACCGGAAAATTAGGTTCGAGTCGTTCGGACAGGTACGCATTCTGCGACGTCAGAGTTCCCGATCGTCGGCAAATCCTGCGAATGTACGAACTCAGTCGCCAGGTCCGCAAGTTTACCGACGAGCCGCCCGCGTGTCGCGACTTCAAGCATCGCGATCAGATTCGCGATTCGAGCGACTCAGCTCACCGCAACGTCGCCGAAGGCTTCGGCCGTTACAACCCGGGCGAATTCGTACGGTTCCTGGACGTGTCGCGAGGTTCAGCCGAAGAGACGCGCGCACTCCTCAAAACAGCTCACGCGGCGCGTTTTCTATCCGGTGACAAGTTCGCTGCGCTCGATTCGCTCGCGATCCGTGGGTTGCAAGCGCTGGCGAAGCTGCAGCGCTACCTGCGACCGCCGGCAGCGAAGCGTAATGCCGAACGATGGCGTTATAAGAAGCAACGTCCCCGCCGCCCGACGCACGATTCGAACGACTGAACGGTCCGAACGACTCGAACGATCCGAACGTTTAGTCCAGCGCCTGTCCACTTCGATTAGGCAGCGTAAAGACGAGTGCCGCCGCCAGTAAGAAAAAAGCGGACGTGACACCCAGCGCCAGTCCCAGCCCGACTCCTGGAACCGTCGCGACTTTCCCGATCACGTAAGGCGCAATCGCACCGGCCATCCGGCCGATGTTGTAGCTCGTCCCCTGGCCGGTGGCCCGGATGCGGGTGGGGAACAGCTCCGCGACGAAGCTGCCGAACATGCTGAAGTGGCCGCTCGCGAAGTATCCGAGCAATGGTCCGGCAAGCATCAGGACAATCGGGCTGCGCGCGTACTGACCGTAGATCGGTGCCAGCACCGCGGCGCCGATCATGAACAGCACGAACGCCTGCCGCCGTCCGATGCGATCGGCGATGAAGCCAAACGTCAGATACCCCGCATACGCGCCGAGCTGCACCGGAATCAACCATCCGAGCGAGCGGACGACGTTGAGCCCCGCACCGCCAGCTTCAACGGAGCGTCCGAGAAACCCCGGCAGCCACGTGAAGACACCCCAGTAGCCGAACTGAACGGCGCCGCCGAGCGTGATGATCAGCAGCGTTCGGGTGATCAGTGCAGGCCCGAAGATCTCGCGAAATGGATTTCTCGGCGCGTGCGCGCGTCCGGCCGTCCACTTCTCCGGCTCTTTGACGTACCGCCGGATCCAGATGGCAAAAAAAGCCGGCAGGATGCCGAGCGTGAACAGCAGGCGCCAGCTGTTATCGCCGAGCGGCGCCAGGCCGAGGATCACCTGCGCGGCCAGCAGCGCGAGGATGTAGCCAAGCGCCCAGCCGGACTGCATGATGCTGATCGCCTTGTTGCGGTGTTCGGGTGGCCAGGTCTCGCTGACGAGAACCGCCCCCGACGCCCATTCCCCGCCCATGCCGAGTCCGAGCAGCGCGCGCCAGAACATCAGCTGCCACACGCTCTGAGCCGAGGCCGCGCCCAGCGACGCGACGGAGAACAGCGCGATCGTTCCCATCAGGGCCCGCGTCCGGCCGAACCGATCGGCAACGTATCCAAAGGTGAGCCCGCCCACTCCCGACATCACCAGCGCGACGGTTGCCAGGAGTCCAGCCGTCGCGTCGTTGAAGCCGAAATAGCTCCGCAGCTGATTGAGCGCGACGACATAGAGCATGAAGTCCATGGCGTCGAGCATCCAGCCGACTTTCGCGGCGGCCAGCGCCCGCCACTGCTCGCGTGTAATCGTGCGATACCACGGAACGGCCGGCGCGACCGGCGCGGCGACGGGAAACGGGGTCACGATGTGGGAGAGAATATACGACTTGCGACAAGGAGACTTCGATGTCCATAGAGGTTGGCGCCAAGGCGCCCGATTTCACACTGCACAATCAGGATCGCGAGAACGTGACGCTGAGCGAGGAGCTCAAGAACGGGCCGGTCGTCCTCGCCTTCTTTCCGGCGGCATTCAGCAGCGTCTGCCAGCAGGAGATGTGCACGTTCCGCGATTCGGCGGCCGACCTGAATAAGGTCAATGCCAAAGTGCTGGGTGTCAGCACCGACACGTTTTTCGCGCTGAAGGCCTGGGGCGATCAGCAGAAACTGAATTTCCCGCTGCTCAGCGACTACAACAAGGACGTGATCCGCCAGTACGGCGTCGTCAATCCCGACATGATCGGGTTGAAGGACATCGCCAAGCGTTCGGTGTTCGTCATCGATCGCAGCGGCACCGTCCGTCATCGCGAGGTGCTCGACGACGCGCGGAACGAACCAAGTTATGAGAACGTGAAAAAAGCACTCGCGTCGTTGTAGACTGCTCGCCTCCCCGTTTCCAGATGCCCGACACTGCTGTTCTTGCCGCCGAGCGTACGCTTCCGCACAATCTCGAAGCGGAACGCTCGGTGCTCGGCGCGATTCTCGTTCACAACGACGCCTTCAATCTCGCCGCGCAGGTCATCGACAGCAGCGACTTCTATCGCGACGCGCATCGCCGCATCTTCGAACGGATGGTGCAGCTCAACGAGCGGAATCAGGCGATTGATTTCGTCACGCTGAAAGAGGAGCTGTCGCGGGCGGGGGAGATCGACGAGGTCGGCGGACCGGCGTACGTGGCGGCGCTCGCCGACGGCGTGCCGCGCGCCACGAACGTCGAGTACTACGCCCGGATCGTCAAGGAGAAGTCGACGCTCCGCAGCCTGATCTTCGCGGCCAACAAGATCCTCACCAATGCCTACGAGGCCGATCAGGAATCCGATCTGATCCTCGACGAGGCGGAGAGCGCGATCTTTGCCGTCGCGGATGACCGGCTGAAGGCCGGCTTCGTGCCGATGCGCGATCTGGTGAAGGACAGCTTCCCCAAGATCGAGCAGCTGTTCGAGCAGAAGCGGCTGGTGACCGGTGTACCCACCGGCTTCGTCGATCTCGATGAGATGACGCGGGGGCTGCAGCCAGGCGATCTGATCATCGTGGCGGCCCGTCCGTCGATGGGGAAGACCAGTCTGGTGCTCAACATCGCGCAGTACGTGGCGATCCAGCCCGAGCACACCGTCGGGTTCTTCAGCCTGGAAATGTCGAAGGAATCGCTGTTTCTGCGCCTGCTCACGTCCGAGGCGCAGATCGACAGCCATCGTCTGATGAGCGGCGCGATCGGGCAGAAGGACTACGGGCGGATCTCGCACGCGCTCGAGTCGCTGAGCGCCATGCGTCTGTTCATCGACGACACCGCGAGCATCGGCGTCATGGAGATGCGCGCCAAGGCCCGCCGGCTGCAGAAGGAGCATCGTCTCAGCCTGCTGGTCGTGGATTACATCCAGCTGATGAGCGGGCGCGGCCGGTTCGAGAACCGGACGCTGGAGCTGGCCTCGATTTCACGGTCGCTGAAGGGCCTGGCGAAAGAGCTTGGCGTGCCGATTGTCGTGCTGTCGCAGTTGAGCCGCGCGCCGGAGTCGCGATCGGATCACCGGCCGCAGTTGTCGGACCTTCGCGAATCGGGTGCGCTGGAACAGGATGCCGACGTGGTGGTGCTGATTTACCGCGAGGACGCCTATAACCGCGACCCGAACAACCCCGACGCCGGAACGGCGGAACTGATTCTGGCCAAGCAGCGCAACGGCCCGACCGGTACGGTGCGCCTGGCGTTCCTCAGGGAGCAGACACGATTCGCGAACCTCGCACAAGGCGGCTAGCACCGCGCGGATGATTCGCAACACCATCGCGCGTGTTGATCTGAACGCGCTGCGGCACAACTTCGCGGCCATTCAGCGGTACCTCGCCTCGGACCCCGGACGCACGCCACCGGGCATCATTGCGGTTGTCAAAGCC
>JBOGIQ010000250.1:0-9228 GCA_050742535.1 Vicinamibacterales bacterium | reverse complement strand
TTGAAGACCTGGCGCGCGAGCCTGCGGCGGACGGCGCCGTGTTCCCAGTAGCGCCGGTCGGCGACAGGACGCACGAGCCTTCGACCTTCCGGCGGCAGTGCCGCCCAGATGACGACGAAGTCGAGATGGCTGGCGTGATTGGCAAAATAGATTCGTTGCGCGTCCGAGTTCGGCGCGCAGCGCCATTCCACGCCAGGACCACTGAGCAAGTGGACAGCGCCGGAAACCGCAGTGGCGATCATCGCGCCTCCAGTTCTCTCGCGATGCGGTGGATGCGCCTGCCAGCCGTGACGATCGAGCCCAGGACGACGACCACGAGGCCGAGCAGCATGGCGCGCATCGGCAGCCAGAGCCACGCCTCCATGGCGGACGCCATCGCCGCGACGGTCAGGACGAACATGCGGTGCTGCTTGGCCATCGGGCCGGCGAAGCTCTGCGTCATGCCGAGCGACCCGCCGAACACGCGGACGTACGCCGTGAACAACGCCAGAGCGGCGGCCGTCCAGCCGAGCGCCGCGCCCCACGGCTCGCTCGCCGTCGCATATCCGGCGCCTGCGAGCACGAGGACGTCGGCGATGCGGTCCGGAATCTCGTTGTAGAGGACGCCGGTGCGCGTGGCGAGGCGGTGCTCGACCGCGAGCATGCCGTCGAGCAGGTTGCAGAGCAGCCGCAGCTGGATCAGTGCGGCCGCCGCGAGGAGCAGGATGGCGCGCGGGTCGCTCTTCGCGGCCGGTGAAACAGCCAAACAGACACCCGCGCCTGCCGCAAAGACGACGCTCGCAATCGAAACGGCGTTGGGCCGAACGCCGAGGCGTGCCAGCAGCCGCGCGAGCAGCCTGGCCCAACTTGTGTTCCGTGTGCGCAGCTCGCGGCGTTCGGTCTGCGCGGTTGAGTACGTAGTGTCCGCCTTCAGGCGGACCATGGCTGAAGTCGTGGACATCACCGTGATGCTCCCTCGTCTGCCAGCGGATCGGTCGCCGGCGGTTCGCGGACCGCGGCGCTGCTGAAGCGTCCGGTCCGGATGAAGGTCAGCACTTCAGGCAGAACGTCGGCGAACCGTCGATACATCTGGTCGTGGTTCAGGTCGACGAACGCGCAATCGTCGTGGGGCTGCGCGAAGTTGTCGCACTCGAACTGGAAAGGCCCGTAACTCCGTGCTGCCTCCGCGCGCTTGCTGACGAACGCCGTCGGCCTGGTCTCGACGAGGAGCGCGACGCGGACGCCTGGCGCGGCGAGCGGCGGATATGGCGTGCGGGCGAAGTCGAAGACCGGGGTGCCATAGCGGATCCAGGTGAAGAAGTGCAGGTGGTCGGTGGCAATCCGTGCGGCGCGTTCCTGCAGCGGACTGCGGTCGTAGACGACCGTCGCGAGATTGGGCAGACCGGGCTGCTCAGTCAGCGGATTGAAGCTCCAGCCCCCGGCTATGAAGGCGAAGACGTGCAGCCGGTCGTAGCGCTCGAGCCGCTGTTCGCGAATGAAGTCGCTCAAGTGCTCGCGGCTTCGGTCGAGACCGCGGCGGGAAATGTAGCGGGGGACGTAAAGGTCGAGACCCGCGGCGGCGACGGTTGGAGCGAGGGCGCGAAGCGTCTGCTCGGCCCCGCGTCCGTACCCGAAGCCCGGCAGGATCAGCAGCGCCTCGGAGCGCGGGGTCGGGGTCAGCGCCGGACGAATCTGACCCGCACATCCGGCGGTAGCGAGACCCGCCACGATGCAGATGTGCAGGATCCGGCGGCGAACTGCGGTACGAAAAGCCATGATGCGATCGTGGCCAACGAACCGAGCGAAGTCCTGATGGGGCCCTGAAATAGGCTGAAAGCTGAAGGATTCAGTTGTGCGAAGGCCTCAAATCACACGCGACGTTACTCGGCGCGCAATGCGATCACCGGGGCGATGCGTAGTGCACGCCGGACGGGAATGGCCATCGCCACAGCAGCCGACACGACGAGGACCAGCGCGGCGATCGCGTAGCTGACCGGGTCCACTGGAGACAGTCCGAACAGGAATCCTCGGAGAGTGATCCCGGCGGCCACGGCAAGTCCCAGCCCGACAACTAATCCGCCTCCCACCGCCGTACGTGTCGCGTGCAGAATCGCGAGGCCAACATGCGTGCGCGAGGCGCCGAGCGCGAGGCGCACGCCGATTTCCTGGCGACGTTCCTCGACCTGATATGCGAACACGCTGAAGACGCCAATAATCGCGAGAGCGATGGCGACCGCACCGAGTCCAGCGGCTACGGTTGCTCCGGCTCGGGCTTGCTCCAGCGTCCGCTCGAATGGCTGCGACAGAGGCACGACCGTCACGATCAGCTCCGGATCGACCGATGCGACCAGTCGTGTGAGGTGAGCGTCCACATTTCTGGCCGTCCTGGCGACGAGCACGGGCAAAGAGAGCGGCGCAATGTGGACGACGGGTGCAACATGGTCGAACGCGGTCAGGTGCGCATCGCTCGCGACGCCGACGACGGTATAGACCCTGTCTCTCGTGAAACCAATCGCCACCGATTTGCCCAACGCGTTCCCGCCCCACATGTTCTCGGCCAGCGTTCGATTGACCACCGCCTCGAGCGCGGCAGGGTCGGTCGATGGCCAACGTCCGGACGCAAGGCGCAGACCGAGAATCTGCGGGGCCGCTTCCGCGACCGGCACGACGTGCGCTTCGAAGAGCGCCTCTGATTGAGGCTCGCGTAGCCGCGTGCGGGCAACGCTGAGCCCGTCGCTGCCGAGGGGACTGAGACCCGCCAGTCCGATCGGGACGTCGCCGACGCGCGCCTCCGCTGCCAGCGCCTCGCGAAGCTGGCGTTCCCTCGCCGCGTCCCAAAGCCGCCCGGGCGGCGACTGGAGGATCGCCGCCGTCGTCGTGTGCAGCGCAAAATCAGCTGGTGTCGCCAGCGCGCGCTCGATGCCGCGTGTGAGCAGCGTTGCGCTGAGCACCAGCACCGTCGCCATAGCAATCTGTGCGGCGAGAATACCGCGCCGCAGCCTTCCCGTTGCCTGTGACACGCCGGCGCCAGCGCTGCGCCAGGCGATGCGGCTGGTGTGCAGGGCGGGCGCAAGGGAGACGATGAGACAGGTCAGAATCACGAACACCGAGGTAAACGCCGCGACCCGCCAGTCCGCCCTGAACAGTGCGGCGATCGCCTCTTCTTCGTCGACAAGCCGAAACAGCCGCGGGACGGCCATCGTCGCCAGGAACGCCACGCCGCCGGCGATGGATGCCAGCACGAGCCCCTCGACGACGAGCTGCTGCACGATCCGCGTCCGTGTGGCGCCCAGCGACAGGCGCACGGCGATCTCGCCGCGGCGACTCAAGCTTCTGGCGAGGAACAGGTTCCCGACGTTGGTGCACGTCAGGAGGAACACCAGCATGATGCCGGCACTCACCAGCGCGAGCACCGTGACCAGGCTTTCCTGGTCGCGTATCGTCTCGCCCTGCGTTGTGCCCGCGAGGCGCACTGACAGTTCCGGCTGGCGAGCCGACTGACGATACTGCGCGGTCAGGATTTCGAGCTCCGCGCGCGCCTCTTGCTGCGTTCGACCATCGCGGAGGCGTCCCGCGACCCAGACGCAGCATTGACTTTCGTCGTCGAGACGTTCCAACGCGCCCGGGCGTCGGCTCAGTTGGCGAACCACGGCCAGCGGTATCATCACCTCGATCTGCCGCTCGCCAAGGCCCTCGAAGCCTGACCGCATGACCCCGGCGATTGTCACCGCCACGTCGTTCACCCAGGCCGTGCGTCCGACAACCTGGGAATCACCGCCGAATACCCGCCGCCAGACTCCGTGGGAGATGACGACGGCCGGCGGTGCGGCCGATGTGATCGCCGGCATCGTTCCTTGCTGCAGTGGAATCCGGAGTGCCGAGACGAAGTTGTCGCTGACGACGGCGGTTTGCGTATACGTCGGCTCTGCCGTGCGGTCCGCCCGGATGCGCATGTTGTCGAACCAGTAGCCGACGTACTCGCTTGCCCTGGCGTGCGCGCGTATGTGCTTGTAGACACCCAGCGACAAACCGTCACTGATGGTCCCGCCCGCGGGTTGCACTTTCCGCGACGCCTCGACGCGGAATACCTGGTCGCTATCGGGAACCGCCCATCCGCGCACGAACAACCCGTTGAACAGCGTGTAGGTGCCGGCAGTGAGGGCGAGGCCCACTGTCAGCATCGACAACGCCGACAGCGTGAACGCCGGCTGCTTCCGCAGCATGCGGCCCGCGAAGCGCACATCCTCCAGGAGTGCCTCGAGCACTGGCATCCCGCGGCGGTCGCGATACCGCTCTTTCGCCTGCTCGATGCCGCCGAGCGTCAGGAGCGCGTGGCGCCGCGCCTCTTCGGGGCTCATCCCGGCGCGGAGGTTGTCATCGACATGCAGCTGAACGTGGCTCTCCATCTCCGCTGCCAGTTCCCGGTCCAACCGGTCGCGGCGGAACAGGTTTGTGAGGCGCACGAGAGCTGCGCGCACACGTCGCATTACGGCTGCTCCCCTGGCTGCAGAAACCGCGCGAGGATGGCGGTGGCCTGACCCCACGCCTGCGCCTCTTTCGCGACCTGTTTGCGTCCGGCGCGCGTCAGCTTGTAGAACCTGGCTTTGCGGTTGTTCTCCGACACGCCCCATTCACCGGCGATGTAGCCCTCCTGCTCCAGCTTCACGAGCGCGGGATAGAGCGTGCCGTAGTTGAGTGATAACAGGTCGCCGCTGGTCTGCTCGATGCGACGCGCGATGCCGTACCCATGCTGCGGGCCCATCGTCTCCAGCGTCTTCAGGACCATGAGCGCCAGCGTGCCCTGCCACACGTCGGTCTTTCCCATGCGGCTGAGCCTCTCACGTGTTCATATGGCGATGCAATAGGAAAGATATGGTTTACCAATAGGAGTACGCCGACCCCGGCGAGCCGCCGGCGCCGCCGGTTCGGCGCTGGAGGTCCGCCTGAAGGCGGACGCTACGTCGGACGGGAAATGTAGCCGGGCACCGACCGTATCCAAGCCGGCGGGATCAGCAGCGCCTCGGAGCGTGGGGTCGGCGTCAGCGTCGGCCGGATCTGGCCGGCGCAAGCAGCGGTAACGAGACCTGCGGCGAAGGCCAGGTGCAGAAGGCGGCGGCGACGCGGTGCGAAAAGCCATGACGCGATCGTGGTTGACCGGCCGCAGAAAGTCCTGACGGAGCGCTGAATTACGCCGAACGCTAAGGATCTACGATGCCCGTACAGAATTTGCGGTGTTGAGGTACCGGGTGCCGGGTGCGCCGTCACTGGTCTTTAACCACGAAGATCGCGAAGGACGCGAAGGGCACGAAGTTCGGAAAAGTACGTCACCCCTTCAGGGTGACGCAGTGCGCCAGCCGTAGGCCGGAGCCGGATCATGCCCGCGGTCTACTTTTGGGCCTCGTTACGGCCTCTCGAAGGACGGCATTGGCCCTTTGAGTGCTGTCGAGCTTCAACCACTCGGAACCCTTTCGATAGCAGACACGAAGAACGCGAACAGCGGCGTCGATGGCATCTCGGCATGCGGCCGTCACGGTACCTTGTTCGACGAGGTTGCCATGGACAACGCGACTGCGAACGTCGTAAACATTCCTCAGCGACGCTTCGAGCGTCAGCTGTCTCGAAGGGTCGTCTTCAAGCATCTGCGCTATTGCGCGTGTGACGTTGGCGCTGACCTTCCGTTTTGTTCCCAACAGATTTTCCCAAACGATGATCGCGTCGATGAGTGCATCGCTGCGATCGGGCCTGGAAATCGCCGAAACCAAGCGTCTTGCGGCCAGATCGACCGTCGAAACATGCTGCTCTTCCACAATGCGTGACCACTCTTCAACATCAGAAGCAGACTCGCCGATATCGACCCGAGCGGCAAAATTACTGGCCAAGTAAGGCATCGAATGGCCCATAAGGCCTACGAACGGGAAAAGAGTTGTAGACCAGGTGAACGACGGGGCGGCAGGTCTCTTCGGACCGAGAGCACACGCCAGTGGTAATAGCGACTCACAGCGGTCCGGTGTGGTGTGGTCAGAGGACCACTCGGGCTGTGCAGCCTGGTCGAACAAAACCTGGTGCGACCGGGACTTCACAAGAAGACAGTGAGTCGTTGGGCGAGGTTGAGTCGATACCCAATTACCGTGCACGACAGGCGCCGGCATGATGACGCCCCAAGGAGTACAGATTTCACTACGACTTGGCAGTCCGATTCCAGACAGTCCAGTAAGCTTGTACGTTCGAATCCGATCACCTCTTGCGCGGCGACAATTAGATCTGCCGCCTGACGACAATTAGATCTGCCGCTACGGGTCGGCCGGCTGGTCTGTGTGACGCTGAGAGCCTGGAGGCTCATGGTCAGCGATGCGCAGGTGCGGCTTTTAAGGCAAAAACGTATGGACGGCAAGACCCAGGCAGCCGCGGCGGCGTCGGCGGGCATGAGTATTCGGACGGCACGGGAGTGGGACGGCGGGCCAGTGCCGTCGGCGACCAAGCATCCTCGCGATTGGCGGACCCGCCCCGATCCTTTTGCGACGGTGTGGCCCACCGAAATCGAGCCCTTACTCCAGCGCGATCAGAAAGGCGTGCTCGAAGCCAAATGGGTGCTGGCCGAGCTGTGCCTGCGCCATCCGACGCAGTTTCATCTGGGCCAGGCGCGGACGCTGCAGCGCCGGTTTCGCGACTGGCGGGCGTTGCATGGCCCGGAGCCCGAGGTGTATTTCGAGCAAGTCGCTGTGCCCGGACGCGAGGCGGCGATCGACTTCACCCATGGCACCGACCTCGGGGTCACGATCGCCGGCGAGCCGCTCCCGCATCTGCTCTTCGAGTTTGTCCTGAGTTACAGCGGGTGGCGGTGGGTGGCCGTCGCCTTTGGCGAGACGTTCGAGGCGTTGGTGGCCGGCCTGCAAGGCGCGGTGTGGGCGCTGGGTGGCGTGCCCGCGGTGCTGCGCAGCGACAATTTGTCCGCCGCGACCCACGAGCTGAAACACAGCAGCGGTCGTGATCTGACGACGCGGTTTCGCGCGGTGCTCGAGCACTACGGGATGTGCTCAAGTCGAATCACGCCCGGGCGGGCGCACGAAAACGGCGTTGCCGAGCAGGCGCATCGGCGGCTCAAAGCCGTGGTGGCCCAGGCGTTGGTGGTGCGGGGGCACGCCGACTTCGCCACACTGGCGGCGTACGAAGCCTTCGTGCGTGATGTCGTCGATCGCGGGAGTCACGCGCTCGCCGAGCGCGTCTCGGCGGATCGCGCCGCGCTCCGCCCGCTGCCCTCGACGGCGATTCCCAGCTACACGATCTATCTGCCCGTCGTCCGGCGGTGGAGCACGATTCGCGTCGCACACCGCACGTATTCCGTGCCGGCGCGCCTGATGGGGCAAACGGTCGAAGCCCGCGTGCATGCGGATGTCGTCGAGGTCCGCTACCGCGGGCAGCTGGTGCAGACCATGCCGCGCTTGCGGGGCGAGGACGAGCACCGCGTCGACTACCGGCATGTGATTGGCTGGTTGGTCCGCAAGCCCGGGGCGTTTGCCCGGTATCGCTATCGTGAGGATCTGTTCCCCTCCGTGACGTTCCGGCGGGCCTTTGATGCCTTACAGACGACCCACGGCGAGCGCGCCGACGTCGAGTATCTGCGCATCCTGCAGCTCGCCGCGCTCCACGGTGAGGCCCGCGTCAACGACGCGCTTGGCGTAGTCCTCAAGGCCGGCCGTTTCGACTACGTGGCCGTGCAGCAGCACGTCGCGCCGCCCACGCCGACGATCCCGACGCTCCACCTGCCGCTACCAGACCTGCGCGTCTACGACACGCTCCTGGTCGGAGTGCCGGCATGAGCCGCCCGCGCTCGACTGTCACCGTGGGGGATCAGATCACCACCTTGTTGACCGGGTTCACGCTCACGACCGCCGCCCGCGAGCTCGTCTCGCGCTTCGTCGAGGCGGACCAGCAGCCGGCCTTCCCGGTGTTGCTCGCCGTCCTCGAACTCGAAGCGGACGAGCGGCGCGCCCGACGGGTCACGCGCCTGCGTCGCGCCTCGAAGCTTCCACCGGGCAAGACGTTCGACACGCTCGACGAAGGACGCCTGCCCGCCGCGCTCGTCCGCAAGCTCCGGGAGCTCGGTGAGGGGGACTTCCTGGTCGAGGCCACGAATGTGCTGGCGTTTGGATTGCCCGGCGTCGGCAAGAGCCACGCCCTGTGTGCCGTCGGCCACGCGCTCGTCGACCGCGGCCACTCGGTGTTCTTCACACCGACCTACAGCCTGGTCCAGGAGCTGCTCGCGGCGAAGCGCGCCCTCGAGTTGCCGCGCGCCTTACGCAAGCTCGATCACTTCGAGGTCCTGCTGCTTGATGATCTCGGCTACATCCAGCAAAGCCCCGAGGAAGCGGAGGTGCTGTTTACCTTGCTCGCGGAACGCTACGAGCGCCGCTCGATCCTGCTCACGAGCAATCTCGTCTTCGGGCAGTGGGACCGCATCTTCCGCGACCAGATGGCCACCGCGGCGGCCATCGATCGCCTCGTCCATCACGCCGTGCTCCTGGAGTTCGACGTCCCCAGCTACCGCACCGAGCGGGCGAAGCGCCGCAGTCACGGCGCAGCGGCGACGGACGCAACTCGATGATCGGGGCACCCACGAGACGACGGTGTACTGCCCACAGCGGTGTGCCCGAATCCTCTGTGGGCGCCTCCGCGCCTGTCGGCGCTCCGGCGCTGACCTTGTCGGATCAGGCCACCAACCGGCCCGCCGTAACCGAGTCCCACCCGGTGGTGGGCGGGACTCCTTTGCTGCCCCTTCGCCGGCAGAAATAGTTGTCGCTCACCGGCAAAAGTAGTTGACGCCGCGCATCCCGCATCGAGGCCTACGCCGGCGCCAACGAAAAGAACTACGCGGCCGTCCCGGACGTATTCAGCGAGGAGCGCTAGATCTTGTCTGTGCGACGGCAAGAAACCTCCGGTTCGCGAGCAGCTGCGGGGCTGCCCCCGCTTTTAGATCGGAACGTCTCAGGCGTCAAGTTAAAGCGCACATACAGATAGCCGAGAACCGTTAGAGGAACTCCGCTGTCGTCGACAATGGAAGGACTTCGGCGCGAGGGAGGCGGTACATCACCACGGTCCGTTCCGCGGGTGCGATGTTGGCTGCTGGGTTGCGGATGTAGTAGATGCGCTGGTCCGGACTTCCGTAGAAATCCACTACTACAAGCACGTAGTCATCACCGTACTCCTGCGCCGCATTCCACTCTTCCTCGGTCAGCTCGGGCGTACAAAAGC
>JBOGIQ010000249.1:0-9261 GCA_050742535.1 Vicinamibacterales bacterium | reverse complement strand
GTCACCAAGCGACGCGCGGCGCGAGCCGGCGAGAACCGGCAGGCCCGCGATCTCAGCTTCGGAGAGCGTCGCCACGCGATCCGGCGTCAGCCCGTCGATCTCGATGGATTGATCGATCGCGGTGCGCAGCGTCAGTCGAACGACGTCGCTCATCCGGCAGTCGCCATCTGGGGGAGGCGGGTCCGCCTCCGCTTCAGACCAGACTCCGGCGGCACCCGCCCCACAAGAGACAGAGTGGGCCGGGTTCCGCGACGGGAGGGCGAAGCAACCGTCGTGGACCCGGCGACAGCGTCAGTCATCGCCCATCACCTGGCGCAGATGAAAGTGATACGGACCGAGCTTGCCGCCGTAGTTGCCCGCGCCGATGGCCTTGACGCCAGGACGGCAGGCGGCGTCGATGCCTGCTCGCATCGCGCGGTTGATCGCCGGCGCGTCGAGCCCGTCGAGCACGACCTCGAGCACGGCATTGACCCCGTCCGGCAGTTCGCTTTTCGTGCGCGGGCGAACGGTCGGACAGTACGCGTCGTTGGTCGACGCGATCATCCCCTTGTAGCCCCGGGCGCCAACCTTGCTGCCGCTGCGCACCACGCCGCCGGGGAACGGCAGAATCACGCCCGCCATTCCCTCGATCGCCCGGACGGCAGCCTCGGCGGCGGCCAGTCCCTTGTCGGCGGTCTCGGCCAGGATCAGAAAATTGCCGCCGCCGACGCCCTTTTTCTGGACGCCGAAGCTCTCCTGCATGAGGCATTCGCCTTCCATCACCGGGATGCGCCAGTACCGTTCGCCGCCGACGACCTTGCTGATCTGCAGTCGGTCGCCGAACACGCGCAGCGCGCGCCCGGCGGTCAGCCGATCGGCCGCGCCGGGAAGACCGTCGAAGCAGCTCGCCGTCGGGCAGGTCAGCACCGTCTGGCCGATGCGCTCGATCAGCCGCTTGCCGAGGCTGTCCATGTCCATCGTGAAGAAGAGAACCGACACTCCGGGACGCGCGTCCGGTGTCTCCGCCGGTGCGAGCTCGCGCTCGATGCCCGCCTCGCACTTGCAGGCGATGACCGAGGTCGCGAACCCGGTGAGCTTCAGCGCCGCCTCGCGCGCCCACTTGTGCGTGCGCGCGGTGATGACCAGACGCGCGGCACGCATGCCGAACGCCTCGGCAAACGTGTCCTGGATGAAGACGCCGCGGATCTCCACGTCAGCCCGCGATGGCGCACGGCGCGCCGGGCACGCGCACCGGATAGTGATCGAACGACACGGTCGCGTACTGATCGAAGTAGCGCCGCAACCCGGATTCGATCCGGCGATCGAATTCCGGCTGCACGCGCAGGCGCTGCCCGGCCGGTGCGCGCCGGAGCTGGCCCTCCTCAACGACGAGCACGCCCGCTTTGACGACGTACCGCGGCGTCCGAAACATCTCGGCGACATTCTCCTCGACGTTATAGACCGTGACGTCCGCGTCCGCTCCGGCGCCGAGATGCCCCTTGCCGCCGAGGCCCAGCAGCCGTGCCGGACCCGACCTGGTCACGATGGCGATCTCCTCGAGCGTGTATTCGCGCGACAGACCGTCCGCGAGCGCGCTTCCGGCCAGCAGCCTCGGGTTCACGCGGGCCAGCTGCTCGTCGCGGTAGGTGCGATCCATGAGCAGCCGGACCAGTTCCGGGTACGCCATGAACGACCCGCCGTTCGGATGATCCGTGGACAGCACGACGCGCCACGGATCGGATGACAGCAGGAACAACTCGAGTCCGACCACCCATTGCAGCGCGGCGATCGCCGCCTTTTCCTGGTATGCGTAGGGAACGATGCCGCAGCCGGTTTCGAGCTCGACGTCCACGTTCACCCATTTGCGGCCGCTGCTCTTGTGCAGCAGGTACTCGACGGGACCATCCGCCGTCAGCGTGGTCGCGGCACCGAAGAGGACCTGTCCGACGTCGCCGGTGATGTTGGGGTGGGCGTTGATGTATTCGGCGATCTCGCGCGCGCCCGAGCGCCAGCGGCCCTCGGGATCGACGCCGTAGCTGTGAAACTGCAGATGCGTGAAATGCGCCCGATGGCCGTCAACCGCCCGCATGCTCTCGAGCGTCGTCGATACGTTTCCGGCGATGCCGAGATTGTTGCAGTGCACGTGAGCGGCGTGCGGCAGACGCAGCTGATTCGCCGCGCCGACGAGCGTCTCGAGGATGGCGCGCGGTGTCACGCGGCTCGATCCGACCGGCGTATCGAGCTCGATGCGGCCGCGGCGTCCCTGCTTCCACAGCTCGATGCCGCCGGGATTCACGACCTTGATGGCATACCCGCCGGCGGCGCCGAGCAGCCATGCCGCGTAGTCGCGGGCGGCAGCACCTTCGCCGGCGTCAATCAGCCGGAACAGGTAGTCGTCGTTTCCCATGAGCACAAAGAAGCCCGCGTCGACGATCGGCGTGTCGTCGAGCTCGGCGTGCGACAGCCTGGCCGTCAGCGGCGCAACGGCGGCGTCGAACACGGTCGTGTACCCGAGGCCGGCATACCGGTAGCCTGTCGTGAACGTCGAGGGCACCGTCCCGCCGGTGCCCGAGCGCGCCAGCGGCTGGTCGTCGAGGAGATCGGGCCTCGGTGCCGGATCCGCGTCGTGCTCCTCCGGGAGCAGACGGCGCGCCAGGTTCACGCTCGAGCCGGCGACGTGGGAATGGATGTCCACGCCACCGGGCATGACGATCATGCCGCGCGCGTCGATCCTTGGAGCTCCCGCCGGAAGTGCGGCGACGATGCGACCGTCGTCGATGCAGATATCCCGGACGTCGCCGTTGACGCCGTTGGCAGGATCGTAGACGGTGCCGCCGGTTATACGAAGACTCATCGGCGGCCGGAATTTAGGGGACGACGACGGTCGTGCGGTCCACGGATTTCATCTCTCCAACCATCAGCTCGTGCGCGTAGTTCTGCTGCTGGCAGACGTACTCGAACAGCTCGGTGTTCGCCTCCCAGCTCAAGATCACGCTTGTCGTCCAGCGCGCGCTGTAGGCGCCAGGGTCGTCGACCGTCAGCGAGTACTCCATCGTGCTGTCGTCCTTGCGCGTCCAGCGCTCGACGGTGTGCAGCCGTTCGGTGTGCGGCAGGCCCTTGCGATCGAGCCAGAAGCCCTCGTGGAAGTTGGTCGTGTCGGAGACGAGCGTGTCGCCCTCCCACCACCCGACGGAATGGCCGTAGGCGGTGCGCAGCCCGTTCACCGGATGCGTGCGCCCGTCCATGTAAATCGTCCTGAACGTGTGGGGCCCGCCGATGTCGAAGATGTAGATCTTCCGCTGCTCGGGCAGCTCGACGAACTCCACCCCATACGGCGTTTGAAACTCGCGCGCGACACCCGAGGGCTTGCAGCGGGTGTGCGGCTCGAGTTCGTTGACCTGGCGATCCGCGAACACACCGCGCGCCCATGGAAGAATCGGCACCTGATCGAGCGGTTTGATGGGAACGCCCGTGATGCCCGGACCCGGGAGCCAGACGCCTTTGTCGGCCGGCGTCGCGCCCTGCAGCAGCACGCGCCCGGCGGGTGTTCGCGGCGCCGGCCGCGGCGGTCCACCGCCGCGACGGGCGCGCTCTTGTTGCGCGATAACGCCGCCGATGACCTCCCGGTTCTGATCCTGTGCGACCAGCGGCGGCGTCGCGGCAACGGCCACGAACACGATCGCCGCGGAAAGAGCGGCGATCAAACCCGGTTTCATTTACTCAGATGCTTGTTCACCAGCTTGGTCATCTCGAACATGTTCACCGTCGCCTTGCCGCCGAAGACCGGCTTCAGCGTGGCGTCGGCCTTGATCATGCGCTTGTTGTTCTGATCCTGCAGCTTGTTCTTCTTGATGTAGGCCCAGAGCCGCTTGGTCACTTCGGTGCGCGGAATCGGCTTCGACCCGACCACCGGGGTGAGCTTGTCGCTCGGAGTCACCGGCGCCATGAACGCCGCGTTCGCCTTGCGGCCCGACGACTTCTTCTTGCCTGCGGTCTTGCTCTTCCCTCGTGATGCAGTCTTCTTCTTGGCCATGCGGCTCCTTTTCGATGGCACCCATCACTGGGTGCCCGACGTCCAAATGGGCCCTCCTCGAATGAGTGCCCTGCGTTCGAGCATGCTACTTCAGCACGCCCGCATCGTGAACGATTTTTCCATCGACAACCGTCATCACCGACCGGACTCGTCTGATCTGATCGTCGGGCACGGCGAAGTAGTCGTCGCTCAGGACCGCCAGGTCGGCGAGCTTCCCGGGTTCGATCGAGCCGAGTTTCTGCTCCATCCGCAGGAACCATCCGTTCTCCCGCGTGTACAGCCGAAGCGCGTCCTGCCTGGAGATCTTCTGATCGCCGTTGATCAGCTCCCCCGCCGCGTTGACGCCCGTCGTCGCGTAATACAGGTGGAGCCATGGGTTGAGCGGCGAGATGTGCGCCGAATCCGAATGCAGGCCGGCGCGGATACCGTTCTCGAGCACCATGCGGAACGGCGACCCGTTGTTGGTGGCCGTTCCCTGCAGGTAGCGCCAGCCGGTGAGCTGCACCGCCGCGCCGATCTTTTTCAGGCGATTGAGAAGATCAGGCGTCGCAAACGGCACGTGCGAGATCACCCACCGGAGATCGGTGATGGGAAACTCGGCGTGCACCTTCTCGTATCCGGCCACCTCGTTCTCGAGATTGGCGAGCGTCAGCGCGTGGCTCTCGCTGCGCCAGCGCGCCTCGGCCACCAGCTTCTGCGCCGCGAGCCAGACCTCTCCGACACCGTCGCCCGGCGCGGCTGATTCCCCAATGCCGCCGGTCATCAGCATGTCGGAGCCGAAGAAGGGGAACTGGTTCTTCAGCCGCTCGCGCAGCATCGGCAGCTGCGGATCGTTCTGACTGGCTGAGAAGTTGGTCTGCAGCCGGATGAACGCCCGCCCTTGTCGATAGAGCTCCTGCCACGCGTCGTACATCCGGTACGGGTCGAACGCCGCCAGTGACTGGTTGGGAGCGATCGGCCCCGGCACGCCAAGGCCGACCTGATCAAGATGCGCCGTCAGGCCCAGTGCGGCGGAATATCGCCAGGCGTCGATGGTGCCCCGCATCTTCGATTCGAGCGTCTGCCGCTGACGCAGGCGGAACAAGGCGGTCGTCGACGGCATCCCGCCGCCGATGGCGCCGTTGTCGGCGACGGCAACGGCATTCGGCTCACGCTCCAAGAATGCCTTGCCGGCACTGTTGGTGACCGAGGGACCGTTGAACGTCTGCAGCAGGAAGACCGGACGATCCGAAACCGCGTCGTCGAGCTCCTTCGATGTCGGCAGGCGCTTTTCCGCCCACATGTTGGTGTGCCAGCCACCCATCGCGGTGATGAATTCGCCGGCTGGCACATCGCGGCGGCGATCGGCCAGCGCCTGCTGGACGTCGCGGATCGATCGAGCGTTCTCGAGGATCGCGTGATAGCCGGGGCGGTTCCCGAGATTCACGAAATGGTTGTGCGCGTCGATGATGCCGGGAATCACCGTGCGCCCGCGCAGGTCGATCACGCGCGTGCCCGTCGCGCGTGACGGCATGCGGCCGCCGACCGCCTGGAACTGCCCGCTGCGAATCGCGACGGACTCGACGATCGAGTTGCGCGCATCCATCGTGTGGATGCGGCCGTTGGTGAGGATCAGATCCGGAACCGCGGCGGCCGGCGCGACCGGCGCCTGTGTGAAGACGATGCGCGCGTCCGCCGCGATCGCCAGCGCGCCGAGCCCGGCAACGGACAGAAATCGCCGTCGATCAGCCAAGGACTCCTCTACTTGAATGCCAGATGCTGAGCGAAGAACGGAATGACCTTCTCTTCCAGCCTCTGCATCACCTTGTTGCCATGATCGCCCTCATAGGTCTCGAACGTGTGCGGCACGCCGAAGCGCTTCAACCGCGCCACCATGACTTCGTTGCTCGCCAGCAGTGAATCCTGCAGGCCGATGTCGATCGCAATCGCCGTGTACTTCTTCAGGTTTGGAACGAACTGATCGAGCATCGCCACAGGTGAGTTCGCCGCGTACTTCACCGCCACCGCGGGCACCACCTCCCCGCTCTTCGTCGGCAGATCGAGATAGAACGGCGGATTCTCCGGGTTGGGTGCCCACGCAGCGGCGCGAGCAAGGCTTCCCTGCGCGCCACGGTTGCCGCGAGCTTCCTCGATTGACGTGATCGACTCGGCTGCGGACGGCTGGCCGCCGCGGCCCGGGCGGACGGTGCCCTCGTTGAGGCAGCAGGAGCTCAACGCGTAAATGGCCGAGAACACGTCCGGACGCTTCATGGCGATCTTGAACGTCCCGTAGCCGCCCATCGAGTGACCGCCAAGCCCGCGCGCCTCGCGCCGCGGAATCGTGCGGTAGTTCTTGTCCATGTACGCCACGAGATCGTCCGCGACGTAGTCCTCCCAGAACCCTGTCGTCGGCGAGTTGGAGTACATACAGCCCCCAAACGCATTCATGCAGTTCGGCATCACGAGGATCATTTCCTTCGCGGCGCCGCCGGTGAACACGCGGTCGGCGACGACATGCAGGAGGCGCTGCTGGTTCGTGCCGAAGTAGCTCAGATCCGTCCCGGTATAGCCGTGCAGCAGGTAGACGACGGGGAAGCGGCGCGTGCGATCCGTCAGATAGCTGGGCGGAAGGTAAACCGAGACGTCGGGCGCGTCGGATTCCTTGAGCAGATTGCCGGCGAGCGATTTGCCGTGCACCTTGATCCGCTCCAGCTTCCCCCTGAGAACCACCGGTGCGGCAGCGGGCGCAGTGTCCTGAGCGGCGGGTGCGGGGGCCTGGCCGGACACGACCGCTCCGTTGAACGCGATTGACGTGAACAGCGCGATGGGTAAGGTGAGCTGCAGCGTACGAAGTCGAATCATGGCGGAACTATATAGGTAGCCTGGGTAGCTGGGTAGCCTGAGTTGCCTTGGTAAATGCGCACGCGACACAACCGACCCAGGCCACCCAGGCCACCCAGGCCACCCAGGCTACCCAGGCCACCCAGGCTACCCAGGCCACCCAGGCTACCCAGGCTACCCAATCCGCGCGGCCAACGACGCGACGGTTTCCGCCGTGGCCGGCGGGCCATCGATGGCACGGTCCAGTGGCAGCGGCACATCGTCCATGCGCAGCGCCGTGCCGGATTCGTGGATGCCGGCGATTGCTGTGTCGACGACGGCCGCCGCGCCGGCAAAGACGCTCTCGCTGGCGCGAGGCCCGATGGCGACCGCGGGAAGCTGGCTCATGGCTCCTGCGAGTCCGGGCGGCAGACGCGCAGCGGATCCCACCAGCAGCACCGCATCGACGCCGCCGCGAGCGAGCCGTGCCGCTGCCGCCTGGTAAGGGCGATATCGCGGGTAGCCGCTGGCAAAGTCAACAGCCATCGGATATCCGGTCTGGGCGGTGAGGCACGCGTCGGCACCCGATCGGTTGCCGCCCGCGCGCAGCGTGACGAGGGCGCTGCGGGTCGGACCGTTGAGCGCCTGGACAAAGGCAATCAGCGCCGCGCTGCGACCACTGTCGCGCGCGCCATTTTGCTCGTCCGGTTCCGCATCGGCAATCACGGCGATGTACTTTCCGGCCAGCAGGGTCTGCAGGACGGTTCTTATGTCATCCGATCGTGCGGCGAGCCCGCCGGAGCCTTGGCGAAGGCGGGTCAGGCTCGCCTTCGCGGACCCGACAGGGTCCGCGCCACGATCATCATTCCAGCCGTTGATGTCCGCCGTGAGTTCCGTCAGCGTCGCGACTTCGCGGTCGGGCATCACCGTGAGCCGGAAATCCGCGTCCTCGGGGCCGCGCGCGCTGCCAACGTCTACCGCGACGACTTTCCGAGCGCTGCGGCTGCCCACATGGAGTCCCTGCACGTCTGGCGCGTAACGCGTCCGGAAGCGCGGATAACGCTGTGCAGGATCGACTCCCCAGAACACGACGACATCGGCGCGGTTTTTCAGCTCGCCCAGCGTTGCAGACGCGCGCCCGGTTTCCTGCGCGGCAAGAAGTGTCGTCATCACCGTCGCGGACGTCACGCTGTCGATCGTCGCCCGCAGCGCGTCGGCGATGGCGATGGCCGCGCGCTGCGCTTCACACGAAATGTCGGGAGCCAGGTAGACGAGTGGGCGCGCCGCGTTGCGGAGAACAACCGCCGCTCTGGCGAGCGCGTCGTCTACCGGACAGGCCTGACCGCCAACCAGCGCGCGCGATGGGACGCTGCCGTTACCAAACCATTCCACGCCGAGCGCGCAGGCGTGGACGGCGTCGGCGATCCGGTTGCCTTCGATACGGAGCTGAATGTCGTCGCACGCGCAGCCGCACCCCAGGCACGTCGCCAGCATCCTATTTGCGGTGCTGGCCCAGGAAGTCGAAAATCTGCGACGCGTACGTCAGGTACGCCTCGAGATGCGTGCCGCCGGAGACGGTGGCGTACACCGTCTCGACTCCGGCCGCCTTCGCCGCAGCGGCCATCCGCTGCGACGCTTCGATCGGATTCGACGTGTCCTGATCGCCGTGGATGACCATCAGCGCGACGTTTCCCTTCAACTTGTCGAAGGGATAGTTGTCGAACACGATCGGTCCCGAGCTGACGACGACGGCGGCGAACCGTTCCGGATACGTCGCCGCGAGATGAAGCGCGCCCGAACCGGACGGGTTCTGACCGTGCAGGTACACACGCGATGTGTCCACGTTGTATTCCTTCGTGACCAGATTCATCACGTGCAGGACGTCCTGTTCGGCCCGCTCGTCCTCCTGCGGCGTCCAGCCCGCCGCGGGAACCGACGGCGTGGGGACCCGTGCAATCGGATAGCGGCTGCCGTAGTACGGCTGGCTGAGCCCACGATAGCCCATCGGAGTGACCACGATGTAGCCGCGCTGGGCGGCCTGCTTCACCAGGTCGTTGCCAGCCCGGTACGGGCCGTCAACGGTGTTGCCGGCGCGCAGCGTGACGAGCATCGGCAGTTTCTGCTCCGGCTTCCATGAGGTCGGGACGAACAGCCGATACGGAATCGATTCGCCGGTGCCGGGGAAGTTGTAGATGCGGTACTGCTCTCCCGTGTGGCGATACAGCGGCGCGGCCGGATTCGGCTCGGGCGGAGGCGGAGCCGCGCCCCGGCCACCCTGCGGCGCCTGCGCGGCGGTCAGTGCGGCACCCGCAACCACGATTAGCGCAAGGATCGTTCTCATCGGCGTGGATTTTACCTTCCGCCTGAAGGCGGACGCTACAATGCGACCCATGAAACGTGCATTGATCCTCGCCATGGCTGCCGTCGCACTGATCCAGGGGCAAACGGTC
>JBOGIQ010000248.1:0-9265 GCA_050742535.1 Vicinamibacterales bacterium | reverse complement strand
CGTCGCCCGCGCGTTGACGTCGGCGCCGGCGGCAATCAGCGCGCGCACCATCGCCGGCTGGCTCTGGGCAGCGGCCCACATCAACGCCGTCTGGCCGCGCCACTTCTCCACCGCGTTGACGTTGGCGCCGTGCTCGAGCAGCAGGCGCGCGGCGTCCACGCGGCTGGTGCGCGCCACGATCATCAACGCCGTCTGACCGTCCCCGTTCGCCGACTCGACGCTGCCGCCTGCTTCGAGGAGCGCCGCGAGCAGCACGGGATCGGCGAGCACCGCGGCTTCGGACATCGGCGTCGCGCCGAAGTCGTTGACCACATTCACCTTCGCGCCGGCGCGAATCAGCCGCTGCACGAGATCGACGTCGCCGTGGTGAGCCGCCCAGTGCAGTGCCGTCGTGCCGTCCGCTTCCGGCGCGCTGACGTCCGCGCGTTTCTCGATGAGCGCGACGGCGGCGGCCCTGTCGCCGGCCTTCGCCGCATCGACAAGGGGTGGCGCGGCCGCCTGCACGGGACGAACCACGAAGAGCGCGAAGACGGCGAAGAACGCGAAGAAGACATGTGCTGTGTTTCTTCGCGCCCTTCGCGATCGTCGCGGGCTTCGCGGTTTGATCAACCGGCGGTTCGGCATCTGCTACAGCTCGCTGAACGCGCCGGTGCTGTTGCCGACCTCGTTGACCTGGAGACCCGCGCGCTGCAGCAGCGTCAGATGCAGGTTCGCCAGCGGTGTCCGATCGGGATACTTCAAGTGCTGGCCGCCCTTGATCTTCCCGATCCCTCCGCCCACCACCATCGTCGGCAGCGGGAACTCGTCGTGGGCGTTGCTGTTGCTCATGTTGCTGCCGTAGAGCAGGATGCTGTGGTCGAGCATCGAGCCGTCGCCGTCCGGCATTTTCGCCAGCTTCGCCAGGAACTTGGCAAAGACGTCGGAGTGATACGTCTGGATCCTGACCAGCCGCTCCTTGCGCGCCCGGTCGTTCTGGTGATGCGACAGCGGGTGGAATGCGTCCGACACGCCGATGTGGTTGTAGGTCATGTTGCTGCCTTCAGCCGCCATCATGAACGTGAAGACGCGCGTCAGGTTCGCCTGCCACGCCAGCGCGAGCATGTCGAACATCAGGTTCAGGCGCTGATCGAAGTTCGTGCTCACCGGGACATCGGGCAGCGCGAGGGCGCTCAGGTCCTGCGCCTCCATCTTCTCCACGCGCCGCTCGATCTCGCGGACGCTCTCCAGGTAGTCGCCCAGCTTGGCGCGGTCGGGACCATCGAGCGTGCGCTGGAGGTCGACGGCTTCACGCGACACGAGGTCCAGGATGCTGGAGTACTGCCGCGTGATGGCCGTGCGCTCCTGCGGCGTGTCCCCCTGCCCGAACAACCGTTCGAAGAGCTTCCTCGGATCGGCCTCCATCGGCAGCGGCGTCGTCGGCGTGCGGAAGGAGATCGTGCCGCCGTAGCTGCAGCCGTAGTTCCGATCGCACGCACCTCCCCCGCCGCGTCCTTCGGTCGCCACTTCGAGCGACGGCAGCGGCGTGTCCTGGCCGATCTGCGCCGCCGCCAGCTGATCGATCGTGACGCCCGCGTACGGTTCCTGCGTGGCGCGCGGCGTCACGCAGCTGAGCCACGTGCCGGGGTTGAGGGCGTGCACCGGCGGCGCGATCGTCGGTTTGTTCTCGAGACCGCTGACGATCGTGATCTGCTTCTGGAACGGCGCGAGCGGCTTGAGGATCGCCGGCATCTCCCAGCCTGTGCCTTCAGTGGCCGGCGTCCACTGCTCCATGATCGCGCCGTGCGGCAGATACAAGAAGCCCATGCGCGGCTTCGGAGCGGCCGCCGTCTGCGCCAGCGCCGTCAGCGACGGAATCATCGCGTCGAGCAGCGGCAGGCCGACGGCCACACCGGCGCCGCGAAGGAAGGTTCGACGCGAGAGATGTTTTTTGGTGATGTACATCGCTACATCCTCAGGCCGACCTGAAGGTCGGCCTCTACCGATTATTCGGTTGCCGACTTGCGCATCTGGAACGGCGCGCTCTTCACAATCCCCATCACGATCGACGAGAAGCGATAGTTGTCGCGCGACGCGTCGCGCACGATCTGCCGCACCGCCGGCATGTCGTAAGACTCGACGCTGCGTCCGAGTCCATACGTCATCAGCTTTTCGGTCATCGTCTGCACGAACTGATCGGGCCGTCGCATCAGCGCGTTGCGGAGATCCACGGGACCGCCGACGGCCGTCCCGTCGACGAGCTTCCCGGCGGCGTCGATCGGCGCCGCCGCCCAGCGGTCGGCATTCCGCCACTCGCCAATCGCGTCGAAGTTCTCGAGCGCAAACCCGAGCGGGTCCATGATGCCGTGGCACGACGCGCACGACGGCTTGGCGCGATGCAGTTCCATGATCTCGCGGACCGACTTCGCCTTCTCGCCATCCTTGTTCTCGGGGAAGCCTTCGACGTCCGGTGGAGGCGCCGCCGGCGGCGTGCCCATCAGGTTCTCGAGAATCCAGGCCCCGCGCAGCACGGGCGCCGTCCGGTTGGCGTATGACGTCACGGTCAACACGCTGCCCTTCCCGAGCAGGCCGAACCGGTTCTGATCGGCAAGCGTGACGCGGCGGAATCGCGTTCCGCGCACGTCGGGAATGCCGTAATGCAGCGCGAGCCGCTCGTTGACGAACGTGTAGTCCGCCGTCAGCAGGTCGAGCACGCTGCGATCCTCGCGCCCCTCGACGCAGCTCGGGGCGCCCTGAGCGCAAGTCGAAGGGCGGAAGATGCTCTCGACAAAGAGCTCGATCTCACGCTTGAACGCCTCGCGCAGGCTTTCGTCGAAGTTCGGAAACAGGATCGCGTCCGGGTCGGCGTCGTCGAGCGCGCGGAGCTTCAGCCACTGGAACGCGAAGCTGTTGACCAGTGAATTCGCCCGCGGAGTCGCCAGCAGACGACGGACGTGGGTCTCGAGCACTTTCGGCTGGGACAGGCCGGATTTCTCCGCCGCGGCGAGCAGCGGCTCGTCCGGCGCCCGTCCCGTCAGGAAATACGACAGACGGGACGCGAGTTCCATGTCGGAAATGCGGTGCGTCGCCCCGGCGCGTGTGGCTGCGGGCGTCCGCTCGCTGCGATAGAGGAACTTCGGACTGGCCAGGATCGCGGGCAGCGCCTCGCGAATCGCGGACTCGAAGTCGCCGTTCTGCCGCGCGGCCGTGTAGAACGCGAGCGGCGCTTCGAGATCCTGCGCCGTCACCGGACGACGGAAGGCGCGGTGCGCGAGGTTGGCAAGGATCTTCGAGGCGCACGGCTGCTCGTCACGTGCAGCGGCGGGCTTGCACACGAACACCCGTTGGCGGGCGGGCGTATCGCTCAGACCGGACGGATTGAACGGTCCGAGAATCTCGACGCTCCCGACGCGCACGATGCGATCCTCGAGCGCGCCCGGCTTGAACGAGCCGAGGACGTCGTCCGACTCCGCCAGCGTCCGCGACAGGAACGTCACGCCGACCTTGTGCGGTCCGGCGGCGATGGTCAGCGGAACGTTCTGGAACCGGCCGTTGATGGCAGCCACGGCGGCCGCCTGCTGCTGATCGATCGCCTTCAGATCCTCTTCACCACCGATGCGTCCCTGGAACACCTTGACGCCGTCGATCAGCACGACGAGCGTGTGCGCGTACTCCATGCCGCGCACATACCCGGCACCGGCCAGACCGTGGATGTTCAGCTTGTATTCACCATCGGCCGGAAAGAGGTGTTCGACGATCAACCCGCCGCGCGTGCCGAGCGGCAGCCCCTCGACGCGCTGTGTCTGATCGGTGCCGCGCGCGGGGCGATAGGTCATGCTGACGGCGCGCGGCGCCCGGTTGCCAAGCGCCATGTTCGTGACGACACGTGCCGCGGAGATGTACTGCTCGAGGAACGACGGCGACACCGTCAGCACGCTCGCGACGTTGTCGAAGCCGTCCGCCTCATCGTCTTTGGGCAGCAGCGCAGCGGCGTCCACGCGCACGCCGAGCAGGTCCTCGATCGCATTGGCGTATTCAGCACGGTTGAGGCGATGCAGGGCGACGCGCCCCGGGTTCGGATTCGCCAGCGACGCCTGGTCGAGCGCCTGCTCGAGCGACCGCACGAAGGCGTCCACGTCGGCCTGGGGCGGCCGGCGCACGCCGGCCGGCGGCATCAGGCCACCGCGAAGCTTGCGGACGACTTCCTCCCACACCTCTGCATGGGCGGACACATCTGCGAGGTTCAAGGTGTCTAACGCCAGATCGGCGGTTTTCGTGCGTTGGTTATGGCAGCTGATGCAATACGAGTCGAGGAGGGTGCGATCGGGCTTCGCGGAAGGTGCGAGCTGGCTGCTGATCGGTGCGAGCTGGTAGTTGGTCGGTGCGAGCTGGCCGCTAGTCGGTGCGAGGGGGCTCGCGGTCGGTGCAACGGGTTCGGCCTCCTGTGCGCCGCGCAGAGCAGTACCGAATGCGACGCTCAACGCCGCGATACACCCCAACGCTGCGACAGCAAACCGTTGCACTTTCAACTTACTTTTCCACTTTTCCACTTTTCCACTTTTCCACTTTTCCACTTACACGATTCCCCCAAGCTCCCTTACGTGCAGCCACATCCCGCGATAACTCGTTTTCACGAACAACTCCGGATTGCCCCAGCGCGCGTCGAAGGCTTTCGTGAGGCCCGCGGCAAGCATTTCCTCGGCGCTCATGCCCTGCCGCATCATCTTCACGAACGCCTCGCGCGTCGCCGACAGCATGTCGTACTGCGCCTGAAGGTCGGCACGCGTCTGCACCGGCCCTTCACCCGGCACGATGCGCGTGTCCGGATTGGCGACGCTGAGGAGCGTCTTCGTCGCCGACTGCAGGCCGCCGAGCCAGCCGCCGCTGGTGTAATCGGCGATCGGATACTTGCCAGCCGTCATGACGTTTCCCACGACGAGCACGTTGGCTTCACGGAAGAAGAGATAGATGTCGCCGTCGGTGTGCGCCTGGCCGAGCGGCGCGTACTCGATCGTCTGGCCACCGAACGTCATCGATCCCGCTTGCGTAAACGTCTTCGTCGGCAGCGCGTTCGCCGGCAGCGGCTTGTGCGTCCTGTTCTGCCACTCGACGTGCCGCTCAATCGCGAGGTACTGCTTTGTGAATTCGTGCGCGATGATCTGCGTGCCGCGTTCAGCGACGGACAGATTCGAACCGGTGTTCTCGGGATGCCAATCGGTGTTGAAGAGGAACTCGATCGGCGCGCCACCAGAAGCGGCACCGATCTCGCCGAGCAGGTGCGACGAGTGCGCCTGCAGTCCACCATTCACCAGCAGCAGGCCTGAGGCGCCTTTGGTGACGACCACGTTGCCGCCAACGCCCGAAACGACGCGGAGCGGCCCCACCGGCGTCACCTGGAGCGCAGCACTCTGCGCGGCCACGCGCCCGGCAAACGGCAGCACCGCCGCGCCGGCCAGCAGCCGCAGAAAATGACGCCGACTCGAAGCACTCGCGGGCATCGCGGAAAGTCTAAACCACGAAGCCCACGAAGGGTCGAAGGGCACGAAGAAGGACCACGAGTAATTGCTGGTGTTTTTCTTCGTGATCTTCGATATCTTCGTGCTCTTCGTGGTTAAAAGAGTCGCGGCGGCGGTCGTCGGCGCGCTGGCGATTGCGGCCTCAATTGCCGCTCAGCAGTCCCCTGCCTCGCGCCTGCCCCGAGCGGAGTCGAGGGGTCGCGTCGATGACGAGGCGCTGAGGCGCGCTCCGCACGCCGGCGACGAGTGGCTGACCTACGGGCTGACGCAGTCGGAAACCCGCTACAGCCCGCTGGCGGACATCAACACGGCGAACGTCGGGCGTCTCGGCTTCGCCTGGTCGTACGACCTCGGACCCGGCGGCGGCGGACAGGAAGCCACGCCGCTGGTCTGGAACGGCACGATCTTCGGCATCACGAACTGGAGCGTCGTGTTTGCCGTCGACGCACGAACGGGCAAGGAACGCTGGCGGTGGGACCCCCAGGTGAATCAACAGGCGGTGCGGCCGGAGATCTGCTGCGGCGTCGTGAATCGGGGCATTGCGATTTATCAGGGCCTCGTGATCGCGCCGGTGATCGACGGACGGCTGCACGCGCTCGACGCCGCGACGGGCCGCCCGGTGTGGGAATCACGCGTCGCCTATCCGCAGGATCACTTCACGATCACGATGGCGCCGCGCATCGCCAAAGGGAAAGTCATCATCGGTGTGAGCGGCGGTGATCGTCCGACGCGCGGATTCTTCGACGCCTACGACGCGGTGAGCGGCCGCCGCGCCTGGCGCTTCTACACCGTTCCCGGCGATCCATCGAAGCCGTTCGAGAATGCCGCGCTGAAGAAGGCCGCTGCCACATGGGACAAGGACTGGTGGACACGCGGCGGCGGCGGCGCCGTCTGGGACGGCATGGCATACGACCCGGAGGCCGAACTGGTCTATGTCGGCACCGGCAACGCCGAGCCGTGGACGTTCCACCTGCGGTCATCGAAGGACAAGGACAACCTCTACGTCGCCTCGATCCTCGCGGTGCACGTCGACACGGGCGAGTTGAAATGGCACTACCAGGTGGTGCCGGGCGACAACTGGGACTTCGACAGCGTGCAGCACCTCGTGCTCGCGGATCTCGTCATCGACGGACGCACACGCAAGGTGATCATGCAGGCGAACAAGAACGCGTTCTTCTACGTGATCGATCGGCTGACGGGCCAGTTCATCTCCGCGCAGCCGTTTTCCTATGTGACCTGGGCGAAAGGCATCGATCAGAAGACCGGACGGCCGATCGTCAACGACGAGGCGTTCTACGGCACCGACGCCATCCTCATCTCACCGGGCGGCGGCGGCGCCCACAACTGGTCGCCGATGTCGTTCAATCCACCGGCCGGTCTCGTCTACATCCCGACATCCACGAACAACAGCTTCTCGTATGCGGCCGAACCCGCGTTCAACCCGCAACCAGGCCGCATGACCGGCACCGTCAGACCCGCGCCGACGCCTGTACGACCGCCGCCCCCGGCGATCGGCCCTCCACCAATCGAGGGGCCCGGCGGCCGCGGCGCGCTCGTCGCGTGGGATCCGGTGAAACAGGAGATGCGGTGGCGGCGTCCCGGAGGCGGCGGCATCGGCGGCGGCACGCTGACGACCGCGGGTAATCTCGTCTTCCAGGCGTTGAGCGATGGACGGCTGCTCGCCTACAGCGCGGACAAGGGCGACAAGCTGCTCGACCTGCAGACCGGATTACGCAGCGGTATGGGACCGCCAATCACGTATCGCCTCGACGGTCGTCAGTACGTCGCGGTGATGGGAGGCGTCGGCACGGTCGCCGGCGGAAACGCCGGCCCGGGAAACCAGGCGACACCGTTCCTGCCGAAGCTGATGGTCTTCGTCCTCGACGGAGGACCGGTCACCGCACCAGCCGAAAAATGACCGGCGCTGCTGCCAGCAGGCCTGCCCCGCCGAAGCCGACGCGCGCCATCGGCAGAGGCGGGACGCGCCGGCGGCGGATCCTCATCGCGCTGATCGTCACATTCGTCGCCGCTCCAGTGGCCGGATGGACATACGACCAGTACGCGACGCGCCGCGACGCACGACGCTTCCCGCCACCCGGAGAGTTCGTTGCCGCGGGCTCGCGGCGGCTGCACTACGTCTGCGCCGGCAGCGGGAGTCCCCTCGTCCTGTTCGAGCTCAGCGGCTTCAGCAACTCGATGAGTTTTCGCGACGCGCGCGAAGCGCTCTCGCGGCGCACCCGCGTGTGCGCATACGACCGGACCGGTATCGGCTGGAGCGATCCGGGGCCTTCGGCGATTCCGGTGAGCATGCTGGCGGAGGATCTCGGTGCCGTACTGAATGCACTCGAGCCGAATCGGCCGGCAACTCTCGTGGCCTCGTCGATCGGCGGCTTGACCGCTGAATTCTTCGCACGCCGGCGCCCCGAACGCGTCGCCGGTCTGGTCTTTCTCGATGCCGGGAATAGCTACGCCGCCATCCGCATACGCGAACACACCCGCGCCGCGCTGGCAGCCGCGGGGTGTGGCAGCGCGCGCGCCGCGGGCGCAGTCGGACTGTTGCGCCTGTTCGATCCGTGGAACCTCAGACACGAACAGACCCAACAGGCGGCTCGATCAGCGGCCCTGATGTACGGATCGAAGCCGTGGATCATGCTGTGCGGGATCGTTCGCGCGGCTGACGTAACTCTGCGTGAATTCGCCGAGGCTCCTCCGCTGCCCCGAAGTCTTCCGGTCACAGCCCTCAGCGCCGAAACGCGCGAGGGGCTGCTGCCGCCGGCCATGGCCTCCTGGTTCGACATGGGGAATTCCGCGGCGGCGCTACGGGCAACACATCAGCGCCTGGCGCAGGGGTCCGATTACGGTGTGTGGAAGGTGGTCCCCGGAAGCGACCACCTGATCGCTAGCAGTCAGCCGCACGCTGTCGTCGAGGCCGTGACCGAAATGATCGTTGGCGGTTACGATCGTTCACCGTGAAAGCCCTTCTGCCTGCGCTTGCCGTCCTGCTGGGGTGGACCTGCGCCGCGTCGGCCCAAACGCCCTTGCTCAAGCCGGCGGAAGCCGCCGCCAATCCACTGGCCGCTCTGAACCAGGAGGTCAAGCAGGTTCTGGCGGACGCGCAGGTTCCCTTCACCGAGACCCAGGAACGTGCCATCGCGCTGATGATGGAGGAGCGCCGCCGCGCCAGCGAAGACCTGTTCGGCGACCTCTTCGACTTCAGCGGCGGTCCCACGGAGGGCGCCGACGAAGACCGCCTCCGGTCGGCGATCGACTGGATGCGGGGCGAGTTTCTCAAGAACCTCGCGGGGTATCTCACCGAGGCGCAGGCCGCCGCGTGGAACGCGCATCTGGCCGCGCGCAGGAGCGCCGATCCGGCCTCGTCACGGCAGACGGCGGTCGAGACTCAATATGTCCGCATCAACAACAACTCCTTCACCGCCGAAAATAACGGCTACAACGCCGGAGGGGGCGACACCGACGTCATTCCGCGGGGAGGCGGCGGCGCCTGGCACGGCAACACGGAATTCCTGCTCAAGGACGATGGGCTGAACGCGCGGAACGCGTTTGCGGACAACAAGCCGACATACCAGGAGCGGCAGCTCGCGTTCGAAGTGAGCGGCCCTTCGATCCCGGGGCGGATGTCCACGTCATTCGAGTTCGAGCAGAGCAATGCCGAGAACGTCGGCACGATCCACGCGACGCTGCCGGAAGGCGTCTTCGCGCTCGGCATCACCCGCCCGCGGATGAACCGCGGCTTCGAGATCGAGAACCTCTAC
>JBOGIQ010000247.1:0-9302 GCA_050742535.1 Vicinamibacterales bacterium | reverse complement strand
CCGCGGGAACGAAACTGACGCTGCAGCACAACGGCCGGACCGACGTTCCGCCGCTCATCACGATCGACTCGTTCGAGTCGTCCGCGGCGTTTCTCGACCTGGTGCGCACGCCCGTGCGGCTGGACAAAGTGGCTATCCAGGGGCTTGCCGTGCGTATGCCGCCAGGAGGCCTCAATCCCGGCAAGCCTGACGAGAAGACGCCGCACGTGCCCCATGTGGAGCGCCCGTCGCCGATCCTCATCGATCGGATCGAAGCCCGATCCGCGCGCGTCGAGATCCACTCCCGCAGGCCGGACCGCCTCCCGCGCACGTGGGACATCCAGAACCTCGTGATGCGTGACTTCGGTGCCGCGTCCGGCTCGCCATTCACCGCCGGCCTCATCAACCCGGTGCCTCGGGGCGTCATCGACACCACCGGCGCGTTCGGCCCGTGGCACGCTGATGAGCCGGGCCTCACACCGGTGAGCGGGAATTACCTGTTCCAGAACGCCGACATGAACGTGATCAAGGGTCTTGGCGGAACCCTGTCCTCGTCTGGCACATACCGCGGCGTACTCGAGCGGATCGAAGTCGAGGGCACGACCGAGATGCCCGACTTCTCGCTCGACCTCGCCGGGCAGAAGGTGATCCTGAACACGCGCTTCAAGGCCATCGTCGACGGCACGAACGGCGACACGATTCTCGAACGCGTTGACGCGAAACTGAACGAGTCCGCGATTGCCGCCAAAGGCGCCATCGTCCGCGCGCAGGACGTCAAGGGACGGCACGTCGAGCTCGACGTGATCCTGGACAAGGCGCGCCTCGAGGATCTGATGCAGCTGGCGGTGAAGGCGGCGAAACCGCCGCTCGTCGGGCAGGTCAACCTGACGACGCACATGGTGCTGCCCGCCGGACCCGAGGATGTGGTGGATCGGCTGCAGCTCGATGGCCGGTTCGAGCTGGCACAGGCGCGCTTCACCAACTTGAACGTGCAGCGGCGGATTACGACGCTGAGCCGCCGCGGGCGCGGTGAAGAAAGCGATGAAGGCGCCGAAAAGGAACGCGTCGTCTCGAATCTGCGTGGGCGGTTCAAGCTGGCGAACGGCGCATTGACCTTCTCGGAGCTGACGTTTGCGGTACCTGGCTCGACGGTCCAGCTGCACGGGTCGTACGACTTGAACAGCCAGGTGATGAACTTCGAGGGCGATCTGCTCACGGACGCGACGCTCGCGGACATGACGAGCGGCGTCAAGTCATTCCTGGCACGGCTCGCGCAGCCGCTCTTCCGTCGAAAGGGCGGCGGGACGCAACTGCCCATTCGTATCTCGGGGACTCGCTCGAAACCACAGTTCGGTCTGGACTTCGGCCGCGTCTTTTAGTCGTAGTGTCCCCGCCTCCGCCGAGGCTTCGGCGAGGCCGTCAGTCCGGAGTCGGCATTTGTACTTGATCAATCACAAGGACCTCTTGTGGCGCAGTTTGGGCTTCCAGCGTTAACCCAAGTTGCTCACGGAAGGCGGTAAACACTTCCGGAACGTTGGGACCGGATGCGCGACCCAGAGAAGTGGATACGAATTTCACCTCCCATTCGAAATTTCCACTGAGACCTGTCATGTCCGCGATTGGCCGATCCACGAATGCTTGAACACTCCGAATCAGTTGCGCAATGGTGCCTGCGCCCCGAGCAGATATTCCATCGCGATCGAATGGGTTTGATCGGCACCAGCTCTTTCCATTGGCGTCCGCTGGCTCAACGACATTCCCTTGCGGGGCCGCCTTCACCCACTCATCGCAATTGTGCTGTGACGCACGAAAGTTGGAGCCAAAACCTCCGGCACTTGCGACCTTCAACGCGTACACCGGAGTGGCACGCTTTTCCGTGTGTGTGCGGAGGCCGAACCGTTCGGTCAGCAGTCCCCGAAGCATCGCGGGCGTCTGGCCGGTGGGTGCGTCGTCAGGAGGTTTTGCGGTGATGTCGAAGCGAGTCCTCACAAAACGTTCCGGCAGTCCAACCAATGCAAATCGAGCTAATTGGCGGTTCAGCTGGAACGCCTGGATGATGATTTCCCTCACTGTCACATTCGTCATGTGGATCTGCCCGGAGGGGGGGAACGTCCACATACTCTCTGTATCGCCACTCGCGTTGACCTTCACCGACGCGACTTCGAATTGAATGACGGGCGCGGTTTGCTGAGCCGCAGTAAGGCCGACGCCGCTGACCGCCAGGAGGATCGCGATGAGTCGACTCATTTTGACAACTCCTATCCCCGGGGCGCTTCAATTCCACGTGTGCCGCGCCATCTCTTGCAAGTACCAGCCGCACTCAGAGATTATCCATGGCGCCCGTGCCGGTGATCCTTTGAATAGCCGCGACAGCCTGCGACCTTTTGCCCGCGCGGGAGTCGCGGCCTCGGCTTCAGCCAAAGAGAGTGGAGCATGCTGAAACGTCTGTTAATTGCCGCGGTTGCGGCCTTTTTGACTGCCAGCGCCCTTCACGCGCAGGCGCCCGCCCCGTTCAAACTGGGCACGTTTCAACAGCAAGGGCGTACGTTCGTCGGAATCGTCCGCGACTCGCTGGTCATCGATCTCAATGCGGCGGATGCCGCAGTTCCCGGCCGGACGGCTCCCGCCATCGGCGACATGAAGGACGTCATCACCCGCTACGATTCCGGACTCCGTACGCGCATCTACGCCATCCTCAAAGCCGTGCCCACCGCACCCGGCTCGCGCCCGGCCTACGTGCACGAACTGTCCGCACTCAAGATCCTGCCGCCGGTCATGCCGGCGACACTGCTCAACGCGGCCGTGAACTACCGCGCACATGGAGAAGAAATGGCGCGCCAGGGTGTTGCCACATCCGCAGGCGTGAGCACGGGACGAGCCGCCGGCGCTCCTGCCGGCTCGGCAACGCCGGCGACCAAAAGCGCGCCTGGCATCTGGGAGCGCAGTGCGAGCGACACTCGCTGGAATCCGTACCTGTTCCTCAAGGCAACATCCGCGATCATCGCGGAGGGTGAAGCGATCCGTATTCCCGTCGGCCGCACGCAGATCGACTGGGAGTGCGAGCTCGGTGTCGTCCTTAGCCGAACGACGAGCCGCGTCCCGGCCGCGCAGGCGTCGAACTACATCTTCGGCTACACGCTCGAGCACGACGTGTCGGATCGCGGCGGACGCGCCGACGACCGCTACGGATCTTCGGACTGGCTGATTGCCAAGTCGCACGACACGTTCGCTCCGCTCGGCCCGTTCATCACGCCGAAGGAGTTCGTTCCCAACCCGCAGAAGATGCCGGTGAAGTTCACGCTGAATGGCACGCTGATGCAGGACTCCAACACGTCCTACATGATCCACACCGTCAACGAGCTGATTGCGTACGGGTCGAACATCATGACGCTGCGCGCCGGTGACATCATTGCCACCGGAACGCCAGACGGCGTCGGTTCCGCGCGCACACCGCCCATCTTCCTGAAGGCCGGCGATCGCACGGTATGCACCTATGAGGGCGTGGGAACGCTGACCAACCGCGTCGAGAACGCAAAGTAGCTTCCGCCTTCAGGCGGAAGCTACTTCGCTATGGTCTGAATGGCTTGCCTGTCTCCGCGAGGCGCTGCTCCAGTTTCGCCGTGCAGTCGCATCCCTCGCACGCCCAGTACTCTTCGCCCGTCTCGTGGCGGCAGCGGCTGCGCGCGTGCGCGTCCTTGACGCTGATCAGATCGAAGTAGGCCTCCCAGTACGGACGCTCTTCGGCAAGCGGCGTGGCGCAGAAGCAGGTCTCGACCCATTTCACGCGGCCGTCCGGCAACTCGCGCGCCGTGGCCATGTTGTGCAGGTACTCGTCGCCCGCGATCGATCCGGCGCCGAGCGAACGATCCTCGATGGCGCGGTCGAGAGCGCCGGACCGGCCAGGCTTCACGCGCGCCGTGACGAGATAGCGCATTGATCTGATGGTAACCCGTCCGCGCTCACCGGCGACGAAGCGGCTCAGGACTGAACCCCGGCTCGAAACCCCGCGCCCGCTCACGACGCTCCAAGGTGTCGTCTGCGGATGACCCAGGCAGGATACCCAGCCTGACCAGCTGGGGCCGGAACTCGTAGCGGATGTTCACGGTCTGCGCCGGCGTGGCTTCGAGGTCCAGCCATACTTGGGTCACCGCATGATCGATTCGGCGGCCCATTCCGGTGGCGGCGTACTCGTCATCGGCTCGCGTGTTCCCGGCAGCCTTTGCAGAAGACTCCTGGGCAGCCGCAGGCGGCGGCGACTCCGCGCGACGGCTGCTGCCGGCCGCGTCACGAGCCACCGCGGCCACACGCTCCCTGAACACCGCGGCGGTGATCACGCCCAGATTGGCACCCCGGCCCAGCGCTTGTGCGTACGAGTCGGCTTCCGTCGTGAATTCGAAACGGCGTGCCTCGGTCCGGCTGGTCTGCCATCCGCTGATCGTGACGGACTCGTACGGACCGAGTACCCATTTGCGCGCGTCGGCAGCGGTGGTCTGACGCGCGTCGATCGTATTCAGACCATCGACCGACAGGGCGACCGCAACGCGAACGGCGTACGGGTTGCGCAGCCGGATGATGTATTCGCGCCCCTTGAGGGCCTCGATGTACCCGCGCCCGCGATGCGCATACAGGCGTTGCGGAGCGCCATTGACAAGAACCTGGACGACGTCTCCCGACCGGTCGGCTGGCGACGCGGATACCCACCGGCCGGGGTAGGCAGCGAGCGTGAGATAGGCAGCGATCAAACAGAGAAAGAGCCGGCTCATAGTTCCTCCTGCTCTTAGAACGCTGGCACCCCGGAATCTTGCAGACCTGCCCTACGGGTCTTTGCGGACCGCCTTCTGATCGCCGTTGGCGCCTCGGACGGTCAGAAAGATGACCCGGCCCTGCGCATCCCTGACGAACTCGAAGCCGCTCGGAGTCGCCGTCGACATGAACTGCGTCTCCGACTGCGCCAGCAGCGGAAGCTTCGGTTCATTGAGTCCCTGTACGAACAACAGATCGCCGGCAGCGACGATCGCAAACTCGCGCCCCGGCGCCAGCTCATACGTACCCGCATACGTCGCCAGGACGGCCGGGCTCGACCTGACACCAACGTCACCTGACATCCGCTCCAGGGAACGCTCGTTCTCGCACACGTCTTCCAGCAGATCGGTGTCCGCCGCCAGCAGCCGCTCGGTCCTGATCGTGAACGGCCTGGTAAACACTTTCGGGTCGTCAATGGTGATTTCGAAATCCATGTGTCCGAAGTCGCGTCGACGCATGCGTTCGGTAATGCGCAGCGATTCGGTCTGCGGATGGCCGGCGCTGTCCAGCCAGGCGCGGTCGTTGAAGCCCGCGGTCGTGATCACGAATGTGTCTCCCTCCCACCGGCCGATCGAATACCCCAGCCACGTTGGGTTCGGATCCTTCGGGAGGTCCCGGCCGTCGGTGAACACGGTCCGGTGCGGACTGTTCGGCGACTCGTACAGCATCACCGTGAGCGGCGGCGTCTGCACGATCCTCACCAGGTTGAAGAAGTCGTGAAACGGAACGCTCACCGGAAGACATCGCGCCAGCGGGCTTTCCTTGCGCGCGTCGCGTACGCGCTGCAGAAAGAGTGCCTCGGCCCACGGCTGGACGTCTTCAGGCTTCAGGTCCTGAGCGATGTTGAAGCGATAGAGGGGCCCGGCACCTCTCCACACGCCGGTGAGATCGGGCTTCCCGTCCGGCGTGCGAGGCGCAGGCGCCGACAGATTCGGCCGGCCGTCGGGAAGGCGCGGAGTTCCCGGTGTCGGATGATTGAGCCATTGCGCATCAGCGGGTCCGCAGAACAGCCCGCCGAAGACGAGTGCGGCGACGACCGGAAAGGGCGTGACCTTCATCGGCAACTCCGTTCACGCAAGCCGGCGGGCTCACGCGCGGTGATGGTAACCTGACGCGTGCGCGTCATGGCGATCATCTCTGCTCTGCTGGGAATGGCGACACCCGCGGCAGCGCAGGACCCGCGATACGAAAAAGAAGTGCTGGCCTTCGAGGCACTCGATCGCACGAGCCCTCCTCCCAGGGGCCAGATCGTCTTCGTCGGCAGTTCGACGATCGTCGCCTGGGACCCGGGCCGGTATTTTCCCGACCAGAGAATCATCAACCGCGGCCTCTGGGGATCCGCCCTGGTGGATTCCGTACGCCTCGTCGACCGTCTCGTGCTCCCCTACGAGCCGAGGCTGGTCGTCGTCTACGCCGGGGACAACGATATCGACGCCGGACTCACGTCCGAAGAGGTCACCGTTCAGTTCGAACGGTTCGTCCGGGCGATTCACGCCAGGCTGCCGCAGACGCGCATCGTGTTCGTCGGCATCAAGCCGAGCCCGCAGCGCTGGCTCGTCATCGATCGCGTCCGGGCCACGAACGCGATGATCCGGGACGTGTGCAGCAGGGACGATCGCGTCGCGTTCCTCGACGTGGACGGCCCGATGCTCGGATGGGACGAAAAGCCGCGCAAGGAGCTGTACCTCGACGACGGCCTGCACCTGTCGCCGAAGGGTTACGAGCTCTGGACGACGCTGCTGCGTCCGTTGCTCGCTCCGTAACAAGGCACCGCTAAAGCGGCGCCCTACGTCTGACTCACCGCGAAAGGGGCGCCCTACGCCAAATTCCCGTAGGGCACCCCTTCAGGGGTGCCTCAATATTCTCCCCACTTGGCGAACAGCGCGGCCACCGCCACCAGCGCCATGGCGTCGCCGCGAATCGTCCGCCCGCCCAACGTCACCAGCCGGCATCGCTCCGACGCGGATGCGATTTCACCGGGTGTCCACCCGCCCTCCGGCCCGATCAAGAGGCTGGCTTCCCGCGGCGGCTGGCCTTCGAGTTCACCGAGAGCCGCCATTCCGGTGGCGGCGCCAGGCTCAACGAGCATCAGCATCGGATCCGGCAGTTGACGCTCGTCGGCGAAGGCCGCGACGGCCTCGAAGGGCTCGGGCGGAAACACGATCGGGACCACTGCGCGCCCGCATTGTTTCGCCGACGACACCGCAATCCGTTCCCACCGCTCGCGGCGTCTGCCGCGCGCCAGCGACGAGAGAGAGATTTCGCTGCGCGCCGTGACGATCGGCTGAATCGCCGCGACGCCAATCATCACGGCGTCGCGCACGACGTCGTCCATCTTGTCGCCCTTGAGCGCGGCCTGGACCAGCGTGATCGCGACGCGCGCCTCCGGAGCCGCGGTCCATGGCCGGCCGATCAGCACCTCGGCGCCGCCTTTGCGCGCGCTCTGCACCGTGGCTTCGAATGCCCGCCCACGCCCGTTGATTACCACGATCGGATCGCCGCGCTTCAAGCGTAGTGCGCGTGTGAGATGCTCCGCCTCGTCGTCCGGCAGCGGAACGAGGTCTCCAGCGGCGTGAGCGTCGGGTGCATAGAAACGCGCGTGCACGCGTCATTATCGCCGGACGCGGGTGTTATACTCCGCGCACCCGCCACATGTTCCTTCGGGGTCAGACCATCGGGAAGTACCGCGTGCTGTCGCATCTTGGCAGCGGCGGCTTCGGCAGCGTGTATCTCGCCGAAGACACCTGGATCAAGAAGAACGTCGCGATCAAGGTTCCACACAAGCAGAACCTCGATTTCAGCGAGCTGCTGAAAGAGCCGCGTCTGCTCGCCTCGATGAGTCATCCGAACATCGTCTCGATGCTCACGGCGGAGAAGCTGGATGACGTGTTCTTCATCGTGATGGAGTACGTGCCCGGCGAAACGCTCGAACAGTTGATCATCCGCGAAGGTGCGCTCGAGCTCGGGCGCGCGCTCGACTACACCTGCCAGATGTGCAACGCCGTGGACCACGCCCACCGCGCGGGCGTTCTCCACCGCGACATCCGTCCCGGCAACATGCTGCTGTCGGAAACGGGCCTGCTGAAGGTGACCGACTTCGGCACGTCGCGCTTCCTCGAGATCGCCGCGCATGGCACCACAGTCATCGGCAGCCCTCCCTACATGGCGCCGGAGCAGTTTCACGGCAAGGCGGTGTTCGCCAGCGACGTCTACTCTGTCGGCGTGACGATGTACCAGATGGTAACCGGCGAGCTCCCCTACAACACGCCGGCTCCGTCGGACATCGAGAAACTGATGCGCGGTGAACTGGTGACCGCGCCGCGGGTCAGGAACTCGAAGATCCCGAAGACGATCAACGACATCATCATGCGGGCACTGGCGCCGGCCCTGACCCTCCGGTATCAGCGCGCCGCCGATCTGCTCGAAGAGCTGCTGGCCGCCCGCGCCCCTGCCGGCCGCCGCACACGAGCCAAGCGGACAGCTGTCGGCCTCGATCTTGTCGACGCAAACGTGGCCGACATCCACTCGCGCCTCAAGGCCCGCGAAACGCCTCAGGCGCGCTTCTGCTGGCAGTGCCGGAAGCCCCTGCACGCCCGTTCCGACCGTTGCCCGTTCTGCAACGAAGCCCAATAACAGGCGCAAATGTCTCCCGAACATTAGGGAATCCGCGCAGCCACCTGCTACGATCTCCAAAAGGAGCAGTTATGGCGTTTCCGGGCACGGGCAAAATCTGGATGAACGGCACGTTGGTGGACTGGAAGGACGCCAACATCCACATCGCCTCGCACATCGTTCACTACGGAAGCGGCGTCTTCGAGGGCGCCCGGTGCTACGACACGGTCAACGGCCCGGCCTGCTTCCGGCTGGATGCTCACATGCGCCGGCTGCTCGACTCGGCCCGCATCTACCGGATGGAGCCGGAGTACGACCAGCAGACGCTGACCGACGCGACGATCAGCCTCATTCAGACCAACGGTTTCCGCGCCTGCTATATCCGCCCGCTGATCTACCGCGGCTACGATTCGCTTGGCGTGGACCCGCGTGCCTGCCCGATCGACGTGGCGATCCTGCTCTGGGAATGGCCCGCGTACTTCACCAAGGAAGCAATCGAAGAAGGGATTGACGTCAAGATTGCGACCTGGGCGCGCAACGCGCCGAACACGACGCCGGCCATGGCGAAAAGCGTGGCGAACTATGCCAACGCCCAACTGATCAAGCTTGAAGCCGTCAGCGAGGGCTACGCCGAGGGGATCGCGCTGGACACGAATGGCAATCTCAGCGAAGGCAGCGGCCAGAACGTCTTCGTCGTCCGCGACGGCCTCATCTTTACGCCGCCGATTGGCAACTCGGTGCTCGCGGGCATCACGCGCGACTCGGTGATGACCATCGCCCGTGACATGGGGTTCGAGGTCCGCGAACAGACGCTGCCGCGTGAAATGCTGTATATCGCCGACGAGGTGTTTTTCGTCGGGACAGCCGTCGAGGTCACCCCGATCCGGACCGTGGACCGGGTCAAGGTG
>JBOGIQ010000246.1:0-9303 GCA_050742535.1 Vicinamibacterales bacterium | reverse complement strand
CCGCGTACCCGATCGCGGTTCACACGCGTGTTCTCGAGCTGCGCCTCGGCGGCGGCGACGTCCGCGCTGAGTCTGGACACGTGTTGTGCGGCGGAGGGCAGATCGAAGCGGGCGAGAATGTCGCCGCTTTTCACCATCTCGCCGGCGGCTTTCAGCACGTCTACAAGTCGCGTCGGCTCTGGCGCGAGAACGAGGAACTCGCCGCCCTGCGCCGGAACCACGATGCCGCTGACGTGCAGCACGGCGCGGATCGCCGCCCGCTGAGCCGTGACGGCCCCAACCGGAATGACTGTCTCCTGCCGCTCGACGACTTTAGGCGTATCGCGGCGGCAGCCAGCGACAGCGATCGCGAGACACAATCCGGCTAAAGCCCGATATATGTAGTGTCCGGCTTTAGCCGGACCGGGGTCCGCCTGAAGGCGGACACTACGCCCTAAAGCCATGTCGTATGATGACTGATCGGATGAAGACCGAACAGTTCCCCGTCACCAAAACCGACGAAGAGTGGCAGAGGATCCTGACCCCGGAGCAGTATGCGGTGCTGCGTGAGCACGCCACCGAGCGCCCCGGCTCATGCGCCCTGCTGCGTGAACATCGGCCCGGGACGTTCTCCTGCGCAGGGTGCGGCAACCAGTTGTTCGTTGCGGATCGGAAGTTCGAAAGCGGCACCGGGTGGCCGAGCTTCTTCTCGCCCCTCTCTGGCGCTATCGGGGAGACGGTGGACACCAGCTTCGGGATGACGCGCACCGAAGTGCACTGCAACCAGTGCGGCGGCCATCTCGGCCATGTCTTCCCCGATGGCCCCCCACCAACGGGCCTGCGCTACTGCATCAACGGCGTGGCGCTGAACTTCAAGCCTAGGTAGCTGGGTGGCCTGGGTTGCCTAGGTAACTGGGTGGCCTGGGTTGCCTGGGTGGCCTGGGTGGCCTGGGTTGCCTGGGTGGCCTGGGTGCATGCATCCCGGGCGTCGTGCGGAACGTATAAGTCAGACGTCAGAGGACTGGTGAAAATCCGCTCGGCTGCCGCGCTTGCAGCACTCATTGCCGCCTCCTGGGGGACGGCGTCCGCACAGACCACGGCCGGCAGGGAAGTGCGCCCTGTCCGCGCGACCGTTGCCCCGAAGCTCGATGGCCGGCTGGACGATGCGGTGTGGTCGGGCGAGCCGCTGCCCGCCGAGAACTGGGTCTCCTACAACCCGCTGCGCGGTGAGCCGGAGCAGCAGCGCACCCGCGTCTGGATGGCGTACGACGACGCGGCGATCTACTTTGCGTTCCGCGCCCACGACACGGATCCGGAGCGGATCCGGACGACGATCACGCGCCGCGACAACGCGTGGAACGACGACTGGGTGGCGATCAGTCTGGACTCGAGCCGTGCCGGGCAGGTCGCGTACCACATGTTCATCAACCCGAGCGGCATTCAGATGGACGCCCTCCAGACGGCGAGCGGCGAAGACTCCGCGGTGGACTGGACGTGGCAGAGCGCCGGCCGCGTCGACGAAGAAGGCTACGTCGTCGAGGTGCGGGTGCCGCTGCAGTCCATCCGGTTCCGCGGCGGCGATGACGTGCGGATGGGCGTGATGTTCTTCCGCCGCAACAGCCGTCTCGGCATTTCGTGGTCGTGGCCGGAAATGCGTCCGGGGCAATGGGTGTTCGAGTCGAATGTCTCCGCCCTGTTCGGCCAGCTGAAACAGCCGCGATTGCTCGAGGTCATTCCGAGCGCCACGATGTCCACGAATCAGAGCCGTGAGGTTGGCGCGACGTGGCCGAAGGTCCGCTCGAGAGGAGACCTCGGCGCCAGTGTGAAGTACGGCATCACCTCGACGGTCACGCTGGACGCCACGGCGAACCCCGACTTCAGCCAGGTCGAGAGCGACGCCTTTCAGGTGGAGGTGAACCAGCGGTTCCCGACCTTCTTCAGCGAGAAGCGGCCGTTCTTCATGGAAGGTCTCGGGCTCTTCGACCTGGCGGCAAGCGGCGGCGACGGGACGATGCGCACAGCGGTGCACACGCGGCGGATCATCGACCCGCTTGCGGGCTTGAAGCTGACCGGAACGTCGGGCCGGCAGACATTCGCCTTTCTGACGGCCGCCGACGAGTCCCCCGAAGGCGATGCGGACAAGTTGTTCACGATCGGACGTGTGATGCGGAACACCGGGCCCGGCCAGTACATCGGCGCGCTGGTGACCGACATCGAGTATCGAGGCTCGCATAATCGCGTCGCCGCAGCCGATCTGTCGCTGCGACGCGGTCAAAGCTTCCGCGTCAGCGGTTCGGCCATGTATTCCGATTCGCGTTCGCTCGAGGGCATTGCCAGCAGCGGAAGCGCCGGGCTGGTGGACGTCAGCTACAGAACGCGTCGCCTCAATCTCTCCAGCTTCGTTGAGCACTTCGACTCCGGATTCCAGATGGATACGGCGTTCATCAATCGCGTGGGCCTGACGCGCGCCTTCCAGTACGGCGAAGTGCAGTTCTACCCGGATCAGAAGAAGCATCCGTGGCTGAAGCGGATTGCGCCGTTCTTCTGGACGGTTCACGCGGAGGATCGTCAGCAGGGTGGCGACGAACTGTTCGCGATGCCGGGGCTCCGGTTCGACTTCACCCGGCAGGGCAACTTCCGGATCGATCACGGGCGCGGGCACGAGACGTTTGCCGGCCGCGAGTTTCCCGTCAATCGCACGTTCGTGCTGGGTCAGGCGCAGTTCCTGCGCTGGCTGAACGCGGGCGGGTTCGTACAGAAGGGCAAGGGCATCTTCTACTCCGCGGACCCCTTTGGCGGAAGCTACACCAGCCTCGGCAGCTGGGTCACGCTTCAGCCGACCGCCAAGCTGCGGCACAACCTGGAATACAACTACGCCGACTTCCACCGCGAATCCGGCGAGGAGGTGTTCGGTGTGCACGTCGTCAACCTGCGCAACACCTACCAGTTCAATCCGCAGTTCCTGCTGCGGGCCATCACGCAGTACGACAGCGGGCAAAAGCGGGTCCTGGGCGACTTCCTCGCGTCGTACGAGCTGGTGCCCGGCACGGTCGTCCACGCCGGCTACGGCACGTTCTACGAGAGCCTGAATTCGCGGCCGTACGAATCAACCGCGCGCGCGTTCTTCTTCAAGGCGAGCTATCTGGCGCGGTTCTAATGGGTTGCCTGGGTTGCCTGGGTGGCCTGGGTGGCCTGGGTTGCCTGGGTGGCCTGGGTTGCCTGGGTGGCCTGGGTTGCCTGGGTGGCCTGGGTGGCCTGGGTGGCCTGGGTGGCCTGGGTGGCCTGGCGTCGCGCGCTCCGTCACCTCGGCGCCTCTAGCCGGTATTGCGCAACCCCGCCGCGATCCCGTTCACCGTTACCTTGAACGCGTGATGCAGGCGTGCATCGTCCTGCCCGTCGCGCAGGCGGCGGATCAGCTCGATCTGGACGAGATTGATCGGATCGACGTACGGATTCCGGACGTCGATCGAGCGGCGTAGCACCGGGTTTTCTTCGAGCAGCTCGCGATGTCCGGTCACGCGCAGCACCGCGGCGATCGCGCGCGACAGACGCGTTCGCAGTTCGACGCCGATCGGCCGCAGCTGATCGGGAACGAGCCGGCGCTCGTACTCGGCGGCGATCCGCCCGTCGGTCTTGGCCAGCACCATCTCGAACAGATCCATCAGCGATCGAAAGTGCGTCCACTCGCGGTACATCTCGCGAAGGCGACCCTCGTCGCTGCGCGCGAACGCCCGTTCCAGCGCCTCCTCGACGCCAAGCCAGGCGCCGAGAATCAGCCGCGTCTGCGTCCAGGCGAACTGCCACGGGATCGCGCGCAGCGTGTCGATGCCGCCCGCCGGCGTGCGCCGCGCCGGACGGCTGCCGATGTTGACGTCCCCGAGTTCCGACAGAGGAGTCGCCGACAGGAAGTACTCGAGGAATTCCGGCCGCTCGCGGACGTAGCCGCGGTACACCGCGGCCGCGTCGTCGCCGAGGCGCTGCATGCACGTGCGCCATTCGGCGCTCGGCTGTTCACCGGCAACCAGCCATGAGTCGAGTGTCGCGCTCGTGTAGACCTCCATCGTCCGGACGGCGATGTCGGGCAGCCCGAAGAGCGCCTGAATCATCTCCCCCTGTTCGGTGACGCGCAGCGTGCCGTCCACTGATCCTGACGGCTGCGCCTTGATCGCGACATACGTCGGACCGCCGCCACGGCCGACGGTGCCGCCGCGGCCGTGGAACAGCGTGACGGCGATCCCGTGCCGTTCGCAGGTGGCGACGATCGCTTCCTGCGCGCGATAGAGCTCCCATGCCGCCGTCAACCGCCCGACGTCCTTGGTCGAATCGGAATACCCGACCATCACCTCCTGCCGCCCGGCGACGCGACGGCGATAGAGCTCGATTCCCAGCAGCCGGTCGAGTACGGCTGGAGCGCGCTCCAGATCCGCCGCGGTTTCGAACAGCGGCACGACGCGAAGGGGACGGGGCACGCGGGCAGCCTGCTGCAGCAGGTGTACGGCGAGTACATCGGATGCCTGCCGTGTCATCGTGATCACGTAGGCGCCGAGCGACTCCGGATGGATAGCGGCCATTGCGCGAAACGTATCGAGAACGTCCTGGACGGATGGCGGCGCCTCGAACCCGCGCGGCAGGAGCGGACGCGGGTCGTCCAGTTCGCGCAGCAGGAATGCAATGCGCTGGTCTTCGTCCCACCCGGCGTACGAGCCGGCGCCGATGGCCGTGGTGATGGCCTCCATCGCCTCCGTGTGGCGCGACGATTCCTGACGGATGTCGAGCCGCGCGAGCACGACGCCGAAGACCGCCACGCGGCGGAGTACGTCGGCGAGCCGGCCCGCCGCGATCCGCGCGTTGCCCTGTTCGACGAGCGATGCGTGGCACAGACGCAGCGGCTCGGCGAGCGCGGATGCATCGAGATACGCATCAGGCGGTGGCGTGACCGGCTGTTCGCTGCGCAGCGCCTCCTCGATCCAGGTGCGGGTGGCTCGCAGGCGGCTGCGCACGCCGCGCAGCAGCTCCCGGTACGGCTCGCGCGCCTCGCCTGTGCGCAGGCGAAGCTCGCGGCTTGCGGCTGTCAAAGACAGCTCGTCGCGCAGCGCCTCGATGTCTTTCAGATAGAGATCCGCCGCCATCCACCGCGACAGCAGGCACGCGTTGATGGTCACCTCGGGTGTGACATTCGGGTTGCCGTCTCGGTCGCCGCCAATCCACGAGCCGAACGACACAGGCGTCGCCTGCAGCGGCAGCCCGCGGCCCGTGGCCGCGACGAGCGACCGGTCGACTTCGCGGAGAAACGCCGGCATGGCCTGCCACACGCTTTGCTCGAAGACGATCAGGCCGCTGCGCACCTCGTCGAGCGGCGTCGGCCGCTGTTCGCGGACTTCGTCGGTATCCCACGCCATCTCGATTTCACGGCGAAGGGCGGCGTGCACCTCGTCGCGTTCCGGAAAAGTCAGATCCGGCCGATCGTTGACCGCCAGCAGCGATGCGATGCGGTTGTATTTGTGAATCATCGTGCGGCGCGACACTTCGGTCGGATGCGAGGTCAGCACCAGCTCGATGCGCAGGCTGCACACCGCGTCGTAGAGGTCGTCGCGCGTGATCCCTCCGGCAATCAGCCGCGAGAAGGTCTCTTCGCATGACCCGCGCTGCGGCGGCGAGTCAGGGTCGCGCTGGTACGCACGCCGCCGGCGGATGCGATGGTGCTGCTCGGCGACGTTGGCGAGATTCAGGAAATGGGTGAACGCACGCGCCAGCGGGATCGCGGCGTCAACCGGCAGCGAGCCGAGCAGCTGCGCGAGATCGGCGAGCGGCCGATCGCCGGCGTGCGTGGCCTTGGCCAGGTTGCGAACGTGCTCGACGGTCTCGAACAGCTCCTGCCCGCCGCGGTCGCGCAGCGTGTCGCCCAGCAGGGCGCCAAGCAGACGCACATCCTGCCGCAGCGGCTGGCTTGGGTTGCCTGGGTCGCCTGGGTCGCCTGAGTTAGCCATGTAATCACCCAGGCTACCCAGGCCACCCAGCTACTCAGGGCCACCTATTACGGCAGAGCGAAGATATAAACGTTCGCCGTCGCGCTCGGTTTGAGCTCAGGCGTCAGACGGTTCGTGGATCCGGCCACGAGCGATCCGCCGGTCGGGACTGCGATGTACTGCTTGCCGTCCACGGCGTACGAGATGGGATAACCGCTCACCGGCGCGCCGAGGTTCACTTCCCACAGCACTTTGCCGGATCGATCGTCCCACGCGCGGAACACGCCGTTCGCGTCGCCACCCATCACCAGGCCACCGGCCGTGGCGACGAGCGACAGCATGCCGGCGCGCTGTTCGTACTTCCACAGCGTCTTGCCCGTCTCCGCCGAGATTGCCCACACGCTGCCGATCTTTTCCGCACCCTTTTCCTGCCCCGGCACGGGAATTACCGGCATCTGAAGACCGTAGACGGCCTTCGGGTCGCGGGTATCGACGGTCGTCCGCGCGTTCATGCAGGTGTTCTGCAGCGGGTAGAACATGACGTTGATGTTCGGGTTGTACGCGCCGGCAGGCCAGTTCTTGCCGCCGGTCGCGCTCGGACAGACGATCTTCGTTTCGTCCTTCTTGCTGAACGTCATTTCGGGGTTGACGGTGACCTTGCCGGTCGCGCCGTCGATGTTGCTGATGACGTTCTGCATCACCGTCGGGCGCGCCCACAGGAATTCGCCGGTCCGGCGATCGAGCGTGTACACGAGTCCCGTCTTGCCGGGGATGCCGGTGACGACCTTCCGCTTCTCGCCAGGCTTGATGCGCGGGTTGATCCACGGCACTTCCTTCGGATCCGGAGCGACGGCCGTATCGACGAGCAGCCGCTCGAACGGATGATCGAGATCCCAATGATCGACGACGTGCTGGAAGTACCACACCAGCTTGCCGGTGTCGGCATTCAGAGCGAGCGTGGAGTTGTGATACAGGTGCTGCTTGTCATTGCCGCCGAGGACGAACTTCGGCGCCGGAATCGTGACGGACGTGCCGATCAGCACGAGGTTCGTTTCCGGGTCGTAGCTCGGAACCATCCACGAGCCGACGTGCCACCGTTCGGTCTCGGGCACGTCACCCCAGGTCTCGTCCCCGGGTTCGCCTTTCCGCGGGATCGTGCGGAAGCGCCACACCTCTTTGCCGGTCTTCGCGTCGTGAGCGGTGACGATGCAGCCGTCGGCGGTCGCGCCGGGCTGACACTGGCGGCCGGTGACGACCTTGCCGTTGGCGATGATCGGTCCGCCGGTCGCCGACGCAGGCGTCTTGGGCTCGAGGACCTTCGTCTCCCACACGAGCTTTCCGGTCTGCGCGTCGATGGCGTAGATCTGGTTGTCGCCGCTCGCGTCGAGGAGCGTCGTCCCCCAAATCGCCATCGTCCGGTTGCGCATGCCGCCGCCTGACGGGCGCTTGTACTCCCAGAGCAGCCCACCGGTCTTCGCGTCGTACGCCTGGATGATGTCGCCGCTGTTCGGCAGATACATGATCCCTTTGTAGACGAGCGGCGTGGATTCCTGCTGCGCGCCGGTCATCGGCCGCGTCCACATCAGGCGAAGCTGCCGGACGTTGTTGCGGTTGATCTCGTTCAGGGGGCTGAAGCCCTGACCGTCGAGGGTCCGCCGCCAGCTAAGCCAGTCAGCCGGATCCGGTTTCCACAGGAGCTCGTCCTCCACCGGTACGAACGGCTTTTGCGCCGCCTGCTGCGCCAGCGGCGCCGCCACCAGCCCGGACAGCACGACGAACACGAACAAGGCAAGAAGAGAGAGACGTTTCATAGCGCGCGTATCTTCGCATACTCTCTTCCCGATCATGCGAACGATAAAGTCGCGCGGCCTGTTGCTCCTGACGATTTCGGCCTTGTTTGGGATGGCCAGCCCCTCCTGGGGACAAACCGCCTACGTGGGCGCCTCTCTGATGGGCGATATCGTGCGGACAACTCATACGGACAGCAGCTTCGTCGATGGCGGCGAGGCCGGCGGAGAAGCGGTCGGGTTCGCGCTGCGGGTCGGCACGGGCCTGGGGTCGAATTGGGGCGTCGAGTTGGAATACGCTCGCCCGTCCGCCATCAGTCGCGAGCAGTTCATCTACCCGATGTACGCGATACAAGCCGGTGTGACGCCCGACGTGGTGCCGGCAATCTTTCCGCTGCCTCGACCCAGCGACACGCGCGATCGCAACACCACGCTGTCCGCGGTTCTCTGGACGAACCAGGCTGTCACCGAGCGCGTGTCTCTCGTGTACCTCGGCGGCGTGGCGTTCAACCGCTTCAGCCGCGAGTACGGTTACGCGTTCGACGTGCTGCCCGCTCTCTTCTCGGTATCGCGAACCGTCACATACTCCACGCGGCCCGTCGTTGGCTTCGAGTCATGGATCGGCCTGACCGACAACGTCACGCTGATGCCGGGACTTCGACTGCTTGGGGTCGAGGGCGGATGGTCGATCCGCCCGGCGGTAGGAATCGGCTGGAGCTTCTAGCCATTCGGCGTGACGTACTGTTTGACAACCGCCAGCAGATCGTCGAAACGAAACGGCTTTTCGATCCAGGCGTTGGCGCGCAGCTGGGCCCGCACGGCCCCATCGGCCTCGGTGGCACTGACGACGACGGTTGGTATCTCCGCGAGTTCCGGCGTCGTCAGCTGCTGTTCGCGCACGCCGGAGCCGTCCACGGCGCCGGGCATCCGCAAATCGAGCAGCATGAGCGCGAAGCCACGTGGGTCGGTCCGCAAATGGTCGAGGGCCTGCTCGCCCCCCGCGGCGTCGACGACGACGAACCCGTGCAGCTCCAGCAGCTGCGCCAGCCCCTGCCGGACATCGTCGCGGTCCTCGACCACGAGAATGGCGCCACGCCGGGGCGGGCGCTCAGCGGTGGGGAGCGCGTCCAAAGGACGAGAAGAAATTTCCGCGTCCACTGTATTGGCCTGTGGCACGAGGCGCCGGCCTCGAGCCCTGGCGCCCGAAGGCTCCATAGTTCGTGCCACAGGCGCCCTCGCCAACCGTGGCGCGGGCCTTGTCAGGCCCGCGTGACCTTGTCAGCTCCGCGGCGTGGTGGAATTACGGAAAGCTGCCCGGGCCGTGGCACGCTCGATGATGAGAAAGGCAATGGCCGCGCCGACCGCCACAGCCACGAGCACGATCGCGACGGGCGATCGATCCTCGCCGACGACGATTCCGCTGACGGCCAGCGCGGCAACGAACAGCCAGTCGGCCGCCCTGATCCACCCGGCTGTACGGCGCCGCGCCCATCGCAGCTCCGACGGATAGAAGCGCGACGTGAACCACAGATGAAGCCGCAGAATCGTTGCGACAATCACCGCGATCAGCG
>JBOGIQ010000245.1:0-9316 GCA_050742535.1 Vicinamibacterales bacterium | reverse complement strand
CCGCTCGTCAGTCGCCGACCGTTCACACAGCAGCCAGCGGTCGCCACGTCCTTTGGTAGGGCGCACGCGGAGGGCGCAGAACTGGGCGGTGAGCGGGCCCGCGGTGCCCGTGCCCCACGTCACCGTCTCCCAGGCGTCATCGGGGGCCGTCGCGGCCATGGCGGTCGCGGAGTGCGTCCCGGGCACGTCCGCGATCGCGAACGTTGCCTCGCCGCGGATGGCCACGCCGTACGCGAGGCCCAGTCGCTCCAGCCCCGCGCGGAAGTCCGCATTGGCACCGTAATCCGCATCGACGACGACGCCGGTGAGCGTGAAGCCCGCCTGCACCACGGTGCGAACCTGCGCGAGCGCGATGCGCCACTTCTCACGAAACCGCACGGCCGGGGGGATGCCAGCGGCGGCGCACCGCGCCGCATCGTCCGTCCACGAGGCGGGGATGTACAGGTCGAACGCCAATGGCCACGTGCGGCCGTCGGCGATCAACGCACTCGACACCGCCACCTGGCAATTGCCGATCTTGCCGAGCGCGCCGCAGTACTGCCGCTGCACACCCGGCGACTGCGTGCCCTGTTTGGGGAAGCCGGTGTCGTCGATCGCGAGGATTCCCGCGCGGATCGGCACGACCGCGCGCAGCTGGGTCCAGACCCGCGTCGCCTCCCACGGCGAATGCGTGATGAAGTGCTGCAGCGCTTGATACTGACCGGGGTCGCTCAACCGACCATGCATCGCCTGCATCGACTTCCGCTCACTGTCCTTGAGCAGGCCGTCGAGATACTGACTGGCCGCGTCGCGCTGCGGCTGTCGACTGAAGCACGCGCTGAACCCATCGAGGAACTGGCCCAGTCGTCGCAGCAGCGCCCGCGCGGGGCCCGTCGTCACGCGCGCAGCGTACCGGACCCGTCGCACAAGTACAAGCGCTATCTGCTCTACAGGTCGCGATCAATCTGACAAAGTAGTGTTAAGCGGGCGGCGTAGCCCCTTCCTCGATACCGGGGCCAAGTCTTCGACGTATCACGCCGAAGGACTCAACGACGTAGTAGCGATTGACGACGCTTTGCGAAATCCTCCCAGAAGTAGCGTCCAGATTCGAGTTGGGAGGAGTTGTCCATGGTTAAGAGATGCTGGGCGCGTCGGAATTCCTCCACATTGAGGATCGGGCGCGATACGACCGCTGCGAGCTCGCTGTTGCGCAGCGTCCGGTTCTGTCGCTGGCTTTCGTCCGGTGTCATGTAATAACGCGCCTGCCAGACGAACATTCTTGGCCCATCGTTACCGGCGTCTTGGAGAACCTCACGGCTATTGAGCGTCAAACGGAAGAACTCGAGCGTGTTTACCAGCAGTCCGCTCTGAGTCCAACCAACAGTGTCCTGACAGGTCATCACTCGCTGCCACCCGTTGCGCTCTTCAAGAATCGCGATCGGGTGACCGAAGTGACCGTGCCCCTGCTGGCCGAAATGCATTCCAGGTCGCAGCAAATCGATGCGTTTCGAGGTGTTGTCCGGCAGCTCAAACATGGGCACATCCGCCGCCGAGACCCATCCAAACCTTGGCTGACGCCACTCGCGGCGAACCTTGTCGAACTCATAGCGACTAAACCACTCCCGATTCTCGAGCACGGTCAAAGACACCGCTGTGTCTGACGCAGCAAACGTGACGCCCGCCCATTCGTCGGCGTACGAGTGCCATTTCACAGGAAATGGCTCAATGCTCCGCGTTCGCCGATCGAAGCGCGAGAGGCCGTTGAACTCGACGGTGCTGTAATCACGCGCGAATATCCACACCGCATCCTTCTCGAAGTGGAGATCAACGAGACGCCCTCCGACGAGGTCGCGATACTTACCGAAGTACGTGACCGTTTGCCTGGCCGTATCGATAAGCCCCAGTCCGCCAGGCCTGCCCGCGAATATCAGCGGGTCATCAACCGTCCCGGTTGGCTCAAAGCCGCCTACCCAGTCGATGATGGACCCGCGAGCGTCGGCGACGCCGAACCAAATCAACGATGTGTCGACCGGGTCCGAACGAACGGGGTAGATTTCGTAGGCACGGCGGCTGATCGCGGCGGTTCTCCACCGCTTCGAGCTTTTGTCGAACACGACGAACGGTGATTGGTCGCGGTACTTTCTCGAACCCGCGGCAACCGAAGAACCGACCTGTAAGCCAGAGCGCGTGTCAGACCATGACGGGATGAAGTACCAAGTCTCGCGCAGTGTCTCACTCAATAACGTCCGGTCGGCTGGTACATCGCCGATGTCGGAGAACGAAATCGACTCTGTATTGCGTGATGCTGCTTGCGTCTCTGATGCGACAGATCGATCTTGAGCCGCCGGGCGATTCGCCATGAGAAGGAGAACAACCGCCGTCGCGAGAACGGGTGTCCAGGCTTGCATCGCAACTATTAGACAACAGCGCGGAGGATATGGTCTTCCCCGCGTCCCTGGCGGCCGGATCGTCGCGCCGAGGCTTTTTGAACGTCCCCACCGGGATTCGAACCCTAACGCTGTAACAGAAAAGCTACGGGTCGAAATAGACGGTGAGGTCCGGAGACGTGCCGCCTGACGACGCATGCACGGTGAGGGTTAGGGCCAACATTCCCCGATCGATCCGGCGCTGCCTGCGAAAAGCGGCGTAGCTCCTCCGGTGCCCAGCTTTCGCTTAGGATGCCTGACTGCTGAACGGCTGTTTCGCGACGGCGTCGCCGTAGAACAGCATCCGCTGCGTCAACCGGCCATTCACTCCCTCAGCTATCGCGCCTGTGAAGGTTGAGTGGCGATTTTCTTTCTCATTTTACCTCCGCGTATCAACGGGTCGCGCCCTGACGGTCACCGGCCGCGCATTGTATTTCTCGGTTGCGTCTATCACCACGGACTGACCGGCAGGCACGAAAACCGACGCGATCTGCTCCTCCCGATCGTCGTCGCTCGGGCGAATTGCCGCCTTCCGCGTCACGGCAAACAGGAGCACCCGGACGTCCTCCCCTTCGAGCCACGTGCGGACACGGAACTCCGGCACGGTAGGTGTCACATCCGGGCTCAGCGGATGCGAAGGAACGATCCCCACGGGCAAACCGGTCGCGTACGGCTTTGTGGCGGGTCTTATCCCTGGGCCTCTGAACAACCCTTCATCAGTGAAGTCCACATGGAACACGGATTGCGCGGATGCAGAGACACAGAGACCCACGATGATGAAGAAAGCGCCGAGGGTCGTTCGCATGGTGCCTCCTCGAATTGGTTAGCAGACGAAAAGGATACGCCTGATCCGAAGAACCGCTACTGCGTCGTGGACACGGTTAGCGTTCTTCCGAATCCTTAGACGCCGGATGGTAGCAGCGGGCTTGCCTTTCAGATCGGTTCCACCGTCAGCAAGTTGCCAGAACTCAAGCCTACCGGTTCCGCGGCCGAGCGATGCTCGATGGATTGATTGACGGTGTTGTGAACGTTGTGAAGGTGTACTCAACGCAGTACACCGAAAAATGGCGTCCCCACGGGGACCCGGTCGCTTTTATACGCTGCGAGGTGCGACACGGCGCCGAGCCGCGTGACCACGGACCTATCGTAACCATGGGCAGGCGGTGTCCTATGATCGCCGCGTGCAAGGCTTCGAATGTGGTCGTCGAAGAGGCCTGCTCGTTCTTTGCGCCGTCCTCCTTGGGGCTTGCAGCAGGCCGGAGGCCGACTCGATCTTCGGCCGGGGCGGTGAGACACAGTGAATCGACGTTCCCGAGGGAAGGCTGAAGGCGCAGGTCTACTCGACGACGCCACTGAGCGCGCGTCCAACCCTCGTGATTGTTCTACACGGCGACTTGTTCAATCCCAGGCCTAGCTATCAGTACGCGTTCGCACAAGCCCTGACCGATGGCTTCGACGCACCCGCCATGCCGGACCGCGTGCGCGCGCGGTTGGGGACCCATCCACACGTGGGCGACGTCGTCGCCGCCGGACTCCTACGTCCCGGATACACCGACAACGCTGGCGACCGTTCGGATGGAAAACGAGGCGACGCACGCGGCGATAACTACACAGCCGAAGTGACGGACGCCGTTGCGGCTACCGTTCGAGCACTGAAGCGGCAATTCATGGCCCGTAGAGTGGTTTTGTAGGCCATTCAGGTGGCGCGACGATCGCTGCCGTCGCCCTGGGCCGGCATCCGGACCTCGCGGATGCCGCGCTACTGGTGGCGTGTGGCTGCGGTGCGACCCAAAGTCTTCGGCCACTCGACGTGGCCACCGGTGTGCGGCCCGAGGTCACCGTGCGGCTGCTCGTTGGGGAGGAGGACGATGTGACGCCTTCCGATTCGTCGGTCCGCTATGCGAATGTGTCGGCGAAGCGGGGAGTGGACGCGCAGGCTACAGTGTTGCCCGGGCTCGGTCACAACATCATGTTCACGAGGCCAGTCTTCGCCGAAATCGCGCGTCTGTTAGACCACCCATGACCAGCCCAATCTGAACGTCCCCACCGGGATTCGGTCGCTTTTATGCGCTGCGAGGCGCCGTTCCTCGCCGGGCAGCGTGAAGATCTAAGCCAACAGAAGCGCGAGAGAACGCCGTGTGGTGGAATGCTAGGATCGCGCCCATGAACGAGCCTTCCGCCAGCCAGATTCAGGAGGCTCTGCACCGGGTCCTGGCCAGCCCGGGGTTTCAAAGCTCAGGGCGCATGAGCAGCTTCCTGCGCTTCGTCGTTCAGCACACGCTGAACGGCAACGACAGCCCTCTCAAAGAGTTCCTCATCGCTCAGCACGTCTTCGGGCGTGACGAGTCGTTCGATCCACGTACCGACACCATCGTTCGTGTCGAAGCGCGTCGGCTGCGGTCCAAGCTCGAGAAGTACTACGCGCACGAAGGTCGGAACGACCCGGTCGTGATCCAGTTGGCACCGCGCGGATATATGCCCGTGTTCCGCACCGTGGGTCCGATCCCGGACAGCGCGCCGCACGTGCCGCCGCACCGCAGCCGGATGGTATGGGCAATCGCCGCTGCGGTTGCGCTTTGCATTGCGGGGGGGGCTGTATGGATTTCCATACCACGCTCCAACCAGACGAACTTCACTCACTCCGTCGCTGTGCTGCCCTGTGGGAGCACCAGCAGCGATCCGGAGGTCGAGGCGCTCGCCAACGGCCTCTCGAATGACATCGTCAGCCTGCTGGGCAACGTCGCGACCTTGCGGGTGGTCAGTCATGGAACGTCATCACAGACGAACAACGGGGGCGCCGATGCTGTCGCGATCGGCAGGAGCCGGGGCGTGGATGTCGTCCTGGAATGCGCGGTGCGAACGGACCTCACGCAGTATCGCGTGTCAGCGCGGCTGTTCGACGCAAAGGATGGCTTACCCGTTTGGTCGGACGAGTTCGAACGGACATTCGACACTGCGCGCTCGCCGACGGAAATCAGTCGTTCGATCGTCGCGGGTCTGGAGATAACGCTCACTCCGTCTGTTGACGCGAGGCTGCGACCTGCGACGGAGAGTCCGGAGGCCAGTCGCCACTATTCGATTGGCCGGCATCATTGGAGCCGGGCCATGGGCACCATGCAGCGCGAGCATTTCGACAACGCCATCCGTTCCATGAAGCAGGCGATCGACGCCGATCCGAGATATGCGGCTGCCCATGCCGGTTTGGCCGATGCGTCAGGTGCTTTTGCCGGTTCTGGCCTGGATCACAATCCCGAAGAAACCTTCGCGAAAGCGTTCCGGGCAGCGCGGAAAGCCATCGAACTCGACCCGAACCTGGCGGAAAGCCAGCTCGCAATGGCGGCACTGTACGCAGCCGAGGGCAACTGGCCAGGCTGCGACCACCATTTCCTGCGAGCGATCGCGCTCAAACCGTCGCTGGCCTCGGCTCACCAGGCTTACGCCGTGCTATGCCTGTCGCCGCAGCAGCGCTACCGTGAAGCCGTTTCCAGACTTCGAAGGGCCATCGAGATCGAGCCCGCGTGGGCCGAGGCCCATGTGTTCCTGGCGCAAACGCTGGTGTACTCCGGACGAACCGACGACGCGTTCATTGAGATCGACAAAGCACTTCGGCTCCAACATGACTACGTCGTGGCAAGAGTGGTGGCTGCGCTCGCACACCTCAGCGCCGGGAAGCATGTGGAGGCGATACGAGCCCTGGACGATGTCGGGCCCGCGATGCGCGAGCTGCCGTACTGTCAGGGACTGCTCGGATACGCGCTCGCCAGACTGGGAGACCGCCAGGGCGCCACCAAAACCCTCGAGGGTCTCCTGGCCCACCAGGAGCAGCTGCTGGAAGTGGACATTGCCGGGGTTTATAACGGGCTGGGCGATGTCGAGGGCGCACTCGACTGGCTCGAAAAGGCTCACGCGCGGGCGAAAGCCGGTATCGCCTACGTGATCGACGACCCGCGCTTCCGCAGCCTCAGCTCGAACCCACGCTTCGTGTCGCTGCTCAGGCAGATGGGACTCCCCATCACGTAGTCCCGCCGCAGTGTCACGTTGATCTCACCTCTCTGACTCACTCTTTCTTACTGGTTCCGGTCCCGAACCTCCGGTATCGATCGGAGCGCGCCCCGTGATGGTGGGCCAGCCAGGTAGAAGAGATGCCAGCCGACACCTCGCGTCACAGGCCCTCGAGGCCTTCTTTGTACGTCACGCTGGCGATATTCATGGTTGGCCTGGTGACTGTCGGTTTCTGGCCGACGTACTACGGCCTGTTTCTCGGCGGCGGACCAGCAGTCCCGCTCGTGGTGGACGTCCACGCCGCGGTGTTCACCGGTTGGATGGCGCTCTTCGTTACGCAGGTTGTTCTGGCCTGGAGAGGCCGCATCGCCGCGCACCGCCGTATCGGCCGTTGGGGTATCGCCTACGGCGGTATCGTGGTGGTCATGGGGCTCGTGGTCGGCGTCGCAGCACCGGTGCTGCACATCCAGGCTGGCGACTTCACGCGCGACGAAATGGCCGCGTTCCTGCTCGCACCGCTTGGTGACATCGCGCTCTTCGCATGTCTCTTCGTCGGCGCCGTCCTTTGTCGGCACAAGTCGGAGACGCACAAGCGATTGATGCTCCTGGCCACCGTGGTGCTGATGGGCCCCGCGGTCGTCCGAATCCCTGTCGTGGCTGGATCGGTGCCGGCACTGTTCGTGGTCACGTGGCTGCCGGTGATTGTCGCGATGTTGCACGACTGGCGGACGCGTGGCCGAGTACACGGCGCCTACCTCGTGGGCGGGCTCGGCCTGCTGGTGGCTGCGCCACGTATGGCGTTCTCCACGTCGGACGCGTGGCTGACCATCGGCCGCGTGATTCTCGCTCGGTTCTCACCCTGACCCCCACGCGTCATCACGGTCGCAGACAGGGTCGTGTGGGGCGACTGTCACGTTCGTTTCACCTTCTCTCACTCACTGTTTCTCACTGGTTCGTGCTCCGAAAATCGGCGATGAATCGGATCTTGTTCCGCAGTGGCGTAAGCAAGAAGAACAACACAGGACAGGAGGAAGACATGGCGAGAAATCTTACAGAAGGGCTGACGGCGGCCTTGCTTGCGTTCGTGGCAGTGACTTCAGTTGCCGCCCAGCCTTCCATCGTCACCACCGAACATACGTTCTTTTCCTACTCAGCACCCGTCGCGGCGTGCAACGGAGAGGTTGTCGAGGTCACGTTCGAAGGGGACTGGGTTCTGCACACGACCGCGTTCGACGATGGCCGGTTCCACTTCGCCGGCGCGGGACATGACGACCTTTCGTGGACGCAAAGCGGCGTCGTCTACAAGGCACGTGCGACCTCGAGATTCAGTCAGAACCTGAACAATGCCACCTTCAACGACACATTCGCTGTCAACGCTCACGGCTACGGCAGCGATGGATCCCGAGTGTTCATCACGGGCGTCATACACATCACTGTCAACGCCCGGGGAGACGTCTCGGCCAGCTTCGGGAATGTGTCAGTTGATTGTCAGTAACGCCGCCGACCTTACCCCGCGGACGAGATCACCAGCGCGAGCCAGCGCTGATGAGGCGAGGAGGGATTCGTCCCCACGGGGACCCGGTCGCTTTTATACGCTGCGCAGTACCACTCGAATACTGGCGGCCTGACTCCGGGGTGCTATGAACGGGCGCGCAATACCCCTGTGAGGCCGTGCCGATGGCTGGGCGACAGTGTGACTGGCTAGGAACGCTTTTGGGTCCGCACCCACCGCCGGAATGCAACTGTCAGCGCCATAAAGACGGCGCCGAACACCCAGAGAATTAAGGTGTCAGTCATGGTTTGCGGTGAGCGAGGCGCTCACGGAACCAGTCAGGAAAGCCGATGCACACGCGTCCAACTGCGAGCAGCTATAGCGCCCAGAGCGACCCAGACCGGGACATCGTAAGGGGCCATCAGGAGTGTACTAGAGTGCGACTGAGCGAGCCGCCACTAAGAGCAGCCAGACGATTCGGGGCAAGATATCGTTCTCAACTCCGGGAGGGAGTAATGCGCACACCAGCATTTGGCGTGGCACTCCTCTGGTACCTCGTCATCGGCCACGCCCAGCCGGCGGTGGCGCAGGTCGATCAGCAACGGGCACAGGAGTACTTCAAAGACGTCCAGGCGCTCTGCGAACGCGATGGCGCCCGTCTCTGGGGCGTGTCGATATGCGCGCCGATGGTGATCGGCGATATGCGGACGCGGACGTTCGCCACCAGCCAGCCGGCACCGGCCGGCGATCGTCCGCAGCTTGTCGGCCTCGTGAACGCGCCGATCCAGTGGGGCGGCGTCACGTGGGGCGCGTACGCGTGGGATTTCGTGGTCAACGAGTCGCCGCGCGGTCGCAGGGAGCTGATGCTCCACGAACTCTTCCACGGGATACAACCGCAGCTCGGACTGTTAGTGCAGGCACAGGCGAGTGAACATCTCGATTCCATGGACGGACGGTATTGGCTGCGCCTTGAATGGCGTGCGCTCGCGCGCGCCCTCCGTGAATCAGGTGAGCCGCGGAATCTTGCCATCCGCGACGCGCTCGCGTTCCGGCAGGCGCGACGCGCGGTCTATCCGTCGGGTATCGAGAGCGAGCGCGCACAGGAGATCTCAGAAGGGCTTGCGGCGTACACGGGCACTGTGCTCGCTGCCGAATCTGCGGCAGATGCGATCGCCAGTGCTGTCGACCAGCTCACGAAGGCGGAGACGCAGGACAGTTTCGTCCGAACGTTCGCGTATGCCTCGGGGCCCGCGTATGGCCTCCTGCTGGATGCGTCGTCTCCCGGCTGGACGCGGCGGGTGCGCGGCACCGACGATCTCGCGACGCTCGTGATGCGCGCCGTCGGGGATCAGCCTGCGACGAACGTCACGACGTCAGCCACCCGATACGGCGGCGTCGAGCTTCGCGCATCGGAAGA
>JBOGIQ010000244.1:0-9326 GCA_050742535.1 Vicinamibacterales bacterium | reverse complement strand
AGCGGTCGGACGCTTACCGAAGCTCGCCTTTCTGCGTTTCGGTCCGCGGCGGATCGACGACGCCGGGATCCTCGGCGCGATCGGCGTTCACCGGCTCGAGCATTTCACGCTGGCGTCAACTCCCACACGGGCACTCGACCTTGCCCCGCTCGGCGACGCGCGCTCGCTGCGTTCGCTGCGCCTCCTCGGCCACGGGAAGAACACCGAGGCAATCGGCCGTCTGACCTCGCTCGAAGAACTGGCGCTACAGCCCTCGTCGACGTTTTCGCTCGAATTCATCAATGAGATGGCTTCCCTGGAGACGTTGAAGTTCGTCCTGGGAAACACCAAGTCGATCAGCTCTATCGAAGCCCTTCCAGCGCTCAGAGATCTCTCGTTCCGGGAGGTTCGCAACCTCGAGGATCTCGGCAATCTCGAACGCTTTCCGTGCCTGCGGCGGCTCCTCGTGAGTGACCAGCCACGGATCACGACGTTGCAGGTCGGGCGTGGCAACGCTGCGCTCGAGCACATCTACCTGTACAGCGTTCCCGGGTTAGCGACGTTGAAGGGTTTCTCCGATCTTCCAGCCGTGAAGAGCTTCTTCGTCTATGACGGCCGTTTCGAGCTGCCATGGACCGAGCTCCCCGCAACGCTCACCCATTTCCAATTGATGACGAAGGCAATCAAAGGGCGCGACGCACACAACGCGGAGGTGCGTGCGAACGGGCTGATCCCGGATGTCCATCCCGACTCGCAGTTCTTCTACAAATAGATGGACACATAGCCGATTGCTACTGAGTAATGGCGCCGTCGGCCGCGACGGTCAGGGCATAACCCGGCTCGTCGCCACTTCCGGGCGTCGTCGTGTTCTGGACCAACCGGATGTCGTTCGCAAATACGTTGCCAGTAACGGCGCCAGTCGCGTTTTCGTCACACGAGTTCTGGTCGTTGATTCTGAACGACACACGCATCCCGATCGGTACGTCGTCGAAGGTGATCTCGTACCGGTCCGGCGGCACGGGCTGTAGCGGGATGGCGGTGAAGTTCCGCCAGCTTGGGTGAATATGCGTCGCGCCTGCGGCGTTGACACACGGTTGCGCTGAAGCCGGAAGATCGGTCCGGCGAGTTGTCGATCCGAGAAAGGCGATTCGGACCGCCGGGGACTCGCCCGGCGACGCCGGCGCGTCATCGCACGCCGACACCGTGAAGCTGGCGATCGCCCCGATTATGAGGAGCAGTGTCCGCACGCGACGGCGTCAATTCTCGGTTGGCCGTTCGAGTGTGTCGACGACTAATGTGTCACGCAGCTGGCGTGAAGCTTCGAGCTTCAAGCCGAGTTGTTGTTCGACCGCGGCAAACACGGAGGGCGCCGCGTCCTGCGACGGGGTGACGGTCGGTCCCTTGAGCCGCGCGAACATGTCGAAGTTCATGGCGACACGATACCCTCCTGCGAGACCGGTCTTGTCGACGATCGGACGGGCCGCAGGCCCACGCAGGATTTCGGTGAGACTGGCGATCGTTCCCTCGCCCTCCAGCAGGTCGCCCAGCTTGCCCTGGCCGTCGCCGAACCTGTCGCGGATCACTGGACCAACGATCCGAAACGTACACGGGGGCGGCGGCGCCGTGAAGTCCGGCATTGGCGGTGGCGTGGCCGGCTTCTCTGTCGACGCGTCCGGCACCGCGGCTTTCGCCGGGCACGCAACACCCACCGGCGTGAGACCGGAACCCAACTTCCCATCGCGGCGCGCCAGCACGAGATCGAATGCCGGCTGCTCGCGCTTCTCGAAATGAACCGTCAGCTTGAAGCGATCCGCGAGCATCGAGCGCATCATCGCCAGGTGGTCGTCCCGTGTTGCCGACGGCAGCGAAGACGTGGCGCTGACGTTGTAACGATCGCTCCGCGCCCATTCGGGAAGACCGACGATTTCCAGGGGCAGCGTGGGCGGGTACGCGCGCGCGATGAGGTTTGCGACGGCGGCATTTGCGATGGTGACTCCGCCATCCGGCCGTTCTTGTACGCGATAGGTTTCGGGCGGGAAACCCGGCCGCTGTTCTGGTGCACTTCGCCGAATCGAAACAACTTCGAAAGCAGGTGCCGGGCGCGACGCTTGACCCAGCACATCGGCCAGGCCGGCGACACTGACGGCGACGCCGAACGACGCAACAAACCCTTTATGCATCACGCCTCCATCCTTTTGACGCACCGAACGTCACGCCAGCTTGTAGCGGAAAATACTTATGGTCAGTGAACAGCAACGTAGCTTCTGCCCGTCGAGTGGTGATTGCCGGTGGCACAGGATTTCTGGGGCAGAGCCTGGCCAGATACCTGACGAAACGCGGCTCTGAAGTCGTCGTGCTCGGCCGGCATCCACAGGCCGCCGGCGCCGTGGGCTGGCACGTCACCTGGGACGCGCGGACCCCTGGTTCATGGACGCGCGCGCTCGATGGCGCGGACGCACTGGTCAATCTGGTCGGACGCTCCGTTGACTGCGTCAAGACGCCCGATCATTGCGACGAGATCCTGCGCTCGCGCGTCGAGGCGACAGCGGTGCTCGGCCGCGCGTGTCAAAGCGGCATCACCCCTCCGCGCGTGTGGGTGCAGATGTCCACGGCGCATATCTATGGCGATCCGCCTGAAGTCGTCTGCGACGAGGATTCCCCCTTTGGCTTTGGCCTCGCACCGTCGGTGGGACGTGCGTGGGAAGAGGCGTTCCGCCGGGCGGCGCCGGCCCATGTGCGACAGGTCGTCCTGCGAACGAGTTTTGTGCTCGGGCCAGGCGGCGGCGCGCTGCCGCGGCTCGCGTCGCTCGCGCGCCTCGGCCTTGGCGGCACCGTCGGCCACGGCCGGCAGGGTATCAGCTGGATCCACATTGAAGACATGAACCGCCTCTTCGCTCGCGCGATTGACGACGAGCGCATGTCCGGCGCGTACATGGCGACGGCGCCGAATCCGGTCTCGAACGCCGTGTTCATGCGCGAACTCAGAAGGGCACTCGGCGTGCCGTTCGGCCTGCCGGCCAGCGGCTGGATGGTTCGCGCCGCCGCGCCCATTCTCCGGACCGACGCAGAGCTGGCACTCTTCGGCCGCTACTGCGTGTCCCGGCGTCTGAAGGACGAAGGTTTCACGTTTCAGTTTCCCGATCTGGGCCCCGCGCTCAGCGACTTGTACTAGCCTTCTTGATTCCCTAAATGAGCGGTGGCATCATCACCGCTCATATTGGGCTCCTAAATGAGCAATCCCGAGAGGCTCGACGTTCCCCAGGGAACGCTCGATTTGATGATCCTGACGATCCTTGCCCGCGAACCGATGCACGGGTACGGCATTTCGCAGCGGCTCGCCGTCCTGAGTCACGATCACTTCCACGTCAATCCGGGCTCGCTGTTCCCGTCGCTCTACCGCCTGGAGCAGGACGGCAAGCTGAAAGCCGACTGGCGGCCGACCGAGAACAATCGGCGCGCGAAGTATTACCGGCTGACCGCTTCAGGGCGGCGGCAGCTGGAACGCCATCGACAGCGCTGGAATCAGGTTTCGTTTGCCGTGCGAAGTGTCTTGGAGGGCGCATGACCTTTCTGCACCGGCTCGTATCGATGCTGCGATGGGTGAGCCATCGTCACCAGGCTGAGCGCGAACTGAACGACGAAATGGAAGCGTTTGTCGATATGGCCGCCGCTGACCGGATGCGCCACGGCGTAACGGCAGCCGATGCACGGCGCTCGGCGGTGCTTCAGCTGGGCGGCGTGGAACAAGCAAAGGAACGGGTGCGCTCCGCTCGTCACGGCGCCTGGCTCGACGCGGCGGGGCGTGACGTGCGCCATGGCCTTCGGATGTGTATCCGCAATCCCCGCTTCAGCGTGCTCGCCATCCTCACGCTTGCCATTGGCGTCGCTGGAACGACGGTGATGCTGGCGCTCATTCAGGGAGTGCTCCTGCGGCCACTGCCGGTGCTCGACCAGGACCGCTTGATTGTCGCGTGGAAGGAGCTGCGGACCTCGGCCTCCGTCCAGTACCCATTTGGCGGTACTGAAATCGAGGCCGTGGTTGACGCCGGCGGGCTCCTCGTCAACGCCGCCGGTGTGTCGAGCCACGGTGTCGTGCGTTCCGTGATGGTGGAAAACGGTACCCCCAGTTTCGTGAAGGCCGCGTTGGTGACCGGCGCGTTCTTCGACGTCCTCGGAGTACGGCCAGCGCTTGGTCGCACGATCACTCGCGACGACGATGTCGATGGCGCCGAGCACGTGCTGATCCTCAGTCACGGTCTGTGGCAACGCCGCTACGGGGGGTCGCGTGAGGTCCTGGGACGCAGAGTCCTGCTCGGCGAGCAGCCATTCACGATCGTCGGCGTGATGCCGCCGGACGTCGGCTATCCGAGGGGCGTTGAGGTATGGAGAACGGTGAGATCGGTTCCGGCAACCGGTCCCTTCGGCGACGCCGTACGACAGGAGGTCAACCTGGTCGCGCGACTGCCGCCGGGCGCGACGATTGCCCAGGCGACCAGCGAGCTCACCGCGCTGGGCAAGCAACTGGACGCCAAGGCGGCATCCAACGTTCCCAAGGATCTCAGGCGGGTTGTTCGTTCCTTCGAGGATGTCGTCGTTGGTGATGTCCGCACGTCACTGCTCGCACTGCTGGCCGCCGTTGCGTTGGTGCTGGCCATCGCGTGCGCGAACGCCGCAAATCTCTTGTTGATGCGCGGTGAATCTCGCCGTGGCGAGCTCGCCGTGCGCACCGCTCTCGGCGCCGGACGGGCCGCACTCGTCCGTCAGCTATGTGTCGAAAGCCTCGTGTTGGCGCTGGCCGCTGGGGCCGTGGGCCTCGCCGTGACCTGGTGGAGTCTCCAAGCGCTGCTCACCCTCGTCCCCGACGGATTCCCGCGTGTCGAATCCGTCCGCATCGATGCAACCGTTGTCCTGTTCACGGTTATCGTCGCCTTCACGACGGCGTTGCTGGCCGGTCTCGCCCCTGCACTGTTGTCGATGAAGGCGGATTTCGTGTCCCATCTGCGAAGCGGCGGCGGACGAGGAGTCGCCGGCTCATCGGCCCGACACGGGCGACGCGTGCTCGTCGTTTCACAGGTTGCGCTCGCGGTGATCATCGTTGCGGGCGCCGGGTTGCTGATTCAGAGTGTGCTTCGCCTGCAGTCGGTCGACATGGGATTGCCGGTAAACCGCCTGGTGCTGGCCACCCTCGATATGCCGCAGGCGAAATATGCGGAACGCGGACGACGCGCACGGTTTCTCGACGACGTGGTATCGCAGCTCGAATCGGTCTCGAGCATCGCCGCGGCAACACCAGTGAATGTGTCACCGTTTACTGGTCAGGGTTGGGAAGTGCCGACATTCACCGCCGAAGGACAGAGTGCCGAGCAGGCCACGGCGAATGCCGCGCTCAACCTCGAGTCCATCCACCCCAACTACTTCGACACATTCGACCTGCGGCTGGTACGCGGGCGACCGTTCAGGGCCGCGGATCGAGAGGGATCACGAGACGTCGCGATCGTCAGCGAAGATGTGGCCGCGCAGACATGGCCCGGCACGGATCCAATCGGTAAACGGCTCAAAATGGGCGTGCTGCCCGACCCGAAGCCCAAGTGGTACACAGTCGTCGGCGTCGCGGCCAACACCCGGTACCAGGATCTCAGGAGACCTCGACCCACGCTGTACCTTCCCGCGGCACAGTTTCAAATGACCGCGCAGATGCTGGCGCTGCGAACGACGGCGTCGCTCGACCGGGTCGCGTCTCTGGCGCGCGATCGAGTCAATGCCGTCGATCCTGACGTTCGCGTGATACGCGTCGCGCACTTTACCGAGATGCTCGACGAGCCATTGGCGAGGCCCAGATTCAACGCGTTTCTTCTGACCGTCTTTGGCATTGCCGCGCTCCTCCTCTCGACCATCGGCCTCTACGCCGTGATGGCGACTTACGTTCGTCAGAGAGATCGTGAAATCGCCCTTCGGCTGGCGCTCGGTGCCACGCCGATGGCCGTGCGAGGATTCGTGCTTGCCGAAGCGCTGTGGCTGGCCGGCCTCGGCGCTGTGATCGGCCTCGCTGGAGCGGCCGGCGCGACTCGTCTCCTGCGCGGCATGCTGTTTGAAGTTGATCCTCTTGATCCCTCGACCATCATCGGTGCGGCGTTGCTCCTGATGGCCGCCTCGGTGCTTGCGTCGTATGTGCCGGTGCGCCAGGCGACCCGCGTCGATGCGACGGCCGTGCTGCGGAGCGGCTAACGGCATTGTCGTGGTTACTGACGGCGGGGCGCGGCGAACGCTTCCGCGATGCGGAGTGCAAGCGGCACCGTGTCCGCGTAGGAGATGTTTGTGGTCACGGCCACCGCGTTCGGGAAACGTGATGAGCGATGCCATGTTGCCGCCCATCGACAACGTGCCCTCATGACCAATCCAGCGCGTTTGTCTACCGGCGACCATCACGCGCTGGACCTGCCATCCAAGGCCATACCCCGTCTCCTGCCCCGACGGTAGCCGCCGTGGCGTCTGCAGTAATGTGACCGTCGCGGGTTGCAGCAGCTTCCCGCTGTTGATCGCCAGACCGAAGCGCACGAGGTCGGACGGGGTGGAGAGGAATCCGCCTCCCCCCGCGAAGCACGTCAGGTCCTGCGGGCCGATCCGTTGTGCGCCGTAGCGCGGCGCCGCCATGAACCGCGGGAAGTACGACGTCGCTGGATCTGGACTCTGCCCCGCCGATGAATCGGCGATCGTCGCGTCCATGCCAAGCGGTTCGAAGACCTGCTTCCGCATGAAGGACGTGAACGGCTCGCCCGCGGCGCCTTCGACCGCCGCGCTCACCATGATCCAGCCGTAATTCGTCCTGAGGAACCCCGTCCCGGGCGTGAAGCGCAGCTGACGCTCGAAGCCGCTGAGGAACTGCAGCGCCTCGACGGGCCGCTCGCAGTGCTTCGCAAACAGCGGTCCCTGCTCTCCCCCATCGTCCGCCACGCCAGCGGTATGCGACATCACCTGGCCCAACGTGACCGGCCAGTCCTTCTGCGGGATCTCAGGCGCGTACGCCTGAATGCGACTGTCCAGCCAAAGCCCTCGGCCCAGACGGTATCGCCACCGACGCCGACCGCCACCGACAGTCCCGGCAGGTTCTGAGCGACGAGCGCGTCGTGCATGATTCGCCGTCCCCGTCCGACGGCGTCGATCCATTCCTTCTTTGGTTCGGCGCGTGCGACCGACGGCAGGTTATCGGGGTCCTCGTGCAGCGGCCCTGTGACGAACATGTACAGGAACATTGCCAGGACGGCCGTGACCAGCAGGCCGACAGCGACGACAAACACGGCGAGCCAGGTCTGAATGCGCCTGTTGGACATGTTCCGGACGGCATTACTTCAACATACAAAGTTCTCTGCACGGTCTCGAACGCGAGGGGACGTTATGCACTTTCTTCGATGAATACGGCTCCCCTCCGGCGGGCGTCGAATCCAGCCGGCCACACCGTGTTCCGGTCGAAGATTGCTCCCGTCACGTCCGCTCCTTCAAGAGACGCTTGCTCGAGTTTCGCTGCCCGCAGATTCGCTCCTGATAGACGCGCGTTGTCCAACTTCGCATGCCGGAGAACCGCGCCCCACAACTTTGCTCCCTCTAAATGTGCTCCCCAGAAATCCGTCCATTCCAAACGCGCATCCCAGAATTCCGCTCCGCGCAAATCGGTGTGACGAAGGTCGAGTTTCTGACGCTCGTTGAACCCCCCGGGCGGGTCGTTGCGGCCAAGAATAGTCAGGATCGCCTGGATGTCGGTGGTCGGCGCCGGTTCGTGGGCGCTGGCTGAAGAGGGACTCCAGCGCGCGTTGTGACGCACGTAAGCCGTCAGCACATCTGCAATCGGCCAGTAATCCTTCGGCCAGTCTTTGGCGATGCGGTTGAGGGCGTAGATACCTCCGAGCCGAACTTCAATGTTCGGCTGGCCCCCCTTCAGCTCGGCTCCGAGCTGACCTGTTGCCTGGATGAAGCGATTCGTCAGCTGACCCTGCCGGTCGATGTCGAGCTTGTCCTGCGTCGCCCGCAGGTTGCGCGCGGTGAACAACAGGCCAATTAGGAGGGCAGCGCCGCCGGCTGCTTGAACGATCGCAGTCCAGATCTTGATGCGATTGTCGGTTTCGTACTGCAACAGCGCGGTCTCCAGCTGGATGCGCTTGTCGAACGGAAGATCCCGGACTTCGGCGAGCTGGCGGCGGAGAGCTGCAGACTGATGGACGGGATACTCGGACAGACCTGACAGGCTTCGCAAGGCAATTAGAACAACGAGGCTACCGAGCAGGGCGAGCACAGCTCCGATCACATTCCTCTGGCTCAGCATTCGACTCATAGTCCCTCCCCCAACCGTGATCGGGGTTTACCAGTTTCGAGCGCGTCATGCAGCCACCGCAGCGCATCTGCAGCAAGTAACGCTCAGATTCGCACGAAATCATCCACCATCGGGCCTCGCTCGAGCCGAGAACATTCGCGCCATCGGGCGGGATCACAGCGCGCCAGGAGCGTTGTGCAGCAGTGCCCTCTGGCAACGTCTGATGGTTCTAATGGGATGACGATCGACTGAAGGACCTTCGTCGCCTCGATGGTGACTTCAGGAAATCCACATCAACTGGCTTCCACCGATCTGCCAGACGCCAGCATCTGTTCGCGTCAGCCAGACCATCACTCCCTCGGCACAGAGACTGCCCCAAAGGTGGTGATAGTAGACAACCGCCCGGCGGAGGTCCGCCGTGAAGAACACAGGGGTGAACCATGTGACCCGTCGTTCCCGCTCCGGCGAGGCAACGAGTCTCGCTCCGTCCGGAAACGCCTCGCGGCGCAACCACACGGGCCGCCGATCGGCGGCGCGGTCGAGCGTCGGGCGAAGCTCCGCCACGGCCGCGAACGATCCTGTCCACGCCGCACGGGCCAGCACTGGCGGCACGACGGATACCCGCACGACGGCGATGTCGCCAGGCGCATTCCGGGTTGCGCGCGGCAAGATCACCTCGTACACCGCACGCGCCAGCGCAGGATCGGTGGGGTCGATGCCATCAGGCGCGAGCGTCGTGTTACCGATGTTGACGCGGAGCGTCCCGTCCACGACGGTCGTCGAGCCGCCGGCGATGACGATGTCCGTTCGCACGAACGGCCGGAACCCGGGAATTTCGATCTCGATGCGGTAGGTACCCGGCGGAACATCCGCCTCGAGTAGCGTCCCTGCGCATCGCTCGTCGTCTTGCGCGTCGCCGCTTCGCCCTCGAGCGTCACGGTCGCACCGGGCATCGCACTCCCTTGCGGGTCCTGAACGCCGCCGAGAACGATGCCGGTGGAATTCTGCTGGGGACTCTGACGGCTGTTGGCGAAAGGCCCGGCAA
>JBOGIQ010000243.1:0-9403 GCA_050742535.1 Vicinamibacterales bacterium | reverse complement strand
GGTCAATTCTCCGTCGGCCTCTCGACGCGCTCGATGGTCAGCACTTCGATGGGCCGTCTCACCTCCTCCAGCCGCAGACCTAACTCCTCCTCGAGGACCATGAAGAGCGAGGGATTCGTCAAGTGTGGCCGCGTTTCGGCCGGGTCGCGCTTCCAGGACCGCCATTGCGCCGGCGCAAAGAAGAATTCGTAGGTGAACACTCCTTCGACGCCCGTCCGGTTCAGCACATGCCGACCGGTCAGCCTGGTGAGTTGTTGCGCGAGATCCGTCATCGACGCCCCGGTCGCCGAGATGGCGCCGACGATGAGGCCGCTGTATTCGGGCTTCGGATTGATGCTGTTCTTGATTGCCTCGTAGAGCCCAGCGCCGCCCACATAGGAGGTGAACCCCTTGGAGTCGTTCTGCGGTGGTAATTTGAGTCCGGTGCGCGCGACGACAAGCTCATACACTGCCATCTCTCTCGTCTCGCGCTGCATCGTCAGGCCGAAACGCTCGGCCAACATCGACTGCACCATCCGTCGAAGTTTTGGACCTGGCGTGAACTGATGGCCGCCGCCACCGTACGCCCGGGTCGTATAGTCCGACGGATCTTCCGGCCGGAGCGCTTCGACGTCGTACCTGGCCGATCGAATCCATTCGGGGCCGCCGATTACACCGCCGACAGCGGTGCCCGTCGATTCTTCAGCGAACAGACAGTCCTTCTCGTAGGCGATGGCGATCAACTCGAATACCGTAATATTCGTCGCCGCGAATCGGCGCGGATCGATGCGTAGCGACGCGCCGCACGCCGGAGGCAAGCCGCTGACATACGGGCTGCCGCTCCGGCCAAGCCCGGGCGACACCGGGCGGGGTCTGATCGACTCAACTTCGAAATGTGGTCCGGCGTTGTTCTGGACGGCAACAGCCGGAGAGACCGCGGCGGATGGCGGCAGCAACGCGTCGAGGGTCGCGGCGTTACGGCTCCAGGCAATGACCTGTCTCACGGGCGGCGCGGCCATCGCCGGGCTCGATGTCACCTGGTCGCCCGGGAGCAGTCTCTTCTCATTCGTTCCCTGTCGGACGCGGACTTCGCCCTCGATGACGGCGACACGCGACCCCTGTTTCTCGGCGTTGACGAGAAACACGGTGCCAGTGACAGACACGGTGACGTCCCTGGTCTCAACGTACAGGTGACCCGTGCGCTGCTTCGCGGCATTCACGATAATGCCGCCGCTGTTCAGGAGGATCCGCAGCCCATCCGCCGCGCGAGCGAGCGACAGCTCCGATCCGGAGCGCATCTCAACGCGCGATCCGTCGGCGAGTTCGAGCACCGCACCCCCGCCGCCATTGGAACGAAGCGTGTCAGCCTGATGCACGTCGCCTTCCACGACGCGGAACAAGACGTCATGCGTTGGCCGCCCTACGGCGATGGCGAAGACAACTGCCGCTGCGGCACCAGCGAGCGCAAAGCGCCAGCTCCGATGAAATGTATGTGATGACCGCGTCGGCGCGGCGGCGTGCGGGGCCTCGGAGCGTAATCGCCACAGCACCCGCACTTCTGCCTGCGCCATCTCCTCCGCAGGCGGCGATCGAAACAGTCCAAGGTGATCATCGACGATGTCGCGGTGATCGTTGTCGGTGGAATTCATGACCGGCCTCCTGAGGAGGAGTTGCGCAGCAACGTGCGCAGCCGCGCACGCGAGCGATAGAGGCTGACGGCGATCGTGCCGCGCGACGTGCCGAGCAGCTTCGCAATCTGCGCGTCGCTGTAGTCATGCACATAGCGCAGGATCAGGATCTCGGCGGCCTTGCGTCCGAGCTCCGCGACAGCCTCGTAGAGTCGCCGGTGAATGTCTTCGGCGGACTCAGTCTCGGCGTGACCGGTCAGAGCCGGGGAACGGCTGGCGTCTTCCTTCCGCACCTGCCGCTTGCGCGACCGGATGAGCGTCAGCGACTCGTTGACCGCCGCGCGGTAGAGATACGCCCCCGGGTTCTGCCACTCGCGCGTCGATCGGAGCAGACGCAGAAAGACCGTCTGCGCCACGTCCTCGGCGTCCTGGGCGCTCCCCGTGACGCCATAGGCGGTGCGATAGACGGTCCTGTAGTGCTCGCGGAAGATCGCTTCGAAGTCCGGTTCCACGGCCGCGACGTCCTGCTGCGGGGCCTCGACGATGGCGTGTGCCGTCGACATGTGCTCCTCGGCATAAGGACGCCGCGGTCCGGGGTTTGTTAGCAGCGCATGACTATTTCGGCGGTGCCGGCGTTCCAGGCAGCCCGGGCTTGCCGGGCGACGGGATGTGGTCGGTCGACTGCTCGTTCTCGTTGCAGATGAACTCGATCATCTCCTGATCGACCATCAGCCGCTGGTTGACGCGGACGGTGAGCGGCTTCGTGAACGTCTTCGGGTCGTCGATGGTCACGTCGATCTCCAGCGTCCCGAACGTCGGCCGGCGGAAGCGCTCGGTCATTTTCAGTGCGTCCGACCACGGCGTGCCGTTGACGTCGTGCCACGACGCCCGCTCCTCCGAGTTGAAATGCGTCGTCTCGACCACCAGCGTGTCGTTGCCTTCGTACCAGCCGCGTGAATACCCGAACCACCACGGCTGCGGGTCGTTGTTCGGCGCCGGCCGGCCATCCATGTAGATGTAGCGGAGCCCGTAATTCGACTCGTAGGTGATCAGCATCAGGTTCTTCGTCTGCACGATCTGACGAGGCTGCGGGTGGTTGTGGTACTGCATCAGGCCGATCGGCAGACACCACACGTCCGGGTTGTCTTTCATGTTGTCCGCCATGCGCTTCTTCTTCAGCTCCACCGCCCATGGCAGCATCGGCAGCGCGAAGCCGCGGCCGGCGACATCGCCGAAGCCCGAGACCGGAACTCCCTCGGGCGGAGTGGAGAAAGTGATCGCCGGGGCAGCGCCGGCGCCGCCGCCGCGCCCGCCTCCTCCACCGCCGCCGCGCATCCATATCCCGGAAAAATCGACCTTGCCATCAGCAGTGCGAGGCGCGGCACCGGTCAGAACGGGCGCGCCCTTGGCGTCGCGTGGCACGCCCGGCGTCGGGTATGAGGGCCATTGCGCCGCCAACAGCGACGACATGGCGACGAGCATCGCGATCACAGCAGCAATTCGTTTTAAGGGCGTCACGTTCAATCTCCGTGATGAAGAAACGAGCACTATTTGGGCTGTGGCGGGCTTGGCACGGTGCCGGCCGGCAGCGGCCAGTTACCGTCGTACGGCGGCCAGTTCGGCACCGCCAGCTCCGCCGCGGGATAGAACATCGCCGTATAGATCGTCTTGATCCTGGCGTCGTCGATCACGAACCACTCGCTGAACGCGTTGCGAGGTGTCGGCGAACCAGGCCGGCGGATGAAAACCGCGTACGCGAGGACGACCTGCGCCTCTTCATCGACGAGCGGAATCCGGCGCGCGACGACCATCGACAGGTTGAAGTTCTGCAGATTCGCGACGCAATCGTTGCTGCCCGGTCCCGGCGCCGTCGCCTGACCCGCAGCAGGCGCGGCGGGTGGCGCTTGTCCACCACGAGCCGGCCCGGCCTGCCCTCCCCGGGGAGGCCCGGCCGGCAGGAATCGGCCCGCAGGCGCCGGCGATCCGTTCTCGACGCGCCCGCATCCCGCATGCGTCAGCGCGACCGACCCGTCATGCGACGTGATCGCGTCGAAGTAACTGTCGACGATTCGAACCAGCGCGTCGCGGTCCGACCGCTGGTTGCGCGGGACAACCCGCTCGGGCGGCGGGTTCTGCGCGAGGTACTCGGGATTGTGAAGATTGGCCGGTGGGCCGCCCTGCCGCCGCGGACCGTTGAGCCCGGGGTCGTTCGCACGGGCGAGAAACCATTCCGCCTCGGTCAACCTGCGATTTTCGACGCGGACGCGGATGGTCACGATTGCCGTCTCGGCCCCCTCTTCGACCGTCCCGTAGTACGCAGCCTGCCCGGAGATGGGATCGAAGTATTTGCGCTGCACTTTGCCGAGACCGGTCACCGTCTTCCAGACACCGTTTCCCGGGCGCACGTTGATGGCGTTTTCCGTCTGACGGAAGCCGACGACGAGGGGCGCCGCGGCGGGGTCGTGCTTGACGACGGCGGCGAGGTACTGATCGAGCATCGTCCGCAGGCAGGCTCGATCGCATGCCGGCACCGACTGCGTCGATGCAGGAGAGGCCGCTCCGGCCAGTGTGATCACACCACCGACAATGCACGTAAAAAGTCGCGACACGATCCCTCCTTGAAAAAGCACGCGAATCATTACACAGGCAGCGATCGAAGTTCTGAACGCGCCACTGGACATTTGTCGCCCTACACCTGCATTTTTGTGCGTCGCGACGGGAGTCCCGGCGCCACCCAGGCGTGGAAGTCCTTCGTTGAAAACAGTTTCCGCGATTCGTCGATCCCTGCACAGGTGGCTGCGCCCTTGCTACCCCCCCCACCCGGAGTTCTCTCCCCTCATCGCGCCTGGAGGAGTTAATGGCGGCAAGGCTATCGGTCACCGTGGCGGCCGTGTGTTGCGCAAGCTTGCTCGGGGTTTCCAGCAGCTACGCGCAGAACCTTCCCGGAGGGGCGCGCCCCATCCAGGGCGGGCCGGTCGACGTCGCAGAACTCACTCGACGCGCGGATCTCGTCGTTCATGGGTTGGTCACGGGCAGAAGCACCACCTGGGTCGGCCGCGTGATCTACACGCTCTACGACGTGTCGGTACTCGAGACGTTGAAGGGCGCTCCGCGAACCAGTGTCTCCGTTGCCGTCGTCGGTGGGGCGCGCGGGAATGTGCGGCTCACCGTGCCCGGCGCTCCGGATCTCCAGAACGCGGAACAGGTCGTCATCTTTGCCCGAACGCTCCAGGGCGCGACCTTCACCCCCATCGGGACGTTCGACGGCGTCGTCCGCATTCGCCAGGGCAATGGCGGCGCCACGGTGGCGCCGCGTGGACGACCCGAGGATCTGAATGCCTTCCTCCAGGAAGTCCGCCAGGGAGGCAAATGATGACTCGCCACTCGAAGAAACAGTCACGGCGTTCATCCGGCACGTTCGTCATAGCGGCCTGCCTGCTGCTGGCCATCGCTGCCGGCCTCACGACGACGACACGTGCCAGCGACAACCTCGATTTCGCCATCAACGGTCAGGTCGTCGAGATCGTCTGGGATTCGCGATTGTTCGACGGAACACCAGGGTTTCCCGGAGCGATCGTGTGGCACCACAACCCTTCGGGCATACGGTCCAACCTGGACCCGGCTTCGTTCGAAGCGACGATCGAGGCCAGTTTCAATACATGGGAAAGCGTGGACGACGGCGTCCCGCAGGAGCCACTCGTGCCGGTGGTGAACTTCGGTGGGCAGAGTGCGGCGACGGACGCCTTTGCGCTCGACGGCGTGAACCTCGTCGCCTGGCTACCCGACTTTCCTGATGGCACGCTCGCCGTGACCCCGTGCTGGGGGCTGGACTTGCCCACCACCACGACCACCAACGCGCAGGGACAAACCGTGCTGCCCGTCGAGGACGGAGGGTCTATCCCGTTCCCCGGCCCTCCGGGAGTGACCTATCCCGTTGGAACCGTCATCGATTGCGGGATGCGATTCGACAGCCTCGATCCCTGGTCGACGACCGCCGAGCCTGACCCGGGCGCCTTCGACGTGCAGGGGGTCGCCACACACGAGGCCGGACACTTCATCGCCGTGTCCCACTCGACACTGGGTGATTTCACCGCGTCGAACGCCATGAGCGCGACGATGCTCCCGGTGGTTGCGCCGGGAGACGCCAACCCGCGCACCCTGGAAGCGGACGACAAAGCGGCGGTACTTCGTATCTACGCGAGAAATCGATACAGCGGCGCGATCCCGCCAACCGTCGGCGGCCGCGGTGTGATCACCCTCAGGCTCGTGAAGGACAACGCCTGCGTCCCCGCCACCGGAGTGTCGGTGGTCGCCTACCGGACGCAGGGCGGAATCAACGGTGCGAACCGTGTGGAGATGTTCAGCGGGTCGCAGCTGCGCGCGGTCACACCGCATCAGCCATTCAATGGTTCCGTCACGTTGAACGTCGCGCCGCTGGCTGCGGGCGAGTCGTACACGATCTACGCGAGAACTCTTGAAACAGGTTCCGGTTCGTTAGCCGCAAACCGGTACAACTACACGACCATCAACTCGAACCTGCTCGATGCGCAGAATCAGAGCCGGACGTTCGACCAGCTCGCCACCGTCGACTCCCTTGCGGCGGGCGAAACGCGCGCCCTCGGCGACGTCGGCATTCTTGGTTGCACGGTGGCGGATCCGAATTCGCCGGTGAACCTCGTCGCGCAATCGGTCACGGCTCCGGCAACGGCGACGAAGGGCACCCAGATCCCCGTAACCTCGACATTCGCGAACCAGGGAACCGCGGCGGCGGGTGCGTTCCAGGTCGGTGTCTACTTCTCAACCGACCAGACGATCAACCAGGGCGACGTCTTCTCAGGGTTCAGCTGTGCCGTGCCGAGTCTGGCGGCAGGAGCGAGCTCTCAGTGCAATGGATCGGTTCCGGTTCCTTCCGTCGCGCCGGGGAACTACTACGTCGGCCTCGTTGTCGATCGACAGAATCAGGTGCTGGAGAACTCGGAGAGCGATAACGGGATTGCCGCCCTCACCCCAACGACGGTGCTGCCGAATCCGCTCGATCCGATCGTGAACGGCGGCTTCGAGACCGGCGATCTCAGCGGGTGGACGGTCAAGGAGCTGACGCCGAGATCCAATCCGAATCTCCCGCTCAGCGCGCGCCCCGCGGGGGTCGAGTATCCGGCGCCGACGTTCACGGTGTTTTCGTTCCCGTTCCTCATCACGCTCGACTACTTCACCAGCGCCCCGACCGAAGGCCAGTACGCCGCGCTGAACGATTTCAACGGCGATGATCCGGCGACCAGCGACTTCACCAATCGCCGGGAGTTGTATCAGGACATCACCCTGCCCGCGTCGACGACCACGCTGGAGTTCGACTACCGCGCGGCGTGGGAACTGTTTCGGTTTGGGAACACTCAACCGCGGACGTTCGGTGTGGAAATCCTGCCGGCCGGCGGCGGTCAGCCGCTGTTGACGCAGACGATCCTGACCGCGCCGGTCAACACCTACGAAGAAGACACCGACAACCCGTCCGGCGGCGTGGGCGACTACCCGCCTGCCGTGATCGACCTGAGTGCGTTTGCGTCCCAGAGCGTGCGGTTGAAGTTCGTCTGGAACGTTTCCGAGCCGGGCACCGGCTTCGCCTTCTTCCAGCTGGACAACATCCGGCTGAACACGAGCTCGGTGCCGAGCAACATCGCCCCTGTGGTCACGATTACGTCGCCAGCCAACGGCTCGAGCAGTACCGTGGGTCAGCCGGTCGCCTTCGCGGGGACCGCCACCGATACCGAAGACGGCAGCCTCACCGGCAACCTCTCATGGGTGTCCAGTCGCGACGGCGCGATTGGGTCGGGCGGTACGTTCTCGACGAGCGCACTCACGGCCGGGTCGCACACCATCACGGCGTCGGTCAGCGATTCCGGCGGGCTGCCGGGATCGGCGGCCATCACGATTAACGTCACCGCGGCCAACACCGCGCCGATTGCCGCGAACCGGAACATGACGGGCGTTGTCGGAACCGGGCTGACAGTGGTGATGGGCGCCACGGACGTGGAGAGCTGCGAACTGACGTTCTCGGTCGTCCAGCCGCCGTCGAGCGGGACGCTTGGCGCCATTGCGAACGACGCATGTGTGCCCGGTAGTCCGAACAGCGACACCGCGCGCGTCACCTACACGCCTGCGGCAACCGGAGTCCACACGTTCACCTACAAAGCCACCGACGGCGCGTCAGACAGCAACACCGCGACGGTCACCGTAACGGTCACTGCACCGCCCACGACGACGATGCACATTGGTGACTTGGACCGTTCGAGCGCGACTATGGGGAGGGGCTCGTGGAGGGCCACCGTGACTGCGGGCGTGCACGACGCGAATCACGCGGCGGTATCGGGCGCGACGGTGACCGGGCTGTGGAGCGGCGGCGCGAGCGGCTCGGGGAGCTGTACGACGGACGCCACCGGCCGGTGCAGCATCCTCAGCGCTTCCATCGCCAACTCGAAGAAGAACGCGACGTTTACGGTGACCAGCGTCACGAACAGCCTGACATACACGGCGATCGATAATCACGACCCGGATGGCGACAGCAACGGAGGAACGGCGATCACCGTCCAGAAGCCATAAGGTGGGACCGGCGAGTCAGCCGCGAATCGACTGGCGGAGTGCGGTCGGCTACATCAGCCGCGAGCCGGCGTGGAGGCTGCGCGTCGGCACCGGCGGGCTGCTGATGCTCCTGCTGCCGCCAGCCGGCTGGATGCTCGCGCTCGGCTATCGCAGCATCGTCGGACAGCGCATCGTCGACCGCGAGCACCCGCTGCTGCCGTCGTGGACGGGTCTGTTCGGATCCGCGCTGCGGCGGGGAGCCGCGTCCTCGGGCGTCATCCTCGCCTACCTCACGCCCTTCGTGATCGCCTACTGGGTTCTCGGCGCCCGCTCGCTCGATGTGTTTGCGGCGCATCAGCGCGAGCTGCTGATCTTCGTCGCAGCCGTCGTGGTATTTCCGCCGCTGGCGCTTCCTGGAATGCCCGTGCTGTATGCGGTGCGCTACGACTGGCTGCAGTTTTCAGCGGGGGAAATCGCGTTGCTGGGCGTGCTGTTCTTCGGTCCAATCGTCCTGCTGCCGTCGGCGTTCCTGCAGGTTGCCGAGCGCCGCAGCTTCAGAGCGGCGTTTCACCTCGGGCGCGTCGTGAGTCTCGTCTCAGCCGCCCCCGCGCTGTACATTCAGGCGTGGATCGGCGCACTGACCGTGAGCGCCATCGCCATCGTGCTTGTGCCGCTGGTGCCCTGGATGCTGTTCTGGTCCTACCTGGTGATCAGCCACCTGTTTCTGCAGGTGCTGGCGCACGTGCCGCCGGCGCCAGCAATCGAGAGTGTCTAGCGCAACGTCAGATCGTGGAGCGAGCCTTGTCAGGCTCGCGGGCGCCACGGCACGCCAATTGTCGGCGCCACGATCGACCATCTGACCCCCAGGCCGATTTCAGCCCGTTGTTGAAACCTGTGGCAGGAGGTCGGCCGCAATGGATTCATGGTGAAGCAGTTGCGGCCGCTGTCCGGCGGACTGTAGATAGTTGTGGATGCGTGATGCACTCGCGTACTACAGAATCATCTACAGCGACATGACGTAGATGGGGTCCGACGCGACACTCGCCACGCCGCGGCTGCAAGCTGGAATTCGATCGAGCAGATCAACCACCCCACGGAAAACTGAAGGGACCTAATTCGGACCCGGCCGTTCGACGTGATCCACGACGACGAACGGACGAGATGCCTTTGACGGCACGAGCCTGAGTCCGAGTTGCTCCTCGATCGCGGTAAAGACGTTGGCC
>JBOGIQ010000242.1:0-9416 GCA_050742535.1 Vicinamibacterales bacterium | reverse complement strand
TTCGCGCGCGTCTGCCTGAGGACGCCGTTCATCGATTACAACGGCCGCCTGTGCATGGTCAGCGCCGGTGCCGCCAACAAGAAGGCCTTCGGCATCGACCGCACGACGAATCCGTGGTCCGACATGGTCGGCACCGAGGTCATCTGGGTTGCGGGTTCGAACGTGGCGGAGTGCTCGCCTATCACCACGAATTACATCTGGCAGGCGCGCGAGCAGGGCGCGCGAGTGATCGTCCAGGATCCACGCATCACGCCGATTGCGCGGATGTGCGATCTGTACCTGCCCGTGAAACCAGGCCGCGACGCGGCGCTGTTCGCCGGCGTTCTGCAGGTCATGATCGAGCGCGACTGGCTCGATCACGAGTTCATTCGCGAGCACGCGTCCGGCTTCGAGCAGGTCGCGGACTACTGCCGCGAGTGGACGCTCGCACGGACGGCCGACGTCACCGGCGTGCCGCAGCGCGCGCTGATGCAGGCGGCGGAATGGTGGGGTACGGCGAAAACCAGCTTCCTGTTTCACGCCCGCGGCATCGAGCATCACTCCAACGGGGTGCAGAACGCCCTCGGCACGATCAATCTCGTCCTCGCATCAGGACGGATCGGCAGGCCGAAAAGCGGCTACGGGACGATCGTCGGCCAGGCCAACGGACAGGGCGGCCGCGAACATGGGCAGAAATGCGATCAGCTGCCCGGCTGGCGCGACATCAGCAACCCGGAACATCGCCGGTACGTCGCCGGCGTGTGGGGAATCGACGAACAGGAGCTGCCGGGCCCCGGCGTGGACGCCTACGAACTCTTCCGCAAGATCGACCGCGGAGAGATCAAAGGGCTGCTGTCCATCTGCTTCAACCCGAAGGTCTCGCTGCCGGATAACGCCTTCGTCACACGCTGCCTCGAGAAGCTCGAGTTCTACACCGCCATCGATTTCTTTTTGAACGATACGGCGTGGCACGCCGACGTCGTTTTGCCGGGCAGCCTGCACGAGGAAGACGAAGGGACGGTCACGCAGGTCGAAGGCCGCATCATCAAGATCAACAAGGCGGTCGACTGTCCGGGCGATGCACGGCAGGACTGGCGGATCATCCAGGACATCGCGCGGGCGCTCGGTCGTCCCGCCGGCTTCACCTTCACGCATCCGCGCGAGATCTTCGAGGAGCTTCGCGTTGCCAGCAAAGGCGGCGTCGCGGATTACTCCGGTGTCACCTACGAGAAGATTACCGAGCAGCTCGGCGTGTTCTGGCCGTGTTACAGCGAGGACCCCGCCACCGGCGCGCCGATCGATCATCCCGGCACCCCCCGGCTCTTCGAACGCGGCAGCTATAACCCGATCGCGAAAGGGGCGGGGCCGTTCTACTTCCCGGACGGCCGGGCGCGGTTCAACGTCGCCGAACATCGGCCACCTGTGGACGATGCCGATGAGGAGTATCCGATTTACCTGACGACCGGCCGAGTCGTCAGTCAGTTCCTGTCGGGAACGCAGACGCGGCGTATCGGCCCGCTGGTGCGCCAGTACGCGGAGCCGCGCATCGAGATGCACCCGCGCCTCGCCGGCCGGCTGGGGATCGCCGACGGCGACTGGGCCACGGCCGAAACACGCCGCGGGACGATCACCCTTCGCGCGGAGGTGGTGACGACGATTCGGCCCGACACGATCTTCATTCCGTATCACTGGGCAGGCCGCAAGAGCGCGAATCAATTGACCGTGGCAGCGCAGGATCCGATCAGCAAGATCCCGCAATACAAGGTGTGCGGCTGCCGTGTGCGGAAGGCGGACGCGGCGCCCGACTATGCGGCCGTGCTCGAGCCGCAGCAATAGGACCACCGCATGCCGAAGCCGGACGATCTGCACTTCTTCATCGACCCGAACCGCTGCATCGGCTGCCAGGCGTGCGTGCAGGCGTGCACCGAATGCGACACCCATCGCGGCGACTCGATGATTCACCTCGAGTACGTGCACAGGCCCGAGAGCGGGCAGACCGTTCCGGTGATCTGCATGCACTGCGAACAGCCAACCTGTGCCGAGGTCTGCCCCGCCGACGCGATCAAGCGAACGGGCGACGGTGTCGTGCAGTCCGCCATCCAGCCGCGGTGCATCGCCTGCGGCAACTGTGTCATCGCGTGCCCGTTCGGCGTACCGGAGCTCTACGAGGACCGCCGGATCATGATGAAGTGCGACATGTGCTACGACCGATCGAGCGTCGGCAAAAAGCCGATGTGCGCGACCGTCTGTCCGAGCCAGGCCCTCTTCTTCGGCACGCGTGAACAGATCGATGCGCTTCGGCCGCTCTCGTCGCCGATCAACTCGTTCCGCTTTGGCGCGCAGACGATCACGACGCAGGTCTTTCTCATGGTTCCACGCGCGCTGACGACACGCGAGTCGTACGTCGACGTCGTGGCGGCCATGGACGAGCAGCCACGCAATCGCGGCGTTTCACTGAAGGTCCTGCCTGGCGATCCGTTCGCGGAGGTCGAGGTGTAGCGATGGCCGACGTACCGCTCGATCCTCGCCGTCCGATCGATCCGGCGCTCAATACGCCGGGGCGGGAGGGCCTCACCGGCACGGCGCCCGCCAATCGCTACGCGCCAACCGCCGATCGCGAACAGATCACCATCGCACCGAACTTCGTCCCGCCGCAGTTGCAGCCGGCGTGGCGGCAGGACTTTCCGATCGACTGGCCGCAGGATCTGTACGTCGAGCGACGCGACTTCATGAAGTTCCTGGTGCTGACGAGCGCGGCCTTCACGCTTGGCCAGCTGTGGATTGGCGCGCACAACTGGTACCGGCGGCGCCAGGGGCGTCCGCCCATTCTGCGGATAGCGTCTGTCGACGACGTGGCGGTCGGCGCCGCGATCGGGTTCACGTATCCCGATGCCGACCAGCCGTGCCTGCTGGTGCGGCTGTCGACGACGGAGTTCGTCGCGTTCAGCCAGACGTGCACGCACCTGTCGTGCGCCGTCGTCCCGCGGCCGGCGGAAGCCAGCTTCTACTGCCCCTGTCACGAAGGCCGGTTCGATCTGCGGACCGGCGTGCCGACGGCCGGCCCTCCGCGCCGGCCGTTGACGCGCATCGTCCTCGACATGCGCGGCCGGGACATCTACGCCGTTGCCGCCGAGGAGCGGACGGCGTGACGACGCCGATGCGGCGACCGTTCAGTCGCGAGCAACGCGCGACGATCATTTACGGCATGCTCACCTTCGTGATCATTCTGGTCGTACTGCAACTCTGGCTGCTGACGGCGACGATGAATGCCTGGCTCGGCGGAGACGAGTCACTCGTCTGGCCCGCTGCGGCCGCAAGCGGCGCGTGCTTCGTCCTGAACGCGGGGCTGTACCGATACCTCGTGCGGATGGAGCGTACAGGGCGGGGCACCGCGTAGCCTCGACGTCGATCGAGTCATGCGGCACCGTCCGATGCCGCCGCTGCGTCAGGCGGTAACGAGATCGCGAGCGAGGCGCGCACCTGATGGCGGCGCCACATCGAATACGCGGCCGGGAGCACGAGCAGCGTCAGGAACAGGCACGACCACAACCCGCCGACCACGGGTGCCGCCGTCCGCGCCGACACGTCAGCGCCAACGCCGGCGCCCCACAGCAGCGGCAGGAGACCGAGCACCGTCGTGGCTACCGTCATGACGAGCGGCCGGACGCGGGCACTGGCGCCCTCGACAACTGCGGCGTCGACGTCCTCGAGCGTCCGAATCCGACCCTCACGCATGTACCGTTCGAACGCTTCGTCCAGATAGACGACCATCACGATGCCGGTCTCGGCCGCGACGCCGGCGACGGCGATGAGCCCGACCCAGACGGCGGTCGAGAGGTTGTAGTCCATGTAGGCGAGGAGCCAGACACTCCCGGCCACGGCAAACGGCACGCTGGACAGCACGAGCCACGTCTGTGGCCAGCCGCGCATCGACAGATAGAGGAGCACCACGACGAGGACGAGCGTGAGCGGGATGATGTAGCGCAGCCGTGCCTCCATCTGCGCGAGAAACTCGTACTGTCCGGTCCACTGCAGTCGATAGCCTGCGGGCAGCTTCACGTGCGCGGCGACGAGCGCCTTCGCATCGTCAACCCACCCGCCCAGATCGCGCTGTGTCGGGTCGATGTCCGCGAACACATAGCCCACCAGGACGCCGTTCTCGTCCTTGATCATCGGTGGACCAGTGACGACCCGGACATCCGCCAGCTCGCCGAGCGGGACGGCGGCGCCCGGCTGGCGGTACTGCTCGAGCAGATCGAGCGAGCCTGACGCGTCGCCCATCGACGGCTGCGGTGCGGCCCGCATCGAACCGCCGGAAGACGTTGGCACGCTGGAACGTCCGCCGCCCATCCCACCCATGCCGGCCCCCGACGGATTCGAGGTCAGCATTCCGGCGCGCTGCGGCGACGCGCCACCGCCGGCGTTCGCACCGCCGACATCCGACGCACTCGCTATCGACTGGACCGGCACGAGGATGCGGCGCAGCGCCTGTGGATCCGAGCGGCGATCGGCCGCATAGCGCAGGTTGATCGTAAATCGCGCGCGACCGGCGACGGCGGTGGACACCGGCATTCCACCGACCGCTGCTTCAATCACGTCCTGCACGTCTCGAACGGTGAGGCCGTAGCGCGCGATGGCATCGCGGTTCGGCACGATATCGACGTACTCACGGCCGGTCTGGCGTTCCGCGAACGTGCTTCGCGTGCCGGGGACCTGACGCAGGAGCCCTTCGAGGGTGATGCTGACGCGCTCGATCTCGCTCAGATCGCTGCCGAACACCTTGATGCCGACGGGTGTACGCACCCCGGTCGTCAGCATGTCGATTCGAGTGCGGATGGGTGGCGCGATGGCCATCTGGTATCCCGGCATGCGAAGCGCCGCGTCCAGATCGCGCGACAGCTCGGCAAGGGTGCGAGCGCGCTCCTCGGGCCATATCGTGGCGAGCGCAGGTTTCACCCACCGGGGCGCGTAGTCGCTGTACCAACGGTGCGTCTGTCGCGTGGGCCAGTCGTCGTGCGGCCGCAGCGTGATCACCGTTTCGATCATGTCGAGTTGCGCCGGATCCGTGGCCGTCTCCGCGCGGCCGGCCTTGCCGTGGACCGCCGCGACTTCAGCGAACCCTCTGATCGTCTGGTTCTGCCGCTGCAGTGCCCGACGCGCTTCCTCGATTGAAATGCCCGGAAAGGTGGTGGGCATCACCAGCAGCGTGCCCTCGTCGAGAGGCGGCATGAACTCGGAGCCGAGTCGTTGAAAGATCGGCACGGTGGCGAGTATCAGCGCGATGGCCAGCGCGACGACCACGACGCGAGCGCGGACGACGACTCCGGCAATCGGCCGATAGATCGTGACCAGCACACGGCTCACCGGGTTGGCGGCTTCGGCCCGGAATCGTCCCTTGAGCAGCAACACCATCAGCGCAGGCGCCAGCGTGATCGACAGGATTGCGGCCGCGAACATCGCGAACGTCTTGGTGTAGGCAAGCGGCGTAAACAGCCGCCCGGCCTGGCCGGCGAGTGTGAAGATCGGCAGAAAGCTGACGGTGATCAGCAGCAGCGAGAAGAAGATCGGACGACCAACCTCCTTGCAGGCGTCGACGATGATGCCCTTTCGATCGGTGCCGGGCCCGGCGGCGGCCAGCCGCACGTGAGCGTTCTCGATCAGCACGATGGCCGCGTCGGCCAGCTCTCCGATGGCAATGGCGATTCCGCCGAGCGACATGATGTTCGACGACAGGCCGAGATAGCGGATGCCGATGAACGAGAAGAGGACCGAGAGCGGCAGCACGAACATCACGACCAGCGCCGACCGCGCGTGGAACAGGAACACCAGGCAGATGATGGTGACGATCACGGCCTGCTGGATCAGCGTGTCCGTCAACGTTGCGATCGATCCACGGATCAGATCTGACCGGTCGTAGGTCGGAATCAGCTGCACGCCGTCGGGGAGCTGCAGTGTCGCGATCTGCTGCGTGACAGCCTCGATGACCTGAAGGGCGTTGGAACCGATCCGCATGACCACAATGCCACCGACCGCCTCGCCGGTGCCGTTGAAATCAGCGGCGCCTCGCCGGATTTCCGGGCCGAAACGGACAGTGGCGATGTCGGCCAGGCGTACTGGTGTACCGCCGGCGCCGACGGTGACCACACTGCGCTCGAGGTCCGTCAGATCCTTGACGTAGCCGCGCCCGCGCAGGACGTACTCGCGGCCGGCGAGCTCCAGCACGCGCGCCCCGACTTCGGCGTTCGCATCGCGTACCGAGCGAGTGATGTCGCTCAGCGTGAGGCCGAACCCGACTAATCGATCGGGATCGACGACGATCTGATACTGACGCTCGAAACCGCCGAGTGAGGCAACTTCGGCCACGCCCTGGACCGCCTGCAAGGCGGGGCGGACGGTGAAGTCCTGCAGCGTGCGCAGTTCGGCCAGATCGAGCCGCCCTGTCGTGTCCTTGAGGACGTACTGATAGACCCAGCCGATGCCGCTGGCGTCGGGACCGAGCGTCGGCGAGACTCCCGGCGGCAGGATCTGCTGCACCCGGCCGAGCTGCTCGATCACCCGGGTCCGCGCCCAATAGATGTCCGTGCCCTCCTCGAAGAGGGCGTAGGTGAAGCTCATGCCGAACATCGAGTAGCCGCGCACGGTCTGGACACCAGGTGTGCTCTGGAGCGCGCGCACGAGCGGATACGTGATCTGGTCTTCAACCAGATCCGGGCTGCGCCCCATCCACTCCGTGTAGATGATCACCTGCGGATCGGAGAGATCCGGCAGCGCATCGAGCGGTGTCTGACGCGCGGAGTCGGCAGCGAACAGCGCCAGCGCGAGCACCGCACCGAACACCACCCACTTGTGGCGAACGGACAGCTCGATGACGCGTTCGACCATGGTGCTACTCCTTATCCGCCGAAGGTTTCGCGGATGCGGGCAGATGTGCCGCGTGCGGATCCGGCGACGAGCCCGATCCTGCCGGTGGGTTTCCCGCAGGCGCACCGTGACGGTGGGCGCCGCCCCCGCCGGTCGCGCGCAGACGGCTTTCCGAGTCGAGCAGGAAGACGCCGGCGGCGACGACCCGCTCCCCCTCGCTCAGCCCGTCACGAATCTCCACCCGGTCGGCGAGCTGAAGACCGACGCGCACGGGCCGCGGCTCGAAACGATCGCCCACCGCCACGAACACGTGCTGTTGCAGACCGGTATCGACGACCGCATCACGCGGCACGGTCAGAACGTTGTGTCCGGCCGTTTCGAAAGCCGCGGTCCCGTACAGACCGGGCTTCAGCGCACCGCCGGGGTTCCGGACCGACAGGCGAACGCGCAGCGTGCGGGTGCGCTCGGTCAGCGTGGGATAGACGAACTCCACGCGCGACGCGAACGGCGGACGCCCGGACGCTGGAAAATCCAGCTGCGCCACGCTCCCCACACGCACGAATGGAATGCTGGCCTCCGGCACTTCGGCGAGGACCCAGACACGGGACAGATCGGCGATGGTGACCAGCGTCGTCGATGGATCGACCGAGGTGCCCACGGTCACGCCGCGAGCGACGACAACGCCATTCCGTGGCGCGAACACCGTGACAAGACGTTTCGGTTCACCGCTCTGTTCGATGGCATCGATTTCCGCCGGGGCCATCCCGAGCACACTGAGCCGCGTGCGGCCGCCGGCCACCACGACGCTGGTGATTCCCGAGGCCGCGGTGTTTCGCCTGGCCGCCAGGTACTCGGTCTGGGATGACAACAGCTCCTGCGAGAAGATGTGGGCGATCGGCTGTCCCTCGCGCACCATCTCCCCGGTCGTATTCACCTCCAGGTGCTCGATCCATCCGGCGACACGCGTATGGATGTGCGAGAGCCGTGATTCGTCGGGCACAATCGTGGCCACCACGCGGACGGTCTCCGTCAGCGACTGGCGGCTGACCGTTTCGAGCCGAATGTCGAGCGACTGGGTCGCCGCGGCATCGACGGGCACGCGACTCTGGGGCGCAGCTGATCCTGGGGTCCCTGCCGTGCCTGTCGTGGCTCCCGGCGGTGACGACGTTGGAGCGGTGAAGGGCCACCCGTCACACGCACGCTGCACCCACAGGATCGTCGTGAACAGCACGGCCGTTGTGACGGCTGCCGCGAGCGGCGAGCGGATTCGTCGAAGAATGGCAAAGGGTGTCATTGGACGATCGCCTCGTACGATCCAATGGCGCGGCCGAGCCGCGCCCACGCGAGACCAAGTTGTGTCTCCGCCACGATGAGGTCCGACTGGACCAGCCAGAGCGCCTGGATCGTTTCAATCACGCTCACCAATGGGAGCTGACCCGCGGCGTAGCTCGCCACGGCCGGCTCGATGGCGATGCGCGCACGCGGAAGCACGTTAGTGGTGAGCGCGGCGTGCCGGTCGCGCGCCGCCTGCAGCTGACCGGTAGCCGCCGCGGCCTCACCCTCGATCATCCGCGTCATCGCGCGGAGGTCGGCCTCCGCCGTCGAGCGCATCGCCTGCGCCTCGGCGACACCTGCCCGGAGTTTGTCGCGCCAGATCGGCAGGCTGAGCCCGACCATCGCCATCCAGCCGCGACCATCCGTCATCGTGTAGGACGGACCGGTACGGATCGTCGCCATCGGCCGGAACATGTCGCGCATGACCAGCACATCGGCGTCGGCGCGTGCGACGTCCGCTCGGCCAGCGGCGAGCTCAGGGCGCGACGTGAGCGCCGACTTGATCGTCGTCCACGGCGGTACGGCCTGTGGGAACGTGAGTACTGTGAGCGGCGGTACCGGCGCATCAGCGTCGATCGCGAGACTCGTGTTGAGCATTGCCTCGGCGCCGCGAACCTCACCGACGAGAGCGCGCGCGGTCGCCTCGAGCCGGGCCACTGCCACCTCGGCTCGGAGGACGTCGGACTGTGGTGCGGTACCGCTGGCGTAGCGGGCGTTCGCAGCGCCAACGACGTCGCGCGCAAACGCGACCTGTTCGGTGACCAGCGCCGCCGTTCGTCGGCGCTCCTGGAGCATCAGGTAGGCGTTGGCGGCCTCAACGCCCACGTCGAGCGTCGTGCGGCGCGTCTCCGCGCGCAGCCGATCGATGTCGGCGAGCGCTGACGCGCGCCGATGGCGCCGAATGCCGGACAGCGGAATCTGTTGTTCGATCGTGACGCTGACGTCCGCCCCGTTCAGCATGAATGGCAGGTGATCGAGCGAGGGCGAGATCATCGGGTCCGGCAAGGCCGACACGATGGCCGGACGTGCCTCGCCGGCCGTGGTTCGGGCACGCGCAGCCTGAATCTCGTCGCGGCGTTCGCCGGCGATTCGGACGACATCGGTGAGGCTGAGCGGAGACGGCAGCGGCGCATCCTGGGCAGCCGCAGTGCCCGGCGACACGCCAGCGGTCACGATCAGCAGCACCAGCGAGGAAGCGAAGCGGTTCATGTCGATCCCCCTGAATCGAGTCGGGCCGGTCA
>JBOGIQ010000241.1:0-9439 GCA_050742535.1 Vicinamibacterales bacterium | reverse complement strand
CGTTAATGTGAATCCCGCGCGAGCCGGACGTCTTCGGCCATCCGACGAGTCCGAAATCATCCAGCGTCGCGTGAACGATGCGCGCGACGTCGCGAAGCTGAGACCATTCGATCCCGGCAACCGGATCGAGATCGACGCGAAGTTCGTCCGGGTGGTCGAGGTCGTCCGCGCGGACGGGATGCGGATGAAGCTCGAGGCAGGCGAGGTTGGCCATCCATGCCAGCGCGGCGGCGTCGCGCGGCACGATCTCCTCCGCCGTTCGTCCGGACGGAAATTTCAGCGCCACAACCTCGATCCAGTCAGGCCGCGACTGGGGAGCGCGCTTCTGGTAGAAGAACTCATCCTGGATTCCGTTCGGATAGCGCACGAGGACGTTCGGCCGTCCACCGGCGCCGCGCAGCGCTCCCTCGGCGACCGCCAGGAAGTAGCGGACCACGTCGAGCTTCGTATAGCCGGCGTCCGGGAAAAGCACCTTGCGCGGGTTGGAAACGGCCACCTCGCGGCCGTTCACCACCAGCAGCTCGTGCTCGACGTTCTGGGCCACGAGTCGTGAGATTACACGAACCTGTTGAACCCCCTTGAACCACCTGAACAGCTGAACCTAAGCTATCCCCCGTGACGACGATCGGTCGGACGATTTCCATCTCGGGAGAGGTTGTGAGCGGCGAGGACATCACCGTCGAAGGCCGGGTGAACGGTCATCTGATGGTTCGCGACGCGGCGCTCACCATCGGTGAGCAGGCGCAACTGCACGCCGACATTCGCGGCACACGGGTCGTGGTCAAAGGTCAGCTGAAAGGGTCGATCGTCGCGTCGGAGCGGATCGAGCTCGAGGCCAGCGCGTCAGTTGAAGGCAGCCTGAGCGCGAACCGGGTGGTGATTGCCGACGGCAGCCGCTTCAACGGCGGCATCGACATGGATCAGCGGACGATTGCGGCACGGATCGCCCAATTCAAGGCCTCGCACGAGTCAGGAAGTTAGCTCGCGCTTGGTACACTGAATGTCGAATGCACCCTGATCTCACCATGCTCGAACATGTGGACGAGCTCGACCGTCTGCTGTCCGAGAGCCATACCCGTCCGTTGCTCGTCTTCAAACACAGCTTTACCTGCGGTATCAGCGCCGAGGCGCTTGATGAGTTAATCGATCATCTGAATGCCGACTTCTATGCGGCGGGCGGCCCTGATCCGCGATACGCGATGATCACGGTGCAGACGCATCGTGATGTGTCGAACGCCGTCACCGCGCGGCTTGGCGTTCGCCATGAAACACCACAGGCGCTGCTGATCAAGAACGGACGCGTGGTGTGGGCCGCATCACACTTCCGCGTGACCGCGGAAGCGGTCAGGAAGGCGCTCAGCGCGCCACCGCGATAACGCTCGCGAGCCTCTTTCCCTCGAACTCCCCTTCGCGTTCGGCGAGCACCTCGAGCGGCGCGACCAGGTCGCGCAGCTCCCCCGGTTCAAGGAGGAACGCCGGGTTCGTCGGCTTCCCGAGGAGCGCCTGCGCTCTGGTAAACGTCTCGTAGACGAGGATGCCGCCCGGCTTGAGCGCTGCGCGTAGCTCTGGAAACAACGGCCGGTGCAGGTAGTGCACGACGACGATGAGGTCGTACGCGGCGGCCGGAAGCGTCGCATCGTCGGCTTCCAGATCGACGATGTCCGCGCGAAGCGGAAGATGGAGCCGCGCTGCGGTCTCCCTGATCCCGGCGATCGCCGTCGCACTGCTGTCGACGGCGAGTGTCGTCAGCCCGCGCGCCGCGAGCCAGAACGCGTGTCTGCCGCTGCCGCTCGCGACGTCGAGCGCGTCCCCTGTCGCGGGCAGCAGTGGTGCGTGGTCGACGAGCCAGCGTGCCGGTGCAATCGTCACGATGCCGTCATCAGCCGCGCGATCGCGCGCGATGCGACCCACGCCGACGACCACGCCCATTGAAAGTTGAACCCGCCGAGGCGCCCGTCGACGTCGAGGATCTCACCTGTGAAGAACAGATTCCGGCACACGCGCGATTCCATCGTCGCCGGGTCGACTTCGCCGAGCGGCACGCCACCGGCGGTCACTTCCGCGTAGGCAAAGCCGCGGCTGCCTCGAACCGGCAGCCGCGTCTCCTGGAGCGTTCGCACGAGGGCGTGGCGGCGTTCGCGCGCCAGGTGCGCCATCGTGAGATCACGCGGGACACCGGCAGACGCGACCCACCGTTCCGCCACCGCGTTCGGGAGCCGCGACGTCATGATGGTCACGACCTGGGCCCGCGGCCGGCTCTGCTCCTGAGCCCGGAGCCACGCGTCGAGTGTCGCAAACGTCTCGCCCGGGCACACGTTGAGAGTGACCTCGCACGGGGGTCCGCTTTCATGCGCCCGGTGCCAGTGGCGCGACATGTTCAGCGGCAGAGGGCCGCTGGCCCCGAAATGCGTCCAGAGCAGCGACCCTTCGAGCGTGGTGGCGGGCGCGCCGTCGGCCCGCAGCGTCATCGCAGCCGGATGCGTGATTCCAGCCAGCTCCTCCCACCCGTCGAAGACGAGCGGCGCAAGCGCCGGAATGGTGCTGACGCAGCCGTGGCCAAGCCGCGCTGCGAGCTCGTACCCGAATCCATCGCTGCCGGTCTTTGGCAGCGAACGGCCGCCGGTGCACAGCACGGTGGCTCGCGCGCGAATCGTGCGCCCGGACGCCGTCGTCGCCACGAAGCCGTCGTCATCGTTTGCTAACGCGATCACCCGTTCGCCTGTCACCAGCGAAATGCCGAGACGCCTGGTCTCGTCGAGCAGGGCGTTCAAGACCGTGCGCGAGGTGTTCGAGTCGGGGAACAGCTTGCCGTCCTCCTCTTCGTGGAGCGCGACGCCCAGCGCCGAAAAGAATTCGATCGCTCGCGCCTCCGGAAACGCGCGCAGCACGTTCCGGACGAACCGCTGCGATCCGCCCCAGAAATCCTTCTCGGTCACCAGACGGTTCGTGACGTTACATCGTGAACCGCCGCTGACGAGGATCTTGGCGCCAATGTGCCGGGCGCTGTCGATACACACGATGCGGCGTTCAGGCGCCGCGTGTGCCGTGAAGATGGCGGTGGCAAGCCCTGCCGCGCCCGCGCCGACCACAAGGAGCTCAACAGATTCGACGCGCACTCGCGAACAGCTCGGCTATGGGAGGCATACAAGATGCAGTTCGATACAGCGGCGACGCGGCCCACCGCGCCCAGCCATATGTCGTGGCCGGTATCGAGCAAGCGTACCGCCACCAGGATGCGAGGAGGAAACGCATGAAACGGGTGAAGCTACTTGCGACCGCGATGGTGCTGGCGGTCCTGGCGGTGATGGCCAGTCGAGTCATTGCCCAGGAGACCAACACCTTGGAGCGGACGTTCATGACCTTCAGCGGGTCGGTAGAAATGCCGGGCGTAACGCTGCAGCCGGGAACGTACGTGTTCAAGCTCGCGGACTCGCCAACACGCAACGTGGTCCAGGTCTGGGACAAAGATGAAAAGAACATGATCGGTCATTGGCTGTTCGTCCAGGCCGAGCGGCCGCGGGTCACCGAAGACACGGTCGTGATGTTCCGGGAAACCAGGGAAGGCGCCACGCCGGCCGTCCAGTTCTGGTACTTCCCCGGCGAGAAGGTCGGGAAAGAGTTTATCTATCCGAAGGACCAGGCAGAACGGATTGCGGCGCGAACCGGAGCGAAGGTTCGCACTGAGGACGGTGCCGTCGCGGCAGTGAGTCCGGCGCCAGCCGAACCGGCACCGGCGGCGGAACCGGCGCCCGCGCCGGCCGTAGCAGAGGCTCCGGCGCCAGCACCCGAACCGGCGCCCGCGCCGGCGGTTGCAGAGGCTCCGGCGCCCGCGCCTGAACCGGCGCCGGTCGTCGAAGAAAGCCGTGTCGCCGCGGCGCAGCCTGAACCGCGCCCGGTCGGGACGAGCGGTCAGGTCGCGGCGGAACTTCCGGCCACGGCGAGTCCGCTTGCGCTCAGCGGTCTGCTCGGACTGCTGTCGCTGGTGGGAGCTGCGGGAATCCGCTTCTTCCGCAGCTGATTCGCTTCGCGCGAACCTCGTGGGGCGAGCCTTGCAGGCTCGCCTCGCGAACCCGAAGGCTCGCGCCACGGAAATATCTCCGCCAGGCGAAGGCGGACACCAACTGTCGTACGATGGTCACAGGTGCTGAGGGGCTGAAATGAGGGTGCCTGTCGGTCTGGCGTTTCTGTTCGTGGCGACGATGGCGGTCCGTTCCGCGCAGGAAGCGCCGCAGGATCCTCCCGTCTTCAAAGCCGAGTCCGATCTCGTCGTGCTGCACGTCAACGTGTTCGACGGCAAGTCCGACGCGGTGCCGAATCTGCCAGAGACGGCCTTCCAAATCGCTGAAGACAACGCACCGCAGAAAATCACCTTCTTCAGTAACGAAGACGTCCCCGTCACCGTCGGTCTGATCGTGGACAACAGCGGCAGCATGCTCACCAGACGGTCCATGGTGATGACGGGCACGAAGATCTTCGCCGAGTCGAGCCATCCGGAGGATGAGCTGTTCACGATTGTGTTCAACGAGCATGTCCGCCACGGTCTGCCGGCGTCTCTTCCCTTCACCCGGAATCGTGTGCAGATCCAGACGGCGGTCTCGCGGTTCCCACCGGGCGGCAAGACGGCGCTGCACGACGCGGTGATCGACGGGCTCGAGCATCTGCAGGAGGCGTCGCATCAGAAGCGCGTGCTCGTGGTTCTCTCGGACGGCGAGGACAACGCCAGCGTCCATTCCGACGATGTGATGGTCGAACGGGCGGTGCGGAGCGATGCGCTGATTTACACCGTTTCGACCGCCCGGCTCGGTGCCGACGTCGGACGGCCGGGGCTGCTGCGAAGGCTCGCGCGCACGTCCGGCGGCGTGGCCTACGCGCCGAAGGACGAACGCGCCGTCATCGACGCCTTTCAAGAGATTGCCGGGAACATCCGGCGTGGATACAGCATCGGATACGTCCCGACGAACACGTCCCGGGACGGCCGCTTCCGCCGGGTCAAGGTGTCCGTCCGCGCCCCCGGTCAGAAAAACCTGACGGTGATTGCCCGCGATGGGTACCTGGCGCCCAATCACGCTGATACCGATTGACGAGCGCGGCCCGCTGCCGCCGCATGCGAGTCCGCCTCCACGACGCGGACTTCGTCTGCTCGAGCGCCTGCTGCTGGTCGTGGGGTGCGTCTGTCTCGGTTACTTCGGCTACGTCTATGGGGAGACGGCCTTATATCAGGCCTATGAGGCGCGCGAACTCGACGCCATTCTCGCGTCGGCGCCTCCCGTGCCTGCGTTTGACGCCGCCACCAGCACGCACGCCCGCAGAGAAACCGAGGTCGTTCTTCCAACGGCGCGGCGACCGCGGCCGGCGGATGGAACGACGCTCGGCCGCCTCGAGATCCCGCGGCTGCGTGTCTCCGCAATGGTCCGCGCGGGCAGCGATTCGCGCACACTCCGCCTGGCGGTCGGTCACATCGGCGGCACGTCATTGCCCGGCGAGCCCGGCAACATCGGGCTCGCGGCGCATCGGGATACGTTCTTCCGCCGCCTCGGCGAAATCCGCGAGGACGATCTCGTGCGCTTCGTGACGACGGACGGTACCTTCGTCTACCGCGTCGAAGGCACGAAAGTGGTGGATCCGCACGACACCTGGGTTCTGAATCCAACCGAAGAGCCCGCGCTGACCCTGGTGACGTGTTATCCGTTCCGCTACGTCGGATCGGCCCCGCGCCGGTTCATCGTTCGCGCTCATCTCGCCGAGCGCTGACCGAATTTTGGAGTGAACGCCTTCGCTATAATCGGATTGAAATAAATCTCTAACTCGTCCTTCCATGCGCGTTCGCACGTGATCATTGCCACGTTCAATCCAAAGGGCGGTTGCGGAAAAACCACCACTGCGGTGAATGTGGCCGCCGTTCTGGCCTCCATGGGCCGGAAGGTGCTGCTCATCGACCTCGAAGCGGATCTGAATGCCTCGATCTCGCTTGGCGTACGGCCATCGGACGCGCGGCCCTCGATCGCCGACGTTCTCCTCAACGAAGTCCGGGCCGCCGACGCCGTCCGCCGTGTCGACCGCTCCGACAACCTGTTTCTGATCACCGGGTCGCCGGCACTGGCGCGGATGGACACCAGCCTGCGCAACGCGCGTGAACCGGAGCGCCGGCTCGCGGATGTCGTGAAGCCGCTCGCGCAGCAGTTCCACACCATCGTGCTCGACTCGCCGGCGGGATATTCGCTCATCGCCCGCAGCGTCCCGGTCATTGCCGACCAGCTCGTCGTGCCAATCCGCGCCGAGTACCTCGCGCTCGAGTCGCTGGCGCAGTTCCTCACGTGGTATCGCGATCTCTCGCCGACGCGAAAGGCCACGGCGCGCCTCGCCGGGATTGTGCTGACGATGGTCGACTATCGTCGTCAGGCGACGCGCGAAATCATCGACATCATCCGCCTGCACAACCGGCGCGGCGTCTTCGCAACCGAGATTCCGCAGGATCCGCGGGTCGCGGAATCGCCATCGCATGGACTGCCGGTTGTCGCCTATGCGCCGCGCACGCGCGGCAGCCGCGCCTACCAGCAATTCACGGCCGAACTCGTCAAACGGATTGGACGTCGCGCGCGCTGACGCGCGACGGCGTCTTGCGCGCCGGGCGAAGGTGCTTTACGATCGCAGTCGATTTTCTGACATCAGACTTTAATTACTGAATTAAATCCATTTGGGCTGAGCTGGGGTATGTCGACCAATCGAATCCTGGGGAACGGCGCCCGTAAACGGCTGGGCAAAAGCGGCGAGGACATCTTCGTGCCACCCGTGGAAAGCAGTGATACCGAGCGTCCGAAGAAGCGCGGGCGGCGGCCGTCGCACACCGAGCACTGGACCAAGGTGACGGTCGTTCTGTTCGACCGCCAGATCGTGTTTCTCGATCGCCTCGGAGCCGACATCCGGGCGGCGAGCGGCGTGGCCATCAGCCGCGCGCACGTGATTCGCGCGCTGATCGATGCGCTCAGCGAATCGGATCTCGATCTGACCGGCACGCGATCCGAAGCGGACCTCAGGGCCATCCTGACCGCGCGGCTCGGACGCTATCGTGTCTGACGTCTGACGTCTGACGTCTGACGTCTGACGTCTGACGTCTGAAGTCAGAAGTCAGAACGTGCGGCACAATAGCCGCGGTGCGCACCTCGGCGGTTTCTGCCTCTTCGAAATTCGGCGACATCGCCGGCGGCGTGACCACGTTTTTCACGATGGCCTACATCGTGGTGGTCAACCCCGCCATCCTGTCCACGCCCGGCACCGGCATTTCCTTTTCGGGCGCGCTTACCGCGACCGTCCTCATCGCCTTCTCGATGACGCTGCTGATGGGGCTGTACGCACGGCTGCCATTCGCGGTCGCGCCCGGGATGGGGATCAACGCGTTCTTCGCCTACACCATCGTTCTGCAGCACCAGGTCCCGTGGCAGACGGCGCTCGGCATGGTGTTCTGGGCCGGCGTGCTGTTCCTGCTCGTGTCGGCGACACCGCTGCGGGAGCACATCGCGATGTCGATCCCGCCCGGCTTGCGCGTCGCAGCCGCCGGCGGCATCGGACTGCTGCTCACGTTCATCGGGTTCCGCAACGCCGGCCTCATCGCCGCCGATCCGGCGATGCTCGTCCGCCTCGGCGTGCTCGATCATCGCGCGGCGTTCCTGCTGCTCGGCATTGTCGTCGCGGTAGTGCTCCTGCGCCGTCACAACCCGTTTGCGTTCCTGGCGGCGATCTTCAGCACGACGGCGCTGGCATGGCTGCTCGGATTCGCGACGCCGCCGGCCGAACTGACCAGCCCGCCTGACTTTTCGTCGGTCTTCCTCAAACTCGACCTCGTCGACGCCCTGCAGTGGACGCTGCTCCCCGCCATCGTCGCGATCCTGTTCACGGATCTCTTCGACTCGCTGTCGACGTTCATCGGCGTCGCCAGCGCGGCAGGCCTCGCCGATCCGGACGGGCGGCCGCCCAACTTGCGGCGCGGCCTGATCGTGGACGCGTGGGCAACGCTCGGCGCCGGACTGGCGGGCACGTCCGCCGGGACGGCGTACGTGGAAAGCATCGCCGGCATTCGCGTCGGCGCGCGCACCGGGCGCGCGTCGGTGGTCACGGCATTGTGCTTCCTTCCGTGCCTGGTCATCGCACCGCTGGCGGCCGCCGTGCCGCCATACGCGACCGCGGCCGTGCTCGTCCTCGTGGGCCTCTCGATGTTTCAAACGGTGGGCAGTCTCGATTTCCGCACCGTCGAGGATTCGCTGCCCGCCTTCATGACGATCGTGCTCATCCCGCTGACACTCTCGATTACCCAGGGCATTTTGTGGGGCTTCATCCTGCACGCGATGCTGTTCGCCGTGGCCGGCCGGCGCCGGGAGATCAGTCCGGCGTTGTGGATCCTGGCCATCATCTCGGTCGGCCTGCTCATTCTGGAGAGTCGGTGATGATGGACGTCAGCGGGAACGACCCGGCGGTCTTGTGGCGGATGGCGCGCGGCCGATCGACCGCCCACGCGACGATATTTCCCGGACCAGCCGCAACGACCGTCACCTGGTATTTCGACGGCATCATGGACCGCGCGGAAAACTACGACACGATGGACCTCGCGCTCGCACGCGCCGAGGAAATTCGCGGAATCCTGCTCAGAGATGGCTGGAAAGAACTGTAACCGGTCCGGCTGCTATCCTTAAACGTGGCTTCAACGACCCGCATCCACAAAACCGTTGGCGTCCGTGTCGGCAACGTCCAGGTCGGCGGCGGCGCGCCCGTCGTCGTTCAGTCGATGACGATGACGGATACGGCGGACGCGAGGTCGACGGCCACCCAGTGCATCGAGCTGGCCGAGGCCGGGTCGGAGATGGTGCGGGTCACGGTCAACCTCCCCGAGGCGGCGTCCGCGGTTCCTGAGATCAAGAACCGGATGCTCGACGCAGGCTGCACGGCCCCGCTCATCGGCGACTTCCATTACAACGGGCACCTGCTGCTGACACGCTTCCCCGACTGCGCCGCCGCGCTCGACAAGTACCGGATCAATCCCGGAAACGTCGGCACCGGCCGCCGCCGCGACGAGCAGTTCGCGACAATTTGCAAGGTGGCAATCGACCGCGGCAAGCCGGTTCGCATCGGCGTGAACGGCGGCTCGCTCAACCAGGACCTTGTCGTCGCCAAGATGCAGGAGAACACCGCCAGGAATCTCGGCCGAACCTCCGAAGAAATCCTGAACGAGTGCATGGTGATCTCTGCCGTCGAGTCCACGGAGCTGGCTCTCGAGACCGGACTGCGGAAGGACCAGATCATCATTTCGTGCAAGGTTTCCCGGCCGCGCGACCTGATCGCCATCTATCGCGAACTTGCCCGCAAGTCGGACCAGCCGCTGCACCTCGGGCTGACCGAAGCCGGCATGGGAACAAAAGGACTGATCTGGTCGGCGTCGGCAATGGGCATT
>JBOGIQ010000240.1:0-9445 GCA_050742535.1 Vicinamibacterales bacterium | reverse complement strand
ATTCGAACCCGGTCTCGTAGCGCTCCCAGCGCAGCCCGCCCATGACTTGCCACCGCCCGGTCAACTCGATCGAGTCGAAGGCATACGCCGCCACCGTCGTCGAACGACCCGCCGTCGACGCGACACCCCGCGCCGGCGCGTAGTCGGCGATGACGTCGCCAGGATTCGGCGAAAAGACGTTCACCGGCGCGCGCGTCCCGAGTCCGGTCAACGTCGGTGCGAACTGCTCCTCGCGGGCGACCTCGACGCCGGCGCTGGCGGCGTGCCGCAGCGTGCCGGTGCTGAAGCGGCCGTTGAGGCTCGTCTGGTTGGACACGATCGTGTTCTCGCGCTCGTTACCCTGGCGCGCAATCGTCACGAGATTCGTGTCGGCGTTGTACGCGGCCACGTTCTGGATCGCCGAGACGACCGCCTCGCGGTGCGTGCGGTTGTAACGCGTCTGGTTGCGCAGCGTCATCCGCCCCGTGAGGTCGTGCTCGACGCGTGCGGTGTAGGTATCCTGATCGGCGCGGTCGTAGTCGTAGGCTGGGCTGCCGTAGTAGTTGCTCTGGTCAACGGGCGCGGGCGTCAGCACGGTCGTCGGCGCCAGCGGCTCGTCCCATGCGGCACCGGGGATGCCGTAGTCCGGCAGATTATCCTGCCGCATGAACTGAGCGGCGACCGTCAGCCGCGTCGCCGTGCCGATGCCGAGCGCAAGCGACGGCGCAAACGCCTTGCGTTCATTCGTCACCTCGTCACGACCCGGGATACCGCTGTCCTGCACGAGCAGGTTCAGGCGAAGCGCCGCGTTACGAGCCCACACTCCGCTTGGCGCTGCAGGCGCCAGGTTGAGGTCGGCGGTGAGCCGCTTCTCGTCGCCGCTGCCGAGCGTCACCATCGCCGAGCCCTCGCGGCCCATGTGCGGCACCTTGCTCTGCATGTTCACGTAGCCGGAGGCCGTGCCGCGCCCGATGTCCGAGCCAGTCGGACCCATGAACACTTCGACCTGTTCGAGGTTGTAGACGTCGCGCGCGATCAGCCCGTCGTCGCGAACGCCATCGACGAACAGGCTGTTGGCGGCGTTGAAGCCGCGCATGTTGAACATGTCGCCGGCGGCGTTCGAGGCGCCGCCGCCCTCCCCCGCCTGCAGCGTGATGCCGGGCACGTTGCGCATGACGTCGCTGAGCGTGACGGCGCCCTGCTGTTCGATCACGTCGCGCGGCACGAGCGCGACCGACTGCGCGATGTCGCGCAGCGGCACCGCGTACTTCGGCGACTGCACCGTCGCCAGGGCCGCGGTGACCTCAACCGACTCCGCCCGCGTCTCGACGTCGATCGTGAACTGGCCAGGCGCGGTATTCCGGAAGGCGAGGCTGGTACCGGCGAGCATCGTCTGGAGCGCTCGCTCCGGCGTCAGCCGGCCGGTGACTCCGGGCGATTGAATCTGCCCGATGGACTCGAGGCCCAGCGTCACCTTTGCGCCGGTTGCCGCCTCGAACGCCGCGATCACATCGTCGAGCGGACCCGGCTGAATGTTGAACTGGACGGTGTTCGCCTGCGCGGCAGCGGCCGGCGTCTGCGCTGCCGCCGTGCGAGGCGCGCCTCCAGCAACGGTCGATGCGAGAAACGCCGCGCTCAGCACAAACAGCCGTGCCGTGCCGCGCTTGTGGCTTCGGCGGCCGTCGGATTTCCTGAGGGACTTGTTCTTCATCGCTGCGACTCCACGAAACCAGGGAACGGGAGAAATCAGGCGGCGGTCGCGTCCTGCGATCGCTCCGTCTCGGCGGTGCGAGCGCGACCGCGGGCGCGCCATGCCAGCAGACGCCGCAGCGCCAGGGCAATACCGGTCCAGACCAGCACGACGCCGCCGAGTGACACGAGGCCGGCAATGGTCTGACCCGGAATGCCGAGCACCTCGCCCGTGTGCGCAAAGCGCATCACGTTGCGAATTCGGCGCCCGGTCGACAACGTCGAGAAATCCTCGTAGCTGACGACGTGTCCGGACTTGCGATCGAGCGTCAGCGTTGAGCGAAGGTGCGGCTGACCGCCATCGCCGCGATCGATGGCAAAGGCGAGCGGTGCGCTGTTCGACTGCGGTAATCGGAGGTTGATCGTTCGCCAGCCGGGCACCTGACGCTCGGCGCGCGCCCACACGTCGTTCAATCCGTCGAGCTGCGCGACAGCCGGCGGTGCGCCGCCTCCTTGTCGTCCTTCGGGACGCGCTGGTCCGCCCTCGCGCCCGGCGCCGCCCCCGCGCGCCGGCGGTGGCTGTTCGCCGACCGCGTGATACACGGCGTCATTCGCCCAGCGGAACGAGATCGGCACAGCGCTGACGACAACGATGAAGAGCGGCACCGCGGACCACATGCCGATCACGTTGTGCCAGTTGAAGTCGCGCGCCTTCCCGCGCAGGCCGCCCTTGAACAGCACGACCGGGCGCACTTTCCGCCACGCCCACTGCCGCGGGAACCACAGGTAAAGCCCGGAAAGCACGATGAAGGCGAAGATGAAGTTCGACCAGCCGGTGATGCTCTTGGCTAAGGGGCGGTTGTCGCCGGCGACGCCCAGATAGCGGTGCCAAACGCGGAGATCGCTCATGAACTGCCGCATCCCCGTCGCACCCGCGCCGAGGACGCGGCCGCTGTAGAGGTCGATGTGCAGGTCGCCATCGCCCGTCGCAAGGACAGCGGTGGCGTCGCTGGCCGAGCCGACGGTGATGCCGGTGATCTGCACATCCGGCTTCTGCTGTCGTGCAGCCGCCAGCAGCGATTCGACCGGCATTCGCATGGCGTCCGCGGCGGGCGGTGTCGATTTCAGGTGGCTGTTCGACCACGAGATCAGCTGCCGCTCGTAGGTCAGGATGACCCCGGTGACCGACATGATGAGGATGACGAGGCCGGCGACGACTCCAGCGATCAGGTGCGGCCAGAAGATGAGAGCCCGAAGCTTCATGCTGCGCTCGATGAACGGGGCCGGGCGACCTGCGAGCGCAGCGGACGGGGCCCGGGTAGAATGCGGGGGCCGAACACGCCATGTGCCCTGGGTGCGTGACGAAAAGTCTCCAGACTTCCGTTCGGTAACCCTGCCGGGTGTTGCCGCACCCGGCAGGACGCTAAACCAACATCGCGAGACTGAGTCTCACTTTCGATTCAGGAGTCTATCTCCGACCAATTCGGTCCGTCAAGCGACCGAAGGCAAGACCTGATTCGCCGTAGAATCCGAATCCTTCATGCAGGCCGCCCCGGGGACACGGCTTGGACCGTACGAGATCGTCAAGCCGCTGGGCGCCGGCGGAATGGGCGAGGTCTACGAGGCGCGGGATACGCGGCTCGATCGCGCCGTCGCCATCAAGGTGTTGCCGGCGGCGCTGGCCCAGGACGCCTCGGCGCGGGCGCGATTCGATCGCGAGGCGCGCTCCATCGCCGCGCTGAACCACCCGAACATCTGTGCGCTCCACGACATCGGCGACGCTGACGGCCACGGCTTTCTCGTCATGGAGCGGCTCGAGGGTGAAACGATGCAGGCGCGCCTCGAGCGTGGCCCGCTCGACCTCGAACAGGTCGTCGACTACGGCATCGCGATCGCCGATGCGCTCGACGCCGCGCACGGCCGCGGCTTGATCCATCGCGACCTGAAGCCCGCGAACGTGTTCATCACGACGCGCGGCATCGTCAAGATCCTCGACTTCGGCCTCGCCAAGAGTGTCCGCGAATCCGACGCCGACATGACGCGCGCCGTCGAGGAGGCGCTGACGGTTACCGGAACGGCGCTCGGAACCGTCGCCTACATGTCGCCGGAGCAGCTGCGCGGCGAGCCGCTGGACGTCCGCACGGATCTCTTTTCATTCGGCCTGGTGCTGTACGAGATGGCGACGGGACAGCGCGCCTTCGCCGGCTCGACGATCGCCGTTGTCGCCGCCGGTATTCTCGCGCAGGAGCCGGCGCTGCCGCGAACGCATCGTGCCGGGCTCCCGCCGCGGCTCGAGCAGGCGATTCTGAGAGCGCTCGAAAAGGATCGAGCGCAGCGTTGGCAGACGGCGGCGGAGCTTCGCGACGATCTGGCGCGTGTGAAACGCGGCGAGCACGGTGCTGTTGAAACACCAGTACGCGCAGCGGTCCTTCCTGCGCGGCGCTCGCGTATGGGCGTCCTGATCGTCGCGTTGTTCGCGGTCGCGTCGTTCGTTCCCTGGTTTCTGTGGAATGGGCGAGGGCCCGAGGACCCGCCACGCACGGCGCAACAGAACCCGCTTCCGTCGCCTGCCCAGCAGCAGCCGCCTCCCACGCCTCAGGCAGCCGAGCCCGTTGCCCCGCGTCCCACGCCTCCGCCAAGAACAGAGCCTCCAGGCAGTGCGACGCCGCGGACCCAGACCGACACCCCGATCCCGAATCCCCCATCGCAGACGCCCCTGATTCCCTCACCCGCGGCGCCCAACGTCGATGTCGACGTGGGGAACGCGCCAGAGGCAGGCCGCGGTTTGCGTCCGCGCACGGCGCGCGGCTTCGGCACCGCCAGCCCCGCGCTCGTCAAGATGTTGCGCAACGTGCCGCCTGAAACCTATGACCTGGTCTACGCGGCAAACGATCCAGAGGCGATGCGGATAGCGCTTCAGATTCGTGACGTGCTCTCGAGCGGCGGCTGGACGAATGCCAGCACCACCGAGCTTGCGGTACCACGGGCAGGGCTCGCCCTCGCTGCGCCGATGATAACGCCGGGTATAAAGGCCCTCGTGTCCTGGGCGACGCGCTCAAACGTGCAGCTCGACTACGGCCGCGTGCCCAATCTGCCGCGTCCACGGATCGTGGTCGGAAAACAGAACAACTAGCTCGGAAGCCTGCCGTCGCCGATCAGCGAGATGAACTCTTCCACCAGATCGTGCGATCGCCAGCCTTTGTCCACTTCCCTCCGCAGGATTCCGATCGCATCGTCCGCCGATTTCGATCGCTGGTAGGCACGTTTCGTCGTAACGGCGTCGTAAACGTCGACGATGCCGATGATCTGCGCGAGGAGCGGGATCGCGTCGCCCTGAAGACCATCCGGATAGCCAGAGCCGTCGCGACGCTCGTGGTGGTGCCGCACGATCGGGCGCACTGGCTGCAGCGAGCGGAGGTTCGCGCAGAGGGAATCGCCGACCGTCGTATGGGTCTTCACGACGTCGAACTCATCCGGATCGAGCGGACCGGACTTCAGAATGACGGACTCGGGAATGGCGAGCATCCCGATGTCGTGCAGGATGCCGCCGCGGCGAAGCGCCTGCATGTCGTCGGCATCGAGATTCAGCCGGCGGCCGAGCGCCGCGGCGTAGTTGGCCATCCGGTAGCAGTGGCCCTCGGAGTGTCCGTCGCGCGATTCGATCATCGTGGCGAGCGTGGTGATGATCGAGGCGGCCGAGTCGAGATCGTCGGTGTAGCGCTTGACGCGAACCACAGCGCCGACCCGTGTCAACAACTCCGCAGGGTTCACCGGCTTGCTCAGGAAGTCGTCCGCCCCGGCGGCAAGGCCGGAGATGCGATCGGCGACGCCGTCCACGGCGCTCACGAGAATCACCGGGGTCAGACGCGTGGCGCTGTCCTGCTTGATCCGCCTGCACACGTCGACGCCGCTGAGTTTCGGCATCGCCACGTCGAGCAGCACGACATCCGGCGGCTGCTGTCGGACGGCCTCCAGCGCTTGTTCGCCATCGGCCGCGCTCGCAACGGCGTAACCGTGCGACGACAGCCAGCGTTCGAACAGGTGCCGAATCGCCGCGTCATCGTCGACGATGAGGACGCTCGGCGGGCGAATGTGGGCGGCCGCGTCGGCGGCGGTCGGAGCGGCCGTGGAGTCGGAACCCGGGCTCAACATGCCCGTGGTATCGGCACGTCCGATGCGCCGGACAGCGCTTAGCCGTTTATCTACGTCGACTTGCAGAGCTAACGGGGTCAGAGACGGCGAGCGATATGACAGGAGACGACACAGTGCGACAACTTGTAGAGGCCGACCTTCAGGGTCGGCCTCTTCTTCAACGCCCGAGGCCGTCGAGGATGCCCTTCATCCGACGTTCGACCTCGTTTCTCAGGCCGCGCTTTGCCGCCGCTCCGACGTCGATCGTCAGGCGTGGGTTCTTCAGCGTGCCGCCGATTGCCGCCGGCAGGACGACGCGGTTGCCCTCTCGCGTGTAGCGGATCAGGTCCGTCCCTGCCTGGCGTGACAGTGCTTCCGACAGCGTGACGTCGACGCGGCCGTCGAGCGCATCCGTCTCGAGGTTCAGCGTGCCGGAACCCGCCATATCTGCGTCCGGCGCATTGAGCGACATTGGCTCTGCCCTCACGACGCGGTTGGCCAGGGAGAATCGCGCGTCGAGGCGATCGAAGCGGTCGGTGCTCTCACCGGCGTCCGGCGCCGGGCGGCCGAAGAAGAGGACGACCGTCCGAACGAGATTCAGTCGCCGGATGGATCCGTTGACGATCGACGCGGATCCGCTGCCACTGGCGTTGTGCAGCAGCTGCGCGAAATCGGGGCCCGAGCCGGTGAACTTGCCGGTACCGCTCAGGGTGCCGGTGACCGAGTCGGGCGAACCGCCAAATGCCGCCAGCTGGGCGACATCGACGTTTTCGATTTTCGATTCGATTGTGGCGGACAGTTGTTTGCCGACGCGCGCCTGGATCGAGCTTGCGTAACGGCCGCCAAAGGCCTCGAACTGAAGCGGGGTCAGCGAAACCGAACTGCCGTCTCGCACGAGCGTGGTTGTGAGATTCCGGACCTTGATGCCACCCGCCGTTGCCTCCTCGGCGCTGATGTTGGCCGCAACTCGTGGCGACTGCCCCGCGTCCTGACGGGAACCGCTCGATGCCGGCGCGAACGCATCCGCAAGGGCAAGCAACTCGTCGAGATCGAGCCGGTTCGCAACGGCGTTGATACGCGCATCGATGCGTGGCGTCAACACCATCAGGCCCTCGGCCTCGAGCGTCGTGCCGCCGCTCTCGGCGGTGAAGCTGTTCAGCGCGAGCGCGGTGCCGCCATACGCGGAATCCGCTGACACCACGATTTCACGGCCGCGGCTGCGGAGCCTGACCGACCGCAACGCAATCGATTTGATCGAGACGATGCGCACGGGGGCGCCGGAATCGGCGCCCGCGCCGCGGCCCGACTCTTCCGGCAGGCCGAACGGAAGCGGCAGGTCGATGCGGCTGCCGGATATCGCGACGTCGGCGTTTTCGATCCGGCCGTTGAAGAGCGGTCGCAGATCCGATGCGAGATCGATGTCGTCCAGCGTGAGCTGGACCGGCTCACCGACCCGGACGTCCCGCAGTTCGACTGCCAGGCGCGGCAGGAACTGGACGCGGGCGGCGCTGATGCGAACCGGGTGGCCGAGCCACGCCGTCGCCTGCGCCTCGAGCGCCTGCCGGAAGCCGTCGCGCGCGAAGAACCAGTAGGCAGCGGCGGCGGTAACGATGACGAGGAGGGCTGCCACCCCGCCGATCAGCAGAACGAGTCGTCGAAGCACGTCAGGAGAAGGTGCACCAAGTTCGCCAAAAAAACCAGTATCGTAGTGTCCGCCTTTCTCGTAGTGTCCGCCTTTAGGCGGACCCTCTACTTGCCGGCATGCCTCTGAAGACACTGCGTGGATGGATGCGCGTCGGCGAGCCGCAGGAGCGCGAGTTCGCGCCGCTCCGTGACACCCTCAATGCGCTCGATCAGCTCGAACCCGATCGCGCACGCTTTCTCGCCGCGTTCGCCTATCTCCTCGGGCGCGTCGCACACGCGGATCAACACGTTTCGGCGGAAGAGACCACGGCGATGGAAGCGCTCGTGACCGAGGAGGGACAGATCGCGGCGGACCAGGCGATGGTGGTCGTTCAATTAGCGAAGACGAGCAACCTGCTCTTTGGCGGAACCGCCAACTTTCTCGTCGCGCGCGAGTTCTCGGCGATGGCGAGCTACGAGCAGAAGCTGGCGCTGATGCGGTGCCTCTTCGCGGTATCAGCGACGGACGAGTCGATCTCGCTCGCCGAGGAAGCCGAGATTCACCGCATCGCCAAGGAGCTTGGCATCCAGCAGCCGGACCTGGTCGCGCTGCGCGTGTCGCACAAACGCTACCTGCCCGGCGTATCCGATCGGCGCCCGTGAAAGGGCGCCCTACGGTACTGAGCGGCACCCTTGAAAAGGGTGCCCTACAACTCAGCGCAGTTGAGCGGCAGGATCTGGTCGAACGGCGCCAGCACCAGCGTCTGCTTCGGCACGGTCCATGGTGCCGTCAACACCTTCGGATCGTGGAGCGTCGCTTCGATCTCCAGCGTATTCCGGTCCACCCGACGGTAGCGTTCGACAATCCGCAGCTGATCGGAATGCGGGGACGCCCGGCCTTCCGCCCAGATCCACGTGTTGTCGGTGAAGTTCCTCGTTTCGACAACGAAGTCGTCGCCCTCCCAACGCCCGACCGCATCGCCGCGAAATGACGGCGGCACCTCGGCACGATGGGCACGTCCGTCGGTCGGGACGAGACGGTAGCCGTGGAACGTCTCGGTCAGCATGACGATGAACTTCGGCGTCGACACGATCTGCGCGACGGCGCCGACGTCGAACATGCTGACGTTCAGCGTGCCGAACGCGGTGGGCATGCACTTGAGCGTCGGGTCGTCGTTATCCGTCAGCTTCTTCGCAGCCGCGGCTGCCGACGGCGTATAGAGACCAGTGAAGGTCGGCGGCGCCGGGCCGGCGCCTCGTCCACCACCGCGCCCGCGGCCCCCGCCGAAGCCGCGGCCGCCGACATCTCCTCCTGTCCACCACACGCCAGACAGGTCCGGCTTTCCATCGGTCATGCGCGGCGCTGGTTCCGCCGGTGTCCCGCTCGCCTGCGGCGCAGGCCCCGCTCCGCCCTGCTGCGCGGCCAGCGCGATGGGGCCGAGCGTCAATGCGAACAACGCCGTGACGCTGAAGGCCGTGCTGCTGAAGGCAGTGACGCTGAAGGCAGTGACGCTGAAGTGCGGCTTCATGGCGATCACTTTGCTCCAGGGCTTTCCTGCGGGCCGAACATGCCGAAGGTCTTTCCATCAGCGGTCGTCAGCCGCTGCAGCATGCCTACCTTCTGTTTGTCGCGTGCGGGGAAACCGGTAATCGTCACCACCGTCCCCGACGGCAACTCCGCGGCCTTGTAGCCGTTGCGAATCATGCCGCTCGGCGTGCCGGCTTCGAACGACCAGCGGGACATCGTGCCGTCCGATTCCTTGACGTCGAGAAAGAACCAGGAATGCGGGTTCGTCAGGCGCACGTTCACCAGCGTGCCCTGAATGGTGATCGGCTTCTGCATGTCGTAGTGAGCCGCGAACGAGTGATGCGCCATCAGCGGTGCCGCGGCGCCCGCGGACAGCATCAGCGCAAGGAACACATAGTGTGGTCGCTTCATGGCAAACCTCTGCTCGCGCTGATGATCCTCGGATTGGGACCCGATGTCGAGTGCCGCCTTCCGGCGGCAGCCCCTTCAACGCGC
>JBOGIQ010000239.1:0-9461 GCA_050742535.1 Vicinamibacterales bacterium | reverse complement strand
TGTATTGCCCGTCAGCAGGTAGGACCGTACATCGCTGCGCCCTTCGAGGTATTCGAGAATCTCGCGGACGTTCGGCAACACCGAGCCGCGCTTCAGCGGCAGAGACGAGGGCAGCAGCTCCTCGTAGCGCCGCACCATCGCCCGCACGGTCCCCTCGTCGGCCTCGACGCCAAGCATTTCGAACGTCCGCACGGCAATCTGATAGTCGGTCAGTCCGGCAACGCGAATCGACGAGAGCTCGAAATCCCGCCCGATCGCTTCCCGAACGGCCTCTTCCCACGCCGGGACGCCGGCTTTACCGGTCGTCAGCAGCGTCCCGTCGATGTCCCAGAAGAGGACGGTCATGTCAGCTGGGTCTCCCGGCGTTTGACGTCACGGTGCGATAGCGCACCGCGGAACGCCTCGACCAGAGATGGAACGTCCAGCCGATGGTAGGCGAGCACCTCATCGTTCGTGCCGCACTCCGGCAGCTCCGTGACGCCCACGCGCGTGACGCGCGGCGAGCGTTCGAGTCCGAGCCCGGCGATCGCGGCGGCAATCATCTCGCCCTGGCCGCCGTGCAGGTAGTGGTTGTCGAGCGTCACGACCGATCGACAGCTGCCAATGGTGTCACGCAGCCAATCGGCAGCGACACGATTGAGCCACGGAAGATTGACGAGGCGGACGCTCGTACCCGTGCCCTCTTGCAGCTGTCGTGCTGCCTCGAACGCATTGGCAAGCATCCACGGGCCATAACCGAAGACGACGAGGTCTTCCCCATCGGTGATCGTCCAACCCGCACCTACGCGAACGGCGTGCTGCGGGGGATAGCCGAACGGCATCGGCCACTTGACGGAGACGAGCCGCAGGTAGGCGCTCTCGCTCACGCCGTTGACCAGGGTGTCAACGAGCGCGGCGACCTCGGCCTCGCAGCACGGCTCCGCGAGGAGAAGATTCGGCACGGATCCCAGCGCGCCGATGTCGCGCACGGACTGGTGAGAGTGGCCTGGTCCGCCAGGCAGCAGACCCGCAAGGGATCCGACGTAAATCACCTTCGAGCGTTCGCTGCACTGGTTGTAGATCTGCTCGTTGGGCCGGGCCGCGAGGAAGCAGGCGAAGGAGTGGGCGATCGGCAGCACGCCGCGGCGCGCCATGCCCGCCGCCATCGACACCATGTCCTGCTCCGCGATCCCGCATTCGACGAAGCGCTCCGGAAAACGGCGGGCGAACGTGATGAGCCCGCAGTCCTTCACCAGGTCGGCGTCGAGCGCCATCACATGCGGATGGCGTTCGGCCTGCTCCACGAGCGCGCGTTCGTACGCGGCGACGAGGTTGTCGGTCTGACGAGGTTCGCGGCGCGGATTTCGCGTCCGCGTTTCGGTGCGGACCGTGCCGAGTCCCAGCTCACCGAGCACGGTGTTCGCGGCGTCGAGCAGTTCCTGCACGCCGGCGGTGTAACTGTGCTCACTGGGCGCACCGGAATGGAATCCGTAGAGCTCGCCTGCTTTGGTCGCAGGACCTTCCATGAAGCTGACGCCTTTGCCCTTTACGGTGTCCGCGATCAGCACTTTGGGCTGGTCAGTCACGCCGTCGAACGTCCGGAAGATGCGCTGCAGCGCGGCAACGTCGTGACCGTCACAGCGGGCGACGTGCCAGCCGAAGGCGCGGAACTTTGCTTCGACGTCGCCGAGATGGCTGACCGACGACACCCAGGTATCGGACTGAATCTTGTTGTGATCGACAATCGCGACGATCTCGCCGAGGCCGTTGTTGGCCGCCGACCCGAGTGATTCCCAGAGCTGGCCTTCCTGCAGCTCGCCGTCGCCGGTCAGAACATACACGCGCCGCTCGCGGCCGTTCAGGCGGTTGGCCAGCGCCATGCCCTTCGCCTTCGAGATTCCCATGCCGAGCGAGCCGGTGTTCGCCTGGATGAACGGCGTTTCAACGTGCGGGTGTCCGGGCAGGCCGTGCAGCCGCCGCAGGTGGTGCAGCTTCTCGGCCGGCAGCAGACCGAGACCGATGAGCACGTTGTACAACGCCGGTGCATCGTGCCCCTTCGACGAAAAGAAGACGTCACAACCGTCCGGCCCTTTGTCGAGATCCCGCAGCTCGTTGAGGAACAGCCAGCTCATGATCTCGAGCGAGCTGAAGCTCGTGCCGATGTGACCGGACCACGCGCCGGCAATCATGTAGAGCGTGTTGATGCGCGCCAGCGCTGCAAACGCGCGCGTCCGCAGGACGGCATCCGCCTCACCCGTCAGCAGACGCTCGAACTCCCCGACGGGAACGTACTGGAGTTCCAGCGATTCGCCCTGATCGGTCTGTATGTCACCCATGAATATCTATGTACTGACCGCCGCGTACGGCGTCTGACGGACGGGCGGAAGCTGGACCGCTCCGTCCGCAATCAGCCGCTCGGCAATCATCCAGTCGTGCGGATCGTTGATGTCGAACCCTTCGTGTCCTTCGGTGATGAACGGGACCATCACGTCGCCGGCGATCGAGCGGTCGTCGAAGACCACGCGGCTCCATGCGATCTCGAGCGAGGCGTTCTGCACGTAGATCGGCGGCAGCGCCTGATACGGCGTACTGTGCCACGGTTGGGTCCCGCCGAACGGCAGCAGCGGGAACATGCGATCGCCGCGGATCACCCACATCTTCCCGGGATGCTGCGCGCATTTTTCAATGGCGCGCAGTGAATCGACGCCGTCCTGCGCGAGAAACAGGGCCCACGCGCGCCGAATCGTGTCCGCCGACCTGAACGGGCTGGTCGGTCGAAGCAGGCTGAAAGCGTCCCAGGTCCGGCCCACGCGCTTCAGCTCGGACAGCGTGTGCTCCACCCACTCGATGTCCGGCGAGGTGTCGGCGGAGAACGCCGCCGGACGCAGGAACGGCACCTCGGCGCCGTAGTGCCGGGCGATGGCCGCAACCGCTTCCGAGTCCGTCGACACGATCACCGACGCGAACACGCCGCTCTCGAGCGCCGGCGCGATGGTGTAGGCAATCGCCGGATGGCCGGCGAGCATCCTGACGTTCTTCCCGGGCACACGCTTCGAGCCATGCCGCGCAGGAATCAGCGCAACAGCAGAAGGAGCGGCCGTTCTGCCGCTTTCAGACGGCATCCGGGTTGTGATTGATATAGATGGTTTTCAGGTCCGAGTACACGTCCAGTGCCTGTGTCCCCGCTTCGCGCCAGCCGTTGCCGGACTGCCGCAGGCCGCCAAACGGCAGGTGCGGCTCGCTGCCGTAGGTGCCGCCGTTGACGACGGCGACGCCGGCCTGAATGCGACCGAGGAACGTCATCGCGCGGTTGATGTTCTGCGTGTGGATCGACGCCGTCAGCCCAAACGGCGAGTCGTTGGCGAGGGCGATCGCCTCGTCGAAGGTCTTCACGCGATAGAGGCACGTAATCGGGCCGAACAGCTCGCTGCGCGAAATCTCGTCGTTCGGGCCGACGTGCTCGAGGATCGTCGGCGCCACGAAGTAGCCGTCGCCGTAGCCGCTCCCGGTCAAGCGGTGCCCCCCGGTCAGCACCGACGCGCCGGCCGCCTTCGCACGATCCACTGCCGACAGCATGTTCGTCATCTGCTCGTGATTGATGACCGGACCGTAATCATCGGCGTCGCCGGTCCCGACCTTCAGACGTCCCGTGGCCTCCACGAGCATCGCCCGGAAACGGTCGTAGACGCCGTCGAACACAATCAGCCGGCTGCCCGCGGCGCACCGCTGCCCTGCGTTGCTGAACGCCGAGCCAATCGCCCACGTCACCGCATTCTTCAGATCGGCGTCGTCACACACGATCAACGGATTCTTGCCGCCCAGTTCGAGGCACGTCTTGGCGAGCCGCCGGCCTGCCGTTTCCGCGATCCAGCGCCCCACCTCACACGAGCCCGTGAAGCTGACGACCGCGACGTCCGGGTGCTCGACGAGCGGCGCGCCGGCCTCCGGCCCAAGCCCGTGCATCGTGGTGTACACGCCTTCCGGCACACCCGCCTCGCGGGCGAGCTGGGCGAACGCCCAGGCCGACAGCGGCGTGTCCTCCGCAGCCTTGAGGATCGCCGAGTTGCCGCACAGCAATGCCGGAAACGCCTTCCAGGCGACATTCGCGATCGGCGTGTTCGCGGCGATGATCAACCCGGCGACGCCAAGCGGCTGCCGGACGACCATGGCCGCCTTGTTCGGAACCGCGCTGGTCGTGGTCTGGCCGTAGAAACGGCGGCCTTCGCCGGCAACGAAGAAACCCATCTCGATGGCCGCGTCCGTCTCGCCGAGCGCGTCCTTCTTCGACTTCCCCGTCTCGAGCGCGACCAGCTCGGCGAGTGCCTCGCGTCGCTCCCGCATGAGGAGGGCCATCTGCCGCAGGATGTCGCCGCGCTTCACGGCCGTCAGTGCCGCCCACCCCGGCTGCGCGCGCTTCGCGATGTCGACCGCGCGCGAGACGTCCGCCGCGCCGGAACGTACCACGCGGCAGATTTCCTGGCCGGTGGCCGGATTCACCTTCGCGAAGGTGCGTCCGTCGGCCGCCGGCACGTCTTCACCGCCGACTGAATTCAGGACGACGGTTGGAATCGTCGAGAGATCGACGGCGCGCTGGCGTGCGTCTTTTGTGATGATCATGAACCTCTGGGGAGTCCGGCTCCAGCCGGATTCATACCTCCGTCCGTACCACCGACCGCAATTCGCTGACGAGCCGGTCCCACCCGTACTGCCCGTGCGCGATGTCGCGCGCCGCCCGGCCGATCTGCTGCGCGTGCTCGACATCCGGGAGCCGGTCGCACAGGTTGATGTCGATCACGTTCCGCATGTGTGTCAGGCCGGCCGGCGAGTGTTCATCGAGGTTCGTGATGACCGCGCATCCGCATTCCATGGCCGCATTCACCGTCGTGTTGTTGGCACGCAGACCCTTCTCGAAGAAGGCGGCGAGGAAGGTGCAGTCCATCAGATGGTTGAAGACGGCGGTATCGGACAGGTAGCCCATGAAATAGACCTGACCGGCGAAGATCGACTGCAGCTCCTCGAAGCGGACGACGAACGAGCCGTCGAAGCTGGTGTTCTCGTGCAGGGCCGTTGACACATAGACGGAGTAGCTCTTTCCGGTCGCTTCCAGCAGGTCCCGCAGCCGCCGATAGAGCGGCACGCGAATCTTGTGCGCCATGCCGAAGGTGAACACCTTCACTTCGGTGTCCTGGAACCGCTGCGAGTTGAGCAGCGTGCCCGGGCAGAAGAGCTCGACGATATCGGCGCGCGACGGCGCCAGCTGGTGCGTCAGCTCGCGATTGCCGCAATAGACGTGTGCCGCCGCCTTCAGCAGCCGCTGTTCGATCGGCGTGCCGTCGAACGCATGCAGGAACAGATCGAAGCGGCCGGCGTTGGCATCGACCCACAACGCCAGCGCCCGGGCGTCGTCTGTCGTGAACTCCGACATCTTGATCGAGAGCAGGGGGCGCGCATAGTTGCGCAGGTCTGGCGACGCAAGCCCGACAACGGGCACGTCGAGCTCCTTCGCCAGAATTGCGTTGAACTTGGCGATGCCGCACGTCCACGGGTTGAGGTGGTAGCCGGCGATGCAATCGATCATGAGCGTGGTCTGTTCCTGAGGGAAATGGCTATTTTACCGTCATCGCCAACACGTCGTCCGACGTGGCGGCTTCGATGACGAACTGCGGGCGGCGCCTCGCCTCGGCGAGCGCGCTCCAGACGTACTCGCCGACGATCGCCAGCGCAAGCATCTGCACTCCCGACAGACCGAAGAGCACGGCCAGCACGAGCAGCAGCCCGCCGCCGAGCTCCGGCAGCAGACGAACGCCGACGACCGTCAACACCAGCGCCACGGCCAGCATCGCCGCGCCGAGATACGCGCACCATCGCAGCGGCGCGTTGGAAAAGGCGGTGACCGAGTCGATGACGAGACGAATCTTCCGCGACAGCGTCCATCCGGACGCTCCAGCCGTACGCGGCTGCTTCTCGTACTCGACGTACTCCTGCTTGAATCCCATCCACGTCAGGTGATTGAAGAGGCTCGTGGTCCGCTCGGGGTACGAGCGGAACGCATCGACGACACGGCGATCCGCGAGAAAGAAGTCGGTGCCCTTCGCCGGCATGTCCCGCAGCCCGACCACGTTGCGGACAATCCAGTAATAGGCCGCGGCGAATCGGGCGTGCGACTGGTCGCCCGGCCGCGAGCGCCGGACCGCCCAGACGATCTGCGCGCCGCGTCGCCACCGCTCGAGCATCGCTGCAATCGTTTCCGGTGGATCTTGAAGGTCCGACGCCATCATCACCACGGCATCGCCGCTGGTGAGACGCAAGCCGCAGGCGATTGCGATATGCGAACCGCTGTTCCGCGCCAGCCGGACGCCACGGATACGTGGATCGGTGGATGACAGACCCTGAATCACCGCGAACGTGTCGTCGCGGGAATGGTCGTCAACGACGATCCACTCCCAGTCAACCCCGAGCGTGGCCATCGTTTCCGCGATGCGGGCATGAAGGCGCTGCAGGTTTCCGGCTTCGTTGAACGCCGGCGTGACGATGGAAATCACGCGTGTGCTGACACGGCTTTCGTGACGGCGTCGATCACCCTGTTCTGATCCGCTTCGTCGAGGTCGTGGAAGAGGGGCAGCACGATTGCCGTGTCCTGCGCTTCTTCACTTCGTTCGAGACCCTGCCCCGGGGCAACGCGCCAGGTGCCTGCCGGATACGCCTGTTCCCGGTGCGCGTTCATGACGCCGCGGCGCGTCGAGATCCCCTCGTCGAGCAGCGCCTGCATGATCGCGCGCTGGCGGCCACGGGCGACGCGGACCGCATAGCTTTGCCAGTTGCTGCGAGCCCACTGCGGTTCGGCGGGTGCCTTCACCCCGGCGACCGTCCGGAATGCGGCGTGATACCGGGCCGCTCGTTCACGCCGCCGGGCCACGAGCGACGGCAGCCGCTTGATCTGCTCGCGTCCAATCGCGCCCTGAATATCGGTCATCCGGTAGTTGAAACCGACCATCAGGTAGTCCTCGAACGTGACCTGCGAGGCCTGATGCCGCACCGTATCCGGGACGCTCATCCCGTGCTGCCGCAGCAGACGAAAACGTCGATCGAGCTCCTCGCTGCGCGTCGTCAGCATGCCGCCATCGCCCGTCGACAGCAGCTTGCGGGGATGAAAGGAAAAACAGGCGACGTCTCCGTGGGGCCGTCCGATCGGCTGCCAGGCGCCGTCCCAACGGATCTCGCTGCCAATGGCGCAGGCGGCATCCTCGATAACGGGCAGGCTGTGCCGGCTGGCGATGCCGGCGATCGCCTGCAGGTCGCAGGGCATTCCCAGCTGGTGCACGGCCAGAATCGCCCTGGTCCGTGGACTGATGGCAGCTTCGAGCTGCGATACGTCCATGTTGAACGTGTCGAGCTCGACGTCGACGAACACCGGCGTGGCGCCGCAGTAACGAATCGCGTTGGCCGTGGCGATGAACGAATGGCTCACTGTGACGACTTCGTCTCCCGGGCCGACGCCCAACGCGACGAGGGCGAGGTGGAGTGCGGTGGTGCAGCTCGAGACCGCGCAGGCATGGGACGCGTCCACCGCGGCGGCAAACTCCTGTTCGAACGCCGCGACCTCCGGCCCCTGCGACACCCAGCCGGAGAGAATCGCACGCCGCGCTGCTTCGGCCTCGCGCTCGCCGAGCGCCGGCCTGGCAACGGGAATCAGCGTGCGGACCGCGGTCACACGCGCACGCGCTCCGTGCGCCACCATTCGACCAGCCGGGCCAGGCCTTCCTCGAGCGACACCGCCGCCGTGAACCCGAGCATCCGCTCGGCCCGTTCCGTCGCCGCCAGGCGGCGCGTCACCGCATTCACGGTGCGCTCGAGCGCGTGCTCGGAGGTGCGCCGCACGTTCATGACATGCGACAGTGCCGCCGCGAGCTCGTTGAGGCTGGTCTCGACACCGCTGGCGACGTTGAAGACCTCATCGGAGACATTCGACGCCAGCGCCAGAATGGTCGCCCGCGCGGCATCATCGACATAGACAAAATCCATCGTCTGGCGGCCGTCACCGTAAATCAGCGGCGGCTGGCCGGCATCGAGCCGCTCCATCCAGCGGATGAGCACTTCGGTGTACTTGCCGTCGATGTCCATGCGCGGACCGTAGACGTTGAAGTAGCGCAGCGCCACATACGGCAAGCCGTACATGTCGTTGAACGAGCGCAGCAGGCCTTCGAGCATGAGCTTGGCCGCGCCGTACCACGTCCGGTTGCCGTATGGGTGATGGCTCTCGTTGGTCGGAAACGTGTCGGCGAGGCCGTAGACCGAAGCGGTCGATGCGGCGACGATTTTCTGGACCCCTGCCTGGTGCGCCGCTTCGACGACGTTGAAGGACCCCGTGCACATGACGTCGAATGCTTCGCGTGGATCTGCCGCACAGGCCGTAATGCGCAGCGCCGCCATGTGAATCAGCGCGTCAGCGCCTTCGACCACACGCGCGACGGCGTCACGGTCCCTGATGTCCCCTTCCACGATCTGCAGGCGTGCGTCCGTGGCGGAGGTGGTGAGATTCGCGCGGGTGCCGCGCGAGAAGTCGTCGAAGATGACGATGCGCCGAGGGGCATGCAGGCGCAGCAGCTGGTCGACGGTCGTCGATCCGATCAGACCGGCGCCGCCAGTGACCACGATTGTCGAGTCGTCGATTCTCACACCTTCTCCGCTTCAGGAGCACCTTCGCGCCGACGTAGAAACCTCGCCGGCACCCCGGCGACGATCGTAAACGGCTCGACGTCGGTGGTCACCACCGCACCCGCGCCGACAATCGCGCCCTTGCCGACGTGCACGCCCGGCAGCACCACCGCATTCACGCCGATGTCCGACCACGCACCGATACGCACGGGGCTGATGGTGAGATCGGTTTGAATGATCGGGACATCGGCCGGGATTCCCGTGTGCGTCGAACCAAGCACCCGGGCCCCCGGGCCCCACCCTACATATTCCTCGATGACCAGGTCGCGCGCATCGAAATAGCTTTGCGGCCCGAGCCACACCCGATCGCGTATCGCACAACGGCCGTCGAAGCGCCCCTGCAGCACCGCCTGATCGCCAATAAACACACCGGAGCCGACGTCGAAGGTTTCAGGGTGGCGCCAGAGGACGCCGCGGCCGACGTGCACCCCGTCGCCGAAGCTCCGCGTCATCGCCCGGCAGATGGCGCGGCGCATCATAGCGTCGAACTCGCCCTCGCCATACGTGAATCGTCCGTACAGTTCGAGCAGCGCCCGCGGTTCATACCGGGAGCGCATGGCCTCGGACAGCTCCCGCTCGAACGGCGGGTCCGGCTCGACGGCGCGGCGGCCGTGAACGGCCTGGACGGTGCGGTCAGCCATGTTCCCTGGAGGCGACGGAGGTTGCGGAGGAAACGGTCTCACAGGAGCAACGGAGAAACGAAGACGAACGAAGTGTCGGCCGTTCGATTGGTCGGCGTGCGAAGCACGCCGACAGCCGCGATGTAC
>JBOGIQ010000238.1:0-9475 GCA_050742535.1 Vicinamibacterales bacterium | reverse complement strand
TCGAACGGCCGACACTCCGTTCGTCCCCGTTGCTTCGTTGCTCCTGTGAAGCTCTTCTTCGTGCTCTTCGCGGTCTTCGCGGTTAAGTTTTCGCAACGGCGGAAGCCACGAACGCCGCGGCCTTGGCCGCCGTCTCGCGCCCGTCGGCGACGCAATCGGGAATACCGATGGCGCGGAAGCCGCTCCCGGTGATGAAGACGCCGGGAATAGCCGCCAGCTGGCGTTCGATTGTCGCCACGCGCTGGAGATGGCCGACTTCGTACTGTGGGCTCTGCTTCGTCCACCGGAACAGCCGTGTGAAGAGCGGCGCTCCCTTGATGTCGAGCAGATGCGTCAACTCGTCGACCACCGTGCCCACGAGTTCTTCATCGCCGGCGTCGAGCCGCCGTGGATCGCGGCCGCCGCCGAGGAACCCGCGCAGCAGCACGTGGCCGTCCGGCGCGCGATGCGGCCACTTCGAGGTGACCCAGGTCGCCGCCAGCAGCGGACTGCGCTCGACGCGCGGCACCACGAAGCCGCTCCCGTCCATCGGGTGCGCGAGCTGACCACGTTCATATCCGAGCGCGACCGTGGCGGTCGAGGCGTAGGGGATCGCTTCCGCGAGCGCGGCGATGGTCGTGTCGAATGTCCGAAGCAGCGACGCGGCGACATACGCCGGAACGGCAAGGATGATCGCGCGCGCCTCGATCGGCCCTGCGGGCGTTTCGGCGCGATAGCTCACGTGGCGGTGCAGTTCGAGCACGCGGGTCGAGGTGCGGACGGTGCCCGCGGCAAGCGCCTCCAGCAGGGCATCCACCATCTCGCCCGTGCCGCCAGGAAACGACACGAACGCGCCCTGTGGCGACGGCCGCGCACGCATCGCCCGAAACGCCCGCAAGACGCTGCCGGACTGCCGCTCGGCTTCGAGCAGCCGCGGGAAGAGCGCCTGCAGCGAGAGGCGATCGACGTCTCCTGCGTGGATACCGGCCAGGAGCGGCTCAGCGAGGTAATCCACCGCCTCCTGACCGAACCTCCGCCGGACAAACGTCCCGATGGACTCGTCTTCATCGCCACCGTGCCGCGGCATGAACAGCTCACAGGCCATCCTGAAGCGCCCGCCGAGGCTGAAAACCGAGGAACGGGCCAGCGACCGGGCATCCAGAGGAAAGCCGAGGAACGATCCTTCGGCAATCCGATGGAGCCGATCGTCGCGAAGGATGTACGCGGTGCGTGGCGGCAGCGTGGAGATCAGTCGATCGGCAATGCCGAGTTCCCGGCAGAGCGCGACCGCTGCCGGCTTCTGCACGAGAATCGAATCCGGCCCGCCGTCGACGACCCAGCCGTCGAACCGTTCGGTCGCGATCACGCCGCCGGCCCGCGGACCGGCCTCGAGAACGCGCACGTTGAGGCCACGGCGCTGCAGTTCGTAGGCCGCGGCAAGTCCGCTGATCCCCCCGCCGACGACCGCGACGTCGAGGACGTCCTGCATTCCTTATCTCATTCGCCGTCCAGCCGAGTGCACGTACTGGGCGAGCATCTGAACATGTTCAACCGGAGTGGACGGCAGGATTCCGTGGCCCAGATTGAAGATGTGTCCCATCTTGCCGGCAGCGCCTCGAAGCACCTCGTCTGTCCGCTCGAACATCCGTGACGTCGGGCCCAGCAGCAGGGTGGGATCGAGATTGCCCTGGACGGCGCGGTCGCTGCCGATGCGATCCCACGCCTGGTCCAGCGGGATGCGCCAGTCCACGCCGATCACGTCGCCGCCCGCCTCGCGCAGCTCCTCGAGGATCGTGGAGGTGCCGGTGCCGAAATGGATGGTCGGCACGCGTGTGCCGATCGTCTGGAAGATTCGCTGCGTGTGGGGGAAGGCGAACTCGCGATAGTCGGCGGCGTTCAACGTGCCGACCCACGAGTCGAACAGCTGCACGGCGTCGACGCCGGCCTCGATCTGTGCGGTCAGATAGGTCGAGACGACCGTCGCGAACTTTTCGCACAGCCGATGCCACGCGTCCGGATGACCGTACATCAACGCCTTGGTCCGCGCGAAGTTGTTCGAGTGCCCGCCTTCAATCGCATAGGAGGCGAGCGTGAACGGCGCCCCGGCAAAGCCGATCAGCGGCACCGCGCCGGCAAGCTCCTGCTGGATCTGGCCGATGGCGGTGAGCACGTGCGCAAGCGCCTCGCGCGGTTCGAAGAGGCGCAGCCGTTCGATATCGTCCGGACCGCCGATCGGCTGCTCGATCTGCGGTCCTTCACCCTTGACGAAGTCGAAGGGCAGGCCCATCGGCTCGAGCGGCAGCAGCAGATCCGAAAAGAGGATGGCGGCATCGACGTCGATCCGCCGCACGGGCTGCAGCGTGACCTCGGTTGCGAGGTCGGGCTGGCGGCAGATCTCGAGCAGGGAGTGCCGTTCGCGCAGCGCCCGGTACTCCGCCATGTAGCGCCCCGCCTGGCGCATGAACCACACCGGTGTCGTGTCTACCGGCTCGCGCCTGCAGGCCTTCAGGAACCTCGAGTTCGTCACTTAGGGTTTGACTGGCACACGGAGGAGCTCGCGGGCGAGCGTGACGAGCTCCTCGATCCAGATCGGCTTGAAACGCAGTTCCGCCCCCAACGCCCTGATTTCGTCGCGGACGTCGTCATCGAGCCCGTAGTCGCCGGTCACGATGGCGACCGGGGTGGTGGCCAGGCCGTCAATCGCCCGAATCGCGCGAAGGAACTGCAGACCGCTCGTCAACGGCATCCGCAGGTCGAGCACGATGGCGTGCGGCTGGTGGGTCTGGGCAAGGGTCAACCCTTCCTCCGCGGACAGCCCGGCCCACACTTCGTACCCTTCCAGACGAAGCGTTCGCGAAAACGAATCCGCCGTCGCCCCGTCGTCGTCGACAATCAGGACGCGCGGCGCCGTCGAGCTGTCGCCAAGCACCTGGCCATTCTGACATTAACGCGCCCGTTTGGTTTCCCAGCGCGTCAGGGTTCGCTGGAAAAGTGCTATATTCACCCGTCTTCGCCAGCTTTCTGGCCCGTTTTCAGCCGCCAGATGGTCTGGGTACCGTTATGTACACTCGCCGGAGGTTGTATTGAGCCCGATTCTCGTGCGGCCGGTCCGCGAGCAGCTCGAGCACGATCGCGTCATCCGGCTGCTACAGGCGAAATACAAGAGGAAGTTCGAGACGGCAATCAACCCCGGCCACGAACAGAACGCCCCGGTAGGCGGCCCGCCTCCCTGGTTTCCCGACCTCGTCCTGCAGTCTTCGGAAAAGACCCGCCGGCTGCTCGGCGTCGTCGAGGTCGAAACGACCGAATCGATCAACCACCTCGAGGCGATGTCGCAGTGGGGCGCGTTCTCGCGCCTTCGCGTGCCGTTCCACCTGTATGTGCCCGCGGGGTCGGTCGATAGCGCGCGCCGGTTGTTCACGGACCTGCAGATTCCGGTCTCGGAGCTGTGGAGCTACAGCTCGTTCGGCGATCAGATCCGCTTTACGCTGGTGCAGCGGCAGGGCCCGGAGCCGAAAGTTCCGGCGAGGCCGGCGAAAGCCGCGGCTGTGCCTCGTACGCGCAGCGCGGCGCCGCCAGCGGCGAGGAGCGCGCGGCGGCCCGCGGTGGCAGCGCCCGCGCGACGGAAACCAGCCGCCACTGCCAAGGCGAAGGCAGCCTCCGCACGGCGCGGGACCGCCAAGGCTGCAAAACCCGCGGCTCGATCCACCAGAACACAGAAGCGCCGGTAGGCCGCCGTGCCTTTCCTGCGCGTGATTCGCGACAAGCGTGGGTACGAGACCACGTACCTCATGCACTGGTTCCGCGACGGGAACCGTCAGCGGACGCGCATCCTCTATGCGTTTCGCACCCCGGGCGGCGTTCGCGTCGGTCGGGATCCGCTGGAGCCGGCCGTGCTGCGGGAAATCGAAGCACAACATCCTGACATCGCGTTCGAATGGAAGGCGATCCGGGACAATCAGCAGATCATCGAGCCAGCGATCGAGCAGCGCCGCCGGCGGCCGAAAACGGGCGATGGCGCGGCTGCTGCGGCGCCTGCCCCTTCGCCAGCGCCAGCTGCACCCGCCGGTTCACCGGCCCCGGCGCGTGAGACCGCCGACCGTCCGAAGCCTGTGCCCTCGGCCATTGCCGGAGCGACGCCGGACGAACAGGTCGCGTTCCTGACCGAGTGGTACGCCGCCCTCCGCGAGCGCATCGACGCGCGGATCAGCGATCCGGCGCGTCGCGTCACCCTGCACGCGCTGGCCGAACGCCTGAACCCCGCCGCGTGGACCGACGCCGATCAGATCACCGCCGGGCTGCAGCAGGCCGGCGAGGCGCTCGAACGGCTGGCGCGCGTATTCGCCCCTCGCCGCCGGCGCGGCCGCCGGCGGGCCGTGGAACAAGCACCACCGCCCCCTTCGTCTGAAACATCCTGATGGATTGGATTGCGCCCCTGGTGCGGCAACTCGCAGACCTTGGCAGCTGGGGACCGGTCCTGTTCATCTTTCTTTACGTCGTTGCGGCGATTACGCTCGCCCCGGCGTTTCTCCTGACGTTTTCCGCCGGCGCGGTCTTCGGCCTCTGGCGCGGGACGCTCCTGACCTTCATCGGCGCCTCGCTCGGAGCGTCGGCCGTGTACGCGGTGGCCGCGCCGCTGGCCCGGTCCCGTGTGCTGCGCTGGATCGATCGCGACGCGCGCGTGGCGGCCACCCGCCGCGCGGTCGTCCGGGAGAACGCGGCATGGATCATGTTCCTGCTGCGGCTGTCGCCGCTGGTGCCATATAACCTCTTGAACTATGCGCTGTCGCTGAGCGGCGTCAGCTTTCGCCAGTATCTCGTTGCGTTGGTAGGCATGTTCCCGGCGATCGTCATGTATGCCTATTACGGGAAGGTTGCCGGCGATGTGACGCGCATCGCCGCCGGAGTTTCACCCCCCCGCGGAACGGAGTACTACGCGATGATGGTCGTGGGGTTGATTGCGACGTTCGCCGCCACGCATCTGATCGGCCGCGCCGCAAAGAAGGCGATGGCTGAAGAGGGCGGTGTGACGTAGCGCCTTCAGGTGGAAGGAGCAGGCATATGAAGTCCGCAATTCGAGTGCTGCTGGTTGTTCTCTCGGCCGTGTCGCTGGGTGCGCAGGGCGCAGGCGAGCTGCGGACGACGCCGTCCGAGGTGAAATGGCCGGCTCCCGCTGCCGGCGGTGCCGGCACGTCGGGCGTCTCCGGAACGCAGACCGTGATTCTGAAGGGCGATCCGGCGAAGCCCGGCCTCTACACCATGCTCCTTCGCGTCGGCCCGAACACGACGATCGACGCGCACGCGCATCCCGATGATCGCGTCGCGACCGTCATCGCGGGCACGTGGTACTTCGGCTACGGACCGAAGTTCGACGAAAAGGCGCTGAAGATGCTGCCGGCGGGCAGCGTCTATACGGAACCACCGAACGCGAACCATTTCGCCATGACGCGCGGCGAAGGGGTCACGATTCAGATTACCGGGACCGGGCCGTCGGGCACCGCCTACGTTGATCCCGCGCACGATCCCACTCGGAAGAAATAGACCACGTATAATCCGCGCACCCCAGTCCAGGATGACTCTGGTTGCCGGAACCCGTGTCGGTTCGTACGAAGTCGTCTCACCGCTTGGTGCCGGTGGCATGGGCGAGGTCTATCGCGCGCGCGACACGAAACTCCACCGCGAGGTCGCCATCAAGGTCCTGCCCGAGCCTCTCGCGACCGATCGCGACCGGCTCGCCCGATTCGAGCGCGAAGCGCAGGTTCTCGCCGCGCTCAATCATCCGCACATCGCCCATATCTACGGCTTCGAGGAATCCCCTTCGACAGGCTCAGGGCAGGCGGGCGTGCGCGCGATTGTGCTGGAACTGGTCGAGGGCGAGACGCTGGCCAAGCGGATCTCCCAGGGTCCGCTGCCGCTCGACGAGGCGGTGCCGATCGCACGGCAGATCGCGGAGGCGCTCGAGGCCGCGCACGATCAGGGGATCATCCATCGCGATCTGAAGCCGGCGAACATCAAGATCACCCCTGCCGGCGCCGTGAAGGTGCTCGACTTCGGTCTTGCCAAGCTTGCGGACAGCGCGTCCGGATCGACCGCCCACGCATCTCACACCATCTCGCCGACGCTGACGTCACCGGTGATGACGGGCGTCGGCACCATTCTCGGGACGGCCGCCTACATGGCACCGGAGCAGGCAAAAGGACGGCCTGCCGACAAGCGCAGCGATATGTGGGCGTTTGGCTGCGTGCTGTACGAGATGCTGACCGGCACGCGTCCCTTCGAGGGCGACGACATCACCGACACCATGGCGGCGGTGCTGCGCGCGGAGCCGGACTGGGCGAAGCTTCCCGCCGCGTTGCCGCCGGCTCTGCGCGCGTTCGTCCGGCGGTGTCTCGAGAAGGAACGGGGAAAGCGCGTCGTCGACGCCGGCGCAGCGTTGTTCGTCCTGAACGACCTGACCTCGCCCGTTTCACCTGCGGCCCCAAGTGCGGCGCGACCGCCGCGATCGGGCGTCTGGCTGATCGGCGGGGCGACCGCCGTGCTCGTTGCGGCAATCCTGGCAGCCGCGGGCACCTGGTTCGCCAGGCGGCCGGATCCGCCGCGGGTCGTTCGATTCGATGTCACGCCGCCGCCGGATGCGGCGCTGACCGTCGGCCCCGCTGGTGTCAACCTCGTGATTTCCCCAGAGGGCAAGCGCATCGTCTATCACGCGAGACACGGGAGCGCGAACGCGCTCGACATCCGCAGTCTGGATACGGGAGAAAGCGTCGCGCTCGGGCAGACGGAGGGTGCGACCCATACGTCGTTTTCACCGGATGGCTCGCATATCGCCTTCTTCAAATCAGGGAAGCTGTACAAGCTCGCCATCGAGGCGCGTGTCCTGACGGCGCTCGCCGACGTGTCGGACGGCAGCGGGATCAGTTGGGGACACGCCGACACGATTCTGTATACGCGCCCGGGTCCGAAGGGCGGCCTGTTTCGTATCGCAGCCGGTGGTGGTGCTCCGGCCCTGGTCGCGGCACCCGATACCAAAACGGGAGAACAGGACTATCTGTCTCCTGAACTCCTCCCGGACGGTGCCACCGCGGTTTTTGTGGTGCGAATCGCGACGAACGACAATTCCCGTCTTTCCATTGCGGCTCGCGCGCTGGCGTCGGGCGAACACAAGATAGTCGTCGACAGTGGGGTCTCTCCCCGCTACGTAGGCGATGGATACCTCCTTTACGTTCAGGGGAGTGTGCTGACCGGCGTCCGCTTCGATTCGGCGCGGCTCGCAACCTCCGGACCGGCCGTGCCCCTACTGAACGGAATCATTAATAAGGCGTCGATTGCGAACTTCGGCGTCAGCCGCGATGGGACCCTCACGTATATCCCGGGAAGCACGGTGAATTACGTCAGCCGCTTTATCTGGAGGGCCCGCGACGGGAAGCGGCTTGCGCCGGCCAGTCCGGCGGAGCTCGAGTACCCAAGATACCCGCGCATTTCACCGGATGGCCGCCGGTTCGCGGCCACTATCGGCCCGGCGCAGGAAGGCCACGTCTGGATCTATGACATGGCAGGCGCGGCGCAGCCGTACAAGATCACGTTCAACGCTCACAACACGTTCCCGACGTGGTCGCCGGACGGGTCCCGCATTGCGTTCTCGAGCACACGCGACGGTCCGACGCGAAACCTGTTCACCGTCGTCGCGGACGGCAGCGCCGTCGAGCCGAGCCGCCTCGTCGCGAACGATCGCGACAAGACCAACTTCGACTGGTCGCGAGGGGGAGTCGTGATGTATCAGGCGCTCGGCGACGCGACGCGATCGGACCTCTGGATCCATCCCGTCATAGCCGACGGAAAAAGCACGCCATGGCTGCAGACGCCATTTGCGGAGATTAATCCGGCCTTTTCGCCTGATGGGAAGTGGGTCGCGTTCGTGGCCGATACGACGGGCGGAGATGAAATCTGGGTACGCCCGTTTCCGGGACCAGGCTCGCCGGTTCGCGTGTCGTCGGCGGGCGGTCACGACCCTGTCTGGGCACGCGACGGCAAGGAGATCTTTTACCAGGAAGGGACGAAGCTGATGGCGGCGGCGCTGTTATCGATCGCGCCGATGCGGTTCGAGACGCCGCGCGTGCTGTTCGAGGGCGGGTTCGTCCCGTGGGAGCCGAATACCCCGCGCACCTACGACGTTGCCGCCGATGGACGGTTTCTGATGATCGAACCGTCGACGACCAACTCGCAGCGCTTCAATGTGGTCCTGAACTGGGTCGAAGAGCTGAAGCGGCGAGTGCCCTGAGTCGTTCGAGGCGTTCGAATCGTTCGAGTCGTTCTCAACTACAAGCGCGCGGCCGCGGCGCGATCGACGAACCATTCCACCCGGTGACCGGCACTGCGAAGCAGCTGCGCGGGATACTTCTTTAGGTCGAGCGGTTCATGCAGCGCGGTGCGAACCGCGTCTGCTTTTCCCGTTCCCGCGACGAGAACGACGATTGTGCGCGAGTCCAGGATCGCATCGGGCGTCAGGGTGATACGCCACGCCGACAGGTGGGGTGCCCATATCGCGGCCACGCGGCGTACCGTCGGGGGGCGCTCGACGCGCGACTCGAGGAGTTCGCTGCCGGGAAAGATCGAGGCGATGTGGGCGTCGCTGCCAACGCCGAGGAGCATCAGATCGAATAACGGAATCCGGCTGAAACCGGACTCCACAGCGGTCAGGACGCGTTCGTAGTCGGCGGCCGCATCGTGCGCGTCGGGGAGTTCGCCGCGCATCCGGTGCACGCGATCGGCGGGAATCGGCACGTGGTCGAGCAGCGTGACTTTCGCCATCCGATAGTTGCTGTCGGCATCGTCCGGAGGCACGTGCCGCTCGTCGCTCCAGAACAGCTGTACCTGCGTCCAGGGGATGCGGTCACGCCAGGGCTGTCGCGAATCCGCGAGCGTCGAATACAACAGGCGGGGCGTCGTCCCTCCGGTCAACGAGACGATCGCGCTGCCGCGTGCCGCGGCGGCATCAGCGATCAGTTGTGCGATGTGTTCGGCGGCGCGCGACGCGAGGCCGACCTCGTCGTCCGCGACCGTCAGTCGCGCCATTGCCGCCCGTCGCCCTCGACGAGCACGTCCGCTTCGGGCGGGCCCATGGTTCCGGCAGCATATGCAGACACCGCCTCGCCCGAGCGGCGCAGGATCGGCGCGATCACTTCCCATCCCGCTTCGACCATGTCCATGCGGTGGAACAGCGTCTGGTCTCCGGTCATCGCGTCGAACAAGAGCGTCTCGTACCCCGTCGAGGCCTCCTGCCTGAAGTGCTTCGCGTAACTGAAGTCCATCGTCACGGTTTCGAGCCGCTCGAGCGGTCCCGGCACCTTGGCATCGAAGGAGAGCGAGATGCCCTCGTCCGGCTGGATGCGCAGCTCCAGGACATTTGGATTCGTGCACTCAACCGGCGTATCGCGAAACAGCATGAACGGAGCCCGCTTGAAGTGCACGGCAACGTGAGTGTCCCGGCGCGCGAGCT
>JBOGIQ010000237.1:0-9519 GCA_050742535.1 Vicinamibacterales bacterium | reverse complement strand
CAGCAGCAGCCGCTCGCGCGCTTCGGCGCCGGCGAGCTGCAGATAGTAGCGTCCATCTTTCACGGATGATGCCGCGTTCGTCCGCATCCGCCTGTACAGGCTGTCGGGAATACCAGAGACCCCCGTGCGATCGCGATTGCCGAACGTGGGCACGCCGCCGCCTCTGGAATCGGCGGCGCCATTGCCCGGCACGGGCAACGTCCACGCGGGGGCCATCTCCCGGGCGTCCCGGTTTGCGGACGCGTATTGCGGCCGCACCCGGCTCCAGTCGCATTGCAGCTCTTCGCAGACCATCATCGCGTTCGAGGTCCAGACGCCCTGACCGAGCTCGGTCTGCGCGATGCGGATCGTCACCGTGTCGTCCGGCGCGATGACAATCCACGCATTGATTTCACGATCCGAGGCTTCTGCGTACCAGGGACCGGCCGCTGCGCTTTGCGCGTGTGCCCTCGCCGGCAGCCAGAAGCCGAGCACGAACGCGCCGTGCGCGGCGGCGATCGTCGCCAGGAATTCACGGCGGTCCACGCTCGCTGCCATGACGCTACTTCCTCATCAGCCGCGCGGAGAGGTGAATGGCCTGCCGGATGCGGTGGTAGGTGCTGCAGCGGCAGATGTTGGTGATCTGGGCGTCGATGTCGGCGTCGGTCGGGCTCGGGCGTGTCGTGAGCAGGGCGAGCGTGCTCATGATCATCCCCGACTGGCAGTAGCCGCACTGCGGTGCGTCGAATTCCTTCCAGGCGATCTGAATGGGATGGCTGCCGTCGGGCGAGAGCCCTTCAATCGTCAGGACCGGCCTGCCGACGGCGGTCGAGGCGGGAACGCTGCACGAACGGACGGCGCGACCGCCCACGTGCACCGTGCAGGCGCCGCATTGACCGATCCCACAGCTGAACTTGGTGCCCGTCAGCCCGGCCTGATCTCGAATCACCCACAGGAGCGGCGTCTGTGGATCGGCGTCGATGGTATGCCGCGTCCCGTTGACGATCAGATCGAACGCCATACCCGCCGCGGATTGTAATCCCGTTCTTCGCGCCCTTCGCCCAATGCTGCCGACTCGACGGCCGAATTCGCGGATTAGGCGTCTAAGGACACAACCCGAACGTTACACGGGTAATATATTCGCGCCAGCCGCCCTCGGAGGTGCTATGCGGTTCTTCACGCCGCTTGTCGTTGTTGCCTTCCTGTTGTGTTCCGCAGCCGGTGTGCGCGCACAGCAGCAGTTCACGCTCCTCGCGAGCATCGTCGATCCCGCCACCAACGCCAGTCCCGAGAAGATCGACGCCGGGGAGCTGCGCGTGCTGGAAGACGGCGTCACCGGAAAAGTCCTTCGCGTGGACGCGGTCGATCGCGTGGTGAAGGTGCAGGTGCTGGTGGACAACGGCGCCGGCTTCGGCAGCGACAGCATCGCCGATCTGCGGAAAGGGCTGCGCGGCCTGATCGAGGCGCTGCCGCCCGGCGTCGAGACCAGCATCTACACCACGGCGCCGCAGGCGCGGCCGCTGGTGCGTCCAACCGGTGACCGCGCGGCGCTGCTGAAGGGCGTGGACGTCCTTACGCCCGATCGGGGTACCGGACGGTTCACCGAGTCGCTGGGCGAAGCGGCGCAGCGCGCGACGAAGGAAAAGGAAGACGTCTTCACCGTGATCATCTCCGCGGCCACGGCCGCGGGCGACAACGACGTACAGGACCGCGACGTGCAGCGCGCGTTCGACCGGGTCCAGAGCCGGCCGATGATCGTCCACGTGCTGCTGTTCAACGGCGCCGCCGCCCGTGCGTCCGGCGGCGTGGTGCAGACCCAGGTCGGACTGGCGGTGACGAAGGCGACCGGCGGACGCTACGAGAACATCAACACGATCAGCCGCTACGTGACGTTGATGCCGGAGCTCGGCGCCGAAGTGGCCAAGCAGATGGCCGGCCAGACGCGGCAGTTCCGCATCCTCGCGCAGCGTCCCGACGGGAAGACGGGTAACCTCGGAGGCGTCAGCCTCGGCGTGACCGGCAAGCAGGTGACGGGTCTGACGCTCGAGCGCACGAAATAGGCGCGGGCACCCCGTAACAGGGGTGCCTCGCGATCCTCGCGATCAAAGATGATTGATCGCGCTGGCCATGCACGCTGCCCCGAAGCCGTTGTCGATGTTCACCACCGCCACGCCGTTTGCGCAGCTGTTCAGCATCCCGAGCAGGGCGGCGATGCCGCCGAAGCTCGCGCCGTAGCCGACGCTGGTTGGCACCGCGATGACCGGCGTGTGAATCAAGCCGGCGACCACGCTTGGCAGCGCGCCTTCCATTCCAGCGACCACGACCACGACGCGCGCCGCTTCGAGCCGCGCGCGCTCCTGCAGCACGCGATGGATGCCCGCGACGCCCACGTCGTAGAGCCGGTCAACCGTGTTGCCCATCACATCCGCGGTGATCGCCGCCTCTTCCGCAACCGGTAGATCGGAAGTGCCGGCGCATACCACGAGGACGGTGCCCACACCCGCCGGCGCCGTTGCCTGCCGCAGCGTGATGACGCGGCCCTGGTCGTGGTACTCCGCCGCCGGGACTGTCGCACGAACCGCGTCGAACGCGTCGCGCGACGCCCGCGTGACGAGCAGCGTCTGGCCACGGGCGACGATGCGCTCGGCGATGGCGGCTATCTGAGCCGGCGTCTTTCCCAGCCCGAGTATGACCTCGGGGAAGCCCTGGCGAACCTCGCGGTGCGTGTCGATGCGTGCAAAGCCGAGATCCTCGAAAGGCGCCGCGCGCAACGCCTGAAGAATGCGCTCCGACGCGTGGTGTGTTTCGAGCGCGCCGCGCTTGACGTCGTCCAACAGCCGCTGCAGATCGTCAACGTTCATATCGCATATAATCCGTTTTTGTGCTGAGCGCAGCAGCCCGCCCTGAGCACGGTCGAAGGGCCCACACATGACGACCGGCGAAACGTTCGTTCTCGCGACTTACTTTTTCGTCCTCGTCATTCTCGCGGTCTATGGGTGGCACCGGTACTTCCTGGTCTACCTGTACATGAAGAACAAGGACCGCCATCCCACGCCGATGGGGATGGACAGGCTGCCGAGAGTCACGGTCCAGCTTCCGATCTACAACGAAATGTACGTCGCGGATCGGCTGATCGATGCGGTCTGCCGGTTGAACTATCCACGCGAGCTGCTCGAGATCCAGGTCCTCGACGATTCCACCGACGAGACGCGCATTGTGGCGGAGCGCGCCGTCATGCGCAACGCCGCGACCGGCATCGACATCAGCTATCTCCATCGGACCGACCGCACCGGGTACAAGGCCGGAGCGCTCGAGGCGGGTATGAAGGTGGCCAAGGGCGAGTTCATCGCCATTTTCGACGCCGACTTCATGCCCTCGCCCGACTTCCTCGAGAAGACGGTTCCCTACTTCGGCGACAATCGCATCGCCCTCGTGCAGGCGCGGTGGGGACACATCAACCAGGACTATTCGCTGCTCACGAAGATCCAGTCGATCCTGCTCGACGCGCACTTCGTGCTCGAGCACGGCGCGCGAAACCGCGCCGGGATGTTCTTCAACTTCAACGGCACCGCGGGGATCTGGCGGCGAACGGCGATCACCGATGCCGGCGGGTGGCAGCACGACACGCTGACCGAAGATCTCGATCTGAGTTATCGCGCGCAGCTGCGCGGGTGGAAGTTCGTGTTCCTGCCGGGACTGGTCGCGCCGGCGGAAGTTCCGGTCGAGATGAACTCGTTCAAGTCGCAGCAGCACCGCTGGGCCAAAGGGTCTATTCAGACCTGCCGCAAGCTGCTGCCGAGTATCCTGCGCTCGAACCTGCCGGTGACCGTGAAGGCGGAGGCCTTCTTCCACCTCACGGCGAACTTCAACTATCCGTTGATGTGCGTGCTGTCGATCCTGCTCGGCCCGTCGATGGCGATCCGCTACAGGATGGGGCTGTACGAAATGCTCCTGATCGACGTGCCGCTCTTCTTCGCGGCGACGGCGTCGGTCGCGAACTTCTACATGGTCTGCCAGCGTGAGCTGCACACGGACTGGGTGAGGCGGCTGAAGTACCTGCCGTTCCTGATGTCGGTGGGCATCGGCCTGATGGTCAACAACACGCGCGCCGTGTTCGAGGCGCTCTTCAACCAGCAGAGCGAGTTCGCGCGGACGCCGAAGTATCGGATCGAAGGTCAGACCGACGAATGGATCGGCAAGAAATACCGCCAGAGCTTCATCGTCCAGCCGATGATCGAGCTCGGGCTCGGCCTCTACTTCACCGCCACCATCTTCTACGCCCTGGCCAACGGCATCTACGGAACGATCCCGTTTCTCGTGCTGTTTCAGATCGGCTTCCTCTACATGGGTCTGCTGTCGATCATCCAGCAGTTCGCCGATGAGAGTGTCGTTCTCAAGCCCGTAACGGATTAAACACCGCAGGCGATCACTTCGGTCTGGCTGCCGCGCGTCAGAGGTCCGGCCGTGTCACGATCGTTGTCAGGCCACCGTGTGCCGGTACGGCGCTGCCCAATCAACTTCATGGCGAGCACCTCGCGCGGCGCAAAACTGGCAGGACGGCCGCTACTGCAATACATCACATCGCTCGAGCTCAGCGAGTGACGAAGGCCAAACGTATGGCCAAGCTCGTGCAGCACCAGAGCGACTGACCGCGCCGCCTCGACGCTGCAATAGATCAAGCGACCACCGACGATGCTTCCGTTGGCGAAGGTCAGGACGGTCGCCGCGCGGAGAGGCTCGGGACCGGCGGTGCAGGTAGCGGCGTTGGCATCGATACCGGCTGTGAACGACACTCCTTGACCGGTGGTTGTCGTGAACTGGTGTTGGTGAAGCCCTCCGAGGGCTGCGTTCATCCGGTTGATCGCCTGCCTGTGGGCGTTCTCCGCTGCCGCATCCTGAAGCGTTGAGTCGAACGACACGTTGACAGTCGTGGTGGAGGACGGCATTTTCCTCAGCGGCGCTGTGCCCGTATTCACGGCAGGACACGTGGCCGCGGAGTAGACGATCGCTGACGAGAAGACTTCATCGAGCCCCGTCGGACTCGACGTGGGCCACAGCGACGTCGTTGTCTCATCCCGTCTCAATATCGTGGACCGAACGAGAAACCCAGGCGCCGTGACCTCGAGCAGCGGGGTCGAGGAAAGGAGGACCGTTCGATCGAGCCTGAATTGCCCGGCGATGTCCGTGGCGTAGGCAGCGCTGAACAGGCCGGCCGGCGAGAGGGCCGACAGAGCCACGGTGGCGCCTGCGACCGGCTGACTGGTCTCGCCCGATCGCAGGGCGAACACCGTGCCTGCCGCCATCGAATTGGGATCCGGCGGATCCGCACTCGGGGCAGCCGGCGAGCCAGGCTCGGATCCACCGCACCCGAACGCCAGCGTCGATGCGGCGATCAGGCAGCAGGTGAACCGACAATGGCTATTTCCCACTCAGGAATGGTCCCCACGTCGAGTTGAAGTGATACGGCACGCTCGTGCCGATCATCTCGACGCGCCGGATCAACCCGTTTTCGATCCTGAATGCCTCCGTGACATGGATGCTGGACGCGCGCCCCGCGAAGCCGCTCATGTTCGCCACTTCGCCGGTCGTGGCCAGCTTGATCTCGGTGACGGTCCCGTCCATGTCGAACACGCAGTTCGCCCAGACGACGCCGCGCTCCTCGTCGACGAGCGGGAAGCGGCGATGGTGGACGTTGTTGACAATGGCCAGGTAGCCGCTCTCGAGCTGCGTCTTGCAGTCGCTGCCCATGTAGTTGAAGTTCGGTGTGGTCGGCTTGGAGCCCGCCACGTTCGTCGTGTGTGACCCGTTCTCGAGCCGGTCACAGTCCTTGGTGAATGGATAGAAGCCCTTGCCGTCGTTTTTCTGCACGCCTTCAAAGTAGGCGTTGGCGATGGCAATCAACTGCGTGCGCGAGGCACGCTGCGCTGGAGGGATCGGCTGGAGCCAGAGCGCCTCGGGCTGCGTCTCCTTGTCCATCGCGGCGATGTTGTTCGGTCCGCCGCCGCCGGCGCGGAAGAACGACTTCTCGATCTCGGTGATCCGGCCGAGCTGCACACGCAGGCGCACCGACATCAGCAGCAGGCCGTTGCGCTCGCGCATCGTCCCCATCCAGCCGGCCTGTCCCGCTACCGGGTCCGCGAAGTAGTGGTTGTAGTTGCCGCGGCCGGTGACGGTCTTCCAGAAGCCGTCGCCGACCGCCATCACCTGTTCCTGCTCGGTGTATTTCACGTCGGCGGAGAGCGGGAGCCGCTTCGGGTCTTTGGCGACGAGGGCGTCCAGATACTGGTTGACGAGCCCCTCGAGGCAGGCCCGGTTGCAGTCAACCGGAATGGGACCGACCGGCAATTTCGCCTGAGCGGTCAATTCGGGCGCGAACACAGAACCGGAAAGGATCAGGAGGGCAGCCGCAGCAAGGCGTCCAAGTCGCATGTTCAACTCCTCAGGCGCCGGATTATAGGTGGTTTAGGATCCATCCATGGCAACGACCACGGAAAAACCCAAAGGCGGCCTCGAAGACGTGGTCGCGACGGCATCGGCACTCTGTTATCTCGACGGTGAGAAGGGCGTGCTCGCCTACTGCGGGTACGACATTCACGACCTCGCGAAAGGCGCGACCTTCGAGGAAGTCTGCTACCTGCTGTGGCACCGTCGCCTGCCAACGCGGGCGGAGCTGGGCGATCTGCAGTCGCAGCTGGCTGCGGCGCGGCCGATTCCCGAGCCGATCGTCCGCCTGATGCGGTCGCTGCCGCCGGTGGACGGCATGGACGCGCTGCGCACGATCACGTCGGCGCTGGCGCACTACGACGCCGAGGTCAACGACGCGTCGCCGGCCGCGCAGTACCGCAAGGCCGTTCGCCTGACGGCGCAGACCGGCACCGTGGTCGCGGCATGGGGCCGGCTGAAGGCCGGCGGCGCTCCGATCGCTCCCGATCCGGTGCTCGGCCACGCCGCCAACTTTCTGTACATGCTCACCGGCGAGCGTCCGAACGCGCTCGCGACCCGGGCGTTCGACGTCGCGCTGACCCTGCACGCCGATCACGAGCTGAACGCGTCCACGTTCGCCGGGCGCGTAGCCGCGGCGACGCTCACCGACATCTATTCAGCCGTCGTTGCCGCCATCGGCACCCTCAAGGGGCCGCTCCACGGCGGCGCCAATGCCGACGTCATGCGGATGCTTCTCGACCTCGGCGAGACAGCGAGCGGCGAGCGGGTCGACGAGTTCGTCCGCGGCAAGTTCGCGCGCAAGGAAAAGATTGCCGGCTTCGGACACCGTGTCTACAAGACAGAGGATCCGAGAGCGACCCATCTGCGTCAGATGTCGCGCGATCTCGGCAAGCGCGCCGGCAGCACGGCATGGTTCGACATGTCGCAGCGCATGGAGGCGCTGGTCAAGTCCGAGAAGAAGCTGAACCCGAACGTCGACTTCTACTCGGCGTCGATGTACTACACGCTCGGCATTCCGATCGATCTCTATACGCCGATCTTTGCCGTCAGCCGCATGTCGGGCTGGACCGCGCACATCCTGGAGCAGTACGCCAACAACCGGCTGATCCGTCCGCGCGCGGACTACGTCGGCCCCGGGTACCCGCAGCGATTCGTGCCGCTCGAACAGCGCTGAATCCGCGATGAGTACGTTCGCACGGCGCGTGTTCGGCGCGGCGCTGCTGGACCGCCGCATCTACGAGGAGGTGGAAGCGGATGCCCGGTCCAACGGCCAGGCCGTTGCGGTCGTCGTGCTGGCCGGCGTCTCGGGCGGCATCGGCGTACTCGGCCTGGGAACGCAGACCCCTGAATCTCTCGCCATGGGAATCGTCGGGTCTCTGATCGGCTGGCTGGCCTGGGCCGCGCTGACGTATCTGATCGGCACACACCTCCTGCCGGAGCCTCAGACGAAAGCCGATGTCGGAGAGTTGCTGCGGACGATCGCGTTTGCCTCGGCGCCTGGTCTCTTACGCGTCCTGGCAGTGATTCCGATTCTCGGCCTGACAATCTACGCAATCGCGTCGGCGTGGATGCTTCTGGCGATGATCGTCGCGGTGCGGCAGGCCCTCGATTACCGGAGCACGGGCCGCGCGGTCGTCGTGTGCATCGTCGGATGGGCTCTTTCGCTGGTCGTCGCCGCCGTCATCGGGAACATCTTCGCTCCTCCCGTGTTCTGACCGCGCTCGGATTGCACACGGATGCGGACGATGTTACCGTCGTCCGCGCAGCCGGCACAGCCCTCGCAACCCGACCGTGGACGCCCCGTTCAATGGGAACGCGTGCGATCGCGGAGGATCGGCCGTGCAGCCTCGAACTTTGGAACAACGAGTGACAACTCTCGAGGAGCAGATGCAGCAGTTGAAGGATCTGCCGGAACGTGTCGGGCGCCTGGAGTCGCAGATTCTGCAACTCCGAGGCGAGATGAAGGATGGATTTTCTGCAATGCGTTCGGACTTCAGCGCCGAACTTCACGGCGTCGCGGCTGGCCTGCGGACGGAGCTGCGGACCGAGCTGCACGAGGTGCGGGATTCACTGAGGACCGAGCTGCACGAGGTGCGGGATTCACTCAGAACCGAGCTGCACGAACTTCGCGACTCGCTCAAAGGCGAGATGCGCGAGCTTCGCGAGGATATCCGAATCGGCGTAGAGGAAAGCCAGAACCTTACCAAAGGGCTGCACGCGGAGGCGATGGACGCCGTCAAGGGACTCCGTGCGGAGACGATGCAGGCGATTTCGAATCTGGATGCTGCCGTTCGGCGCGACGTCGTTTCACGCCTTGATCGGCTGCTCGAGTCCCGGCGGGCGGACGCCGGCGCGGAATGAAAAGATAGCTGCAACCTTCTGCTTCGTCGCGTGTTCTACGGTCGGAGGGCCTGATGCGTACCCTTGTGACCTTTATTCTGTCCGCGACGGCTGTGCTTTCGGCACAGACTCCTGAGCCGCCGCCGATTCCCTATGTCGCCAGCGTCAAGGTCAACGCGTCCGGCTCCGGCTCGTCGTTCACGCGCAGGCTGCCCGGCGGCACCTTCCTCGCCAGCAACATGACGATCCACGACATGATCGCGTTTGCTCATGGGCTGCAGCCGTTCCAGGTGGAAGGCGCGCCGGACTGGACGCGCGAGGTACGGTTCGACATCACCATCAAGACCGAGACGAACGTTGGACCGGTGGCGATTGGGCCGACGCAGGTCGGGCTGCAACTGGCGCGCGCGATGCTCGCGGAGCGTTTCGCATTTCGGGCCCATCGCGAGACACGCGAGCGTGCGGTGTTCGCGCTCGTTCGCGCGCGAACGGAGGCTGCACTGGGGCCGCGGCTCAGACAGAGCAAGACCGACTGCGCCGCGCTGGCCCGCGAAGCCGGCGCGACCGGCGCGCCGTGGCCGCCGCGATCCGCGGAGGGCCGCATACTGTGCGGTCTGCAGACGCAGGGAGACACGCTGACCGCCGGCGGCTATCCGATGGCCGAGTTCCAGCGATATCTGACCGGTCAGACGCAGCGTGCCGTGATCGATCGAACCGGACTCGCTGGTGGCTGGGACTTCGAGCTGACGTTCGCGC
>JBOGIQ010000236.1:0-9530 GCA_050742535.1 Vicinamibacterales bacterium | reverse complement strand
GGATCGCACCCGCGAGCGGATGTCGAGAAACAGCGAATGGGTGGCGCCGGCGATCGGCATGACGCGAATCGTGCCGGCCTGCTCCACGATGAACAGCCGGCGCGTGCCGTCGCGCGCTCCGGTGACGAACACCGGACTGGCCACCCCCGTCGCGACCGGGATGAGCTGGATTTGCGCGAGCGCGCTGCCTGAGTGAAGGACTCCGGCAACCAGCGCGAAGGCAATCGACAGACGCGCGCGCACCCTACTGAAGGCCGGGGCGATCGAGCGCCATACCCACCAGTTCAGTAACGGACTCGCCCTGCCCGTTGATCCACGCAACGACGGATCGTTTTCTCGTGAGATCGACGATGAGTCGTGTTTGGAACCCGAGCGTGCCGCCGCTGTGGCCGACAAGCTCGTTCGGCCCGAGCCGGAATATTCCCCACCCGAGAACCTGGTCCGATCGCGGACCGTCACTCGGGCGTCTCACGGACGTCATGCGCGCGAACGCGGCTTTCAGCGGGCTGCTCGGATCGACCATCGCCGCGCCGAACTTCAACATGTCTGCGGCGGTCGAAAGAATGCTACCCGTAGAAGCGAGCGCTCCCCCATTCCACGGTTCGACAGCCAACAGCTTGCCGTTGTAACCCGTCGCGCGCCGCGAACGCTGCTCGGCGTCGACGGTAATCGTCGTGCTGGTCATGCCAAGCGGTTCGAAAATCCGGCGCCGCAGGAGGTCCTCATAGCTCATGCCAGCTCGCAACGCGAGCGCTTGCCCGAGGAGCCCGAAACCGACATTCGAATACTCGTACTTCGACCCTGGATCCCGATCGAGCCGGAAACTTCCGAGGAACGCATATAGCTGGCTCGCGGTGTAATCCGCGTACGCGCTCGTCGGGCTGTCCAGATCGACCTTGACGGAGTCCCGAGGCAACCCGGACGTTTGCGTCGCCAGATCGACCAGCGTGATCTCCTTGCCACCCCGCGAGGGGACCTTCACCGAACCCGGAAGGAACTTGCGGACAGGGTCGTCCAGCCTGACTTCGCCGCGCTCGACCATGTCTGCCAGCAGGAATGCAGTGAATACCTTCGTGATCGAGCCGATCTCGAAAATGGTGTCAGGCGTGACCTCAGGTCCGCCAAGGCTGATGCGGCCGTATGTCGCGAACGATCGTCCCTGCGGCGTGAGGAGACCAACCACCGCTCCCGTTCCCTGCTTCCCTTCGTCGATCCGCCTTGCCATCGCCGACCGTAATGGATCGCGGTCGGCCTGCGCGGCGAGATGTGAAGGGTGTATGCAGGTCGCGACCAGAGCCAGCGCCAGAGCTGGCGCAAGAAATCGATTTCGTTCCATGACTCAACGCTGAGGCGGGATATCGGGGTTGGACGCGACCGAGCCGCTACATCCGACACCACCTTCGACCGCCCCTATCCAGGTCTCCCCGCGGCGTTCGAGCACCACTTCGTAGCCGCACCCGGCGGTCAAGCCGAGACCGACGCGCACGGCTGGTAACGCCGGGTGTTTTACCACAGGCGCACGGATGGCGCGGACGGGTCCTGGAACCGTTCCGAGATTCAGCCCGGGCGGGACCGCGATGGCCGGACCAGAGCGGAGGAAGCGCACGGCACTCAGGAGATCCGCGTCGGTGATGTCGCCGGTGATCGTGAGCGGCCGGTTCTCATCCTGTTCGCCGGTCACGTCCTCGAACGTCCGTCCGGGCAGCGCGACCTGCGCCCACGTAATGACCCTCGACGGATCGACGCTCCACGAGGCAGGGTCGGCTAAAGGCTCGCGCGTGGATGCCGAGGAAACGGGCACCAGCGATCCGCGCCGGAGTTCAGGTGTGGCAGTCGTCGGCGCCGCATACGCCATTGCCGACCACTGAAATTCGCCGTTCCGCTGCGGGGGCGAACGTCGCACGCCGGTGATCAGCCAAGGTCGTCCGCCGTAGGGCGCGACGGCTCGTGCGATTCCTTCAGCATCAGCAGGCCGGAACCAGGCGGCCTGTGGGCCGAAGACAAGCGGTCCGGGTGGAGCTTGCGCAGCGACCAGGCCTCCCACGAGAAACAGGCTCAGCAGTCTCATCCTGACAGTCGGCGCAGGATTATAAAGCGGCAACGATCAGTTGTCGGTTGGCGGTTCGGCGCTATCGATGACGACGTAATCGATCGGCGCCTGCTGTGCCTCCAGCTTCAACCCCAGCTGCTCATCGAGCGCTGCGAGCAGCGACGGTGCGAATTCTGCCGCGGGCGTTGCGGCTGGATCGACAGCGGAATCGATCGGCTTCCATTCCAGATTGAAGTCGAACCGTTCGGACAGTCCCGTGCGGTCGATGACCAGACGCTGCAGCAGGATCGACAGGCTCGTGGCCAAGCGCGCCATCGTCGCCGACGTCGCCATGAACCGTCCTGGCGCCCATCGAATTCCTTCGCAGGTTGGCGGTTTCGGAACACTCTTGAAGCAGCCGTCAGTAGGCGGACGCAGCCGCGGTCCGCGCACACCGGATCGAATCATCATGAGCGCGTAAGCCGGACCCTCACGTGTCTCGTGGTGAACGACCAACTTGAAACGGTCCTTGAGTAACTCGCGAATCATGAGAAATGCCGTCTCGGGAAATACCACGGTCCCATCGGCCTTCGGGGTGAACCAGAAACTGGCAGCGTCCGCGGCCTTCGCCTCGACGTCGAACCGTTCTGAAGCAGCCCACGCCGGTCCGCCGGCAACCTGAAACCCGCGCACTCGATAGGCCGTCGCTACGAGGTCCCGTAACCGCACGTTGAGGGCCCGATAACGGCCATCAGGCTGGAATACGTCTTCTGCTCCGGGCGCGCCAGACACATTGCGTTTGATGGTCGCCACTTCGAATTTCGGTGGAGTGGCAGTTGCCGCGCCGGGCGTCACCTGCGCACTGAGGATCGAGCCATCGGTCCAAACGAGCGAACCACAGGCCGCCGCTACGACAGTTGCTCCAGTGACGACGGCCGAAAACTTGATCGCCATACGTCCTCCAGGCCAAGCGATGGCGCATCTTACATCATGTAAGATATGGCGGTTCACGGGTTCTCGCAAGAACGCGCCAATCGGTGTCAAATGTTCGCGATGCGCCTGGCGATGCGGATATGTCTGGTAGTTTTGGTGGCGCTGGCGGCCGGCTGCGGGTCGCGGTCTGCGAAGGTCGTCGAGCCGGACCGGGGCGCCTGGGCTGACGAGCTCGTTCGACAGGGCTGCTACGACTGCCTCCTCGATGCCAGAGCGGCTTACGAACGGCTGGCCGGGGGTTCCGCCGCGGCCCTGGTGCGGGTGTTCGAAGTAGACCTGCTGCTGGCGCTGCGCGAGAAAGAGCTGTCGATCGATCCGACGGCAACCCTCGCTCATGCCGCGTCGCTGGTCCCCCGTCTCACGGGGCTTGGTCCGCCGGGTCCGCCGGGTCCGCCGGGTCCGCCTAAAGGCGGACACTACGTACTTCAAGCTGACAGGCTACTGGCCATCGTCAAAAGCGTTCCGGAAGATGCCGCCGGGCGCCGCATTTTGCCGCCGACGAAGGACGCCGCGCAGCAGATCGACCAGGCGCTCGCCGCTATCGACGCAAGCCCGTTCAGCGCCGAGCTCAACGGCTACTTGCGACTGACGATTCAATGCGGGCGAACGACGCCCGACCCTGCACCCGCCGTTCCTGCGAACGACATCCCGCTTCTCGCCTACCGGCGGGCAATCTGCGCTCCGCCCTTTCTGTTCGATCGGCTGCGCGCGGTGCGGACCGCTGTACCGCGATTTGTCGAGGTGTCATTCTTTCTCGGTCGAGTGGCCATGGCATCGATCTTCCGAACCGACGGTTCGGAAGTACGCGGCTTCTTCGAGCAGGCGTATGCGCGTTTTTCCAACTCGCCGACGATCGCGTTCGACCTCGGGACGGTGTATCAGGCGACGAACGAATGCCGGCCGGCGGAGAGGCTGTTCACGCGCGTGCTCGAGCTCAAGCCGGCGCACGAGGAAGGGCGGCTCGGCCGGGCGGTATGCCGCACATACCTCTCACAGAACGAAGAGGCCGTCGCCGACGCAACGGTTCTCATCGATGCGCGCGCGTCGAACCGGGGGGAGGCCTACTACTGGCGCGCGTGGAACCGCCGCCATCTGAAACAGATCGGGGCGGCGCGGGCGGACATCGATCAGGCGCGGGCACTGCGGTACAACGCGCGGGTCCTGACGCTGGCGGGAATGATCGAATACGACCAGCGGGAATATGAGATAGCCCGGCGCGACCTGACGCAGGCTCGGGACCTCGACCCGAGGGAATGCGATGCGCCGTGGTATCTCGGACTCGTGGAAGTGGCTGTCGAAAGCTGGCCGCCTGGAGCCAAGGCGTTCGTCGGAGCGGCGCAGTGCTACGAGGCTCTCGTGAAGGAAGCCGAAAACTTTCGATCAGCCATGGCCGCTCGCACGGACGTCAGCGAAGAGTTTCGCAAGCGGCAGCTGGCGGGTTTCGATGCGGCCATCGCAGACGACAACGTGCGGAAGAGCGCCGCCGAGCTGAACGCGGCAATCAACTTCGGACGGGCCGGCGACATTCCGAACGCGACGGTCTACATGAAACGCGCGGCTGTCGATCCCGAGCGTCGAACGGCGGTCGAAGATCTCCGGCAGGTACTTGGCGTCCCGCGGTGGTAATCCGGCTCAAGCCGGACACTACGACGGGCGCCGTAGTGTCCGCCTTCAGGCGGACCTCCGAGCGAACTGCAGCCAGAACGACAAGCCGAAGTAGTAGACCGGGAACACCAGCGACGCCCACAACACTGGCGGTGATACCACCGGGTACTGCCAGAGCATGACGCCGATCAACACTCCCCAGATCGCGCCCAGCACGTTGGTCGGCCCACGCAGCACCGGCGTGCGGGACGGATACACATAGCGAATCGGCACGAACACCATCACCGCGAGCGCCAGCAGAATGGCGCCGTTGACCGCCTCCGGCAGTCGAAGCACCAGCATGTAAAAGACGACGATGTTCCAGTACGAGGGGAAGCCGGTGAAGAAATGATCCGCCGACTTTGCGTCGGCCCTGTTGAAGCCGTACGCGCTCGACAGCAGCATCGCGCCGACGACGTACATCGTCCAGGTGTCGGGCACGAGAATCGCGCGCCAGACGAACAGCGCCGGCACGAAGACGTAGCACAGATAGTCGACGATGTCGTCGAGCTTGGCGCCGTTGAACCACGGGAGGCGCTCGGACACGCGGAGCGCGCGGGCGAGCACGCCGTCGGTTGCGTCAACGATCACCTGGACGCCGAGCCAGAAGAACGCGGCCCGGTAGTCGAATTCGATGATCGCGAGGGTGGCGAGGAAGGCGAAGAGCGCGCCCGAGGCGGTGTAGAGGTGGGCTATCCAGGCGATCATGGACACTGGTAATTCAAGATGCAAAATTCAAAATGCAAAAGAGCTCTGTTTGCATCTTGCATTTTGCATTTTGCATTGCGGCTCTTTAGAGCCGCCGCACGACCGCCGGAAAATCCTTCCACACCGGAACGCCGCAGAAATGCGTGCCTTCGGTGCAGCGCGGCGAGATCAGGCCATTGCGAATCACGCACGGCGGACCGAGGTGCCGGCCGATGCGCGGATGCAGCGCGCGGACGGCGGAGATCTCGTCCATCGACGCCAGGTAGATCTCCTCCTGCGCGTTGAAGCAGGTGCGCAGCGTCCACTTGTGCAGCAGCGAGAGCAGCGATCCTGATTCCACGAAGCGCAGCGTCTTCGCGTTCGGCAGCACGTAGAGCGCAAACTCCAGCGGAACGCCCAGCTCGAGCAGCCGGTTCTTGGCGGCCCACGCCTCGCGCATGGATTCGTCATAGACCGACTGTGCACGCGCGTTGGCGGCAATGAGCCGCGGCGTGATGTAGTCCGGCTGCTGCGTGTCGGAGAAGGTCATCAGCGGCCGCGACGCGGGAACCATGCGATGGCGCTGATCCTGCGAGTCGGCGGTGTGGCTCAGACGCTTCTCGAAGACGTAGGTGGCATGATGCAGCGCCCGCATCAGCGGCGAGTGGTGCGAGACGTTCAGGATGTCCAGCCGGTAGCGGTTCCGCGCGGGGTTCATCACCCGGTCGAGGGCCTCGTCGTCCGGCATCTCGTCGCGCGTCAGGCCAAAAACCGAGCGAACAGCCTCGGCAACAATCTCTTCCGCATCGGGCGACGCGTCGCGCAGGCGCGACCACTTGCCGTTCAGGCGCGCGTCGAACTCCGCCGCGTAACGGTCGCCGCCAGACCGCGGCTTCGGCAGCGACATTTCCGGCACGTCGTCCGACGGAATCGGCCCCGGGCCGACCTTTTCGAAAAAATGCGGATCCCACTCCTTGACGAGGCGGACCATCTCGGAGATGACCAGCCGCGCCTCGGACGGCGCGTCCCCGGTGTTCATCATCCGGTAGAGGCGATGGAGCACGATGCCGGACACCGTGTGCACCATCGAGGTGAACGCCCCGATCGGGATCACGTAGCGCGCGGTCTCGATGGCGCGCTTCTCGGCGTCCTTGTCGATCTGCTTCAATCGCTCCGGATTGGTCGTCGGCCGGACGTAGCGCAGCTCCTTCAGGATCACGTGGGCGTCGTCCTTGAGAAGCACGGACAACTCGGCGTAGCGATCCCATGCGCGCTCGACCGCCGTTTCGTAGACGTGCAGCGCCTCTCCATCGAGCGGCGGCACGAACGCGCGCGGTTCCCGGAGCTTGACGTAGCGCTGGCTCGACTGCTCGGAGTTGTAGAAGGGATACGAGTGCAGGAACGCCCAGACGAACTGCCGCGACACGTTCTCGAGGCCGAACTCGAAATGCGCGTGCTGATAGACCGTGTGGTGGCCGGCGTCGAAGGTCAGCCCGCCGATCAGGTCACGCTGCCCGTCGGTGACTTCCGACGCCGCGATCACGCGCGGCGAGTAACACGTACGCGCGGCGGCGATGGCGCCGTCGAACGGCGTCATCGGTGCGGTTCTGAGTGTGATGCGAGGAGCCCCGGTGGCGAGCACGTGCGCGGTGATTATACGGGATCGACGTAGTGTCCGCCTTCAGGCGGACCGACCGCTGTTAATCGTCGTCTTTGGCGTGATACCGGGAATACTCGTCGAGATATGTGAGCGACTGCAGCGAGGTCATTCGATCGAAAAACAGGATGCCGTCGAGATGATCCGTTTCGTGCTGCGCGACCCGCGCGGCAAAGTTCTTCAGCCGCAGCTCGATCGCGCGGCCGTCCCGATCCAGCGCCTTGACGACGACCGACGTGAATCGCGGTACCATCCCGCGGATGTCCGGGATGCTGAGGCACCCCTCCCACCCGTCCTGCCTGTCCGATCCGTCCGGCGTAATCTCCGGGTTGATCAGCGCGATGGCCTCGCTCTTCGGGCTGGGTTCCTCGTCGATCAGCCCGACGAACACGCGGATGTCCTCGTGCACCTGCGGCGCCGCCAGACCGACGCCGTGATACTCGTGCATCGTCTCGATCATGTCGTCGATGAGCTTCTGCATCAGCGGATGACGCACCGCCGCCTTGTCGAGCGCCCGTGCACGCGTCCGCAGCACCGGGTGGCCCATCCGCGCCACTTTGAGAATCGACATCCCATCAATTGTAGTAGGGCCGACCTTAAGGTCGGCCCCTACGAAGGAATCGAGCGCGAGTAGACTGGTCCTCCCCGCCTATGCATCCGCATGACGAACGGCCGTACAGCTTCTGCCCCCTGTGCGGGGGCGGCCTCGAGCCGCGGCAGCTGCGGCCGTACGATCCCGAGCGGCTGGTCTGCTCGCGGTGCGGCTTCGTCTTCTATCTCGACCCGAAGCTCGCCGTGGGCACGATCATCCGCGACGAGCGCAATCACATCGTGCTCGTGCGCCGCGCGATCGAGCCCGGTTATGGACTCTGGGTGTTTCCGGGAGGGTTCGTCGACCGCGGCGAGACCGTCGAGGCGGCGGCATTACGCGAGGCGCGCGAAGAGGCGAGCCTGGAGATCAGGCTCGATCATCTGATCAACATCTATTCGTATCCCAGCCGCGCACCCGTGATCATCGTCTACGCCGCAACGGCGATCGGCGGGTGCCTGACGTGCGACGAGGAAAGCCTGGAGGGACGCTATTTCGCGCCCGACGAGATCCCGTGGGACAACCTGGCGTTCCGGAGCACGCAGGAGGCGCTGCGCGAGTATCTGGACGGGAAGATCACGCGATCGTGATTTCCTTCGCCAGGTAGACGTCCTGAATCGCGTTGAGCAGCGCGACGCCTTCCTTCACCGGCCGCTGGAACGCCTTGCGGCCGGAGATGAGCCCCATGCCGCCGGCCCGCTTGTTGATGACGGCCGTCTTCACCGCTTCCTTCAGGTCGGTCTCCCCTGCCGACGCGCCGCCGGAGTTGATGAGCGGCGAGCGCCCCATGTAGCAGTTCGCCAGCTGATACCGCGTCATGTCGATCGGGTTGTTCGTCGTGAGCTTTTCGTAGACGGCTTTGTGCGTCTTGCCGAACTTCAAGGCGGTGTAGCCCCCAGCGTGCACCTCCGGAAGCTTCTGCTTGATGATGTCGGCTTCGATCGTCACTCCAAGGTGATTCGCCTGACCTGTCAGGTCCGCAGCGAGGTGGTAATCAGCCTCTTTGGTCTTGAACGCGGCGTTGCGCGTGTAGCACCAGAGCACGGTAAACATCCCGAGCTGGTGCGCCTGCTCGAACACCGCCGCCACTTCCTGCAGCTGACGCTTCGACTCTTCCGATCCGAAGTAGATCGTCGCTCCGACCCCCTGAGCGCCCATGTCGAACGCCTGCTTCACGCTGGCAAACCGAATCTGGTCGTAGCTGTTTGGGTACGACAGGAACTCGTTATGGTTGAACTTGAGGATGAAGGGAATCCTGTGTGCGTAGCGCCGCGCGACCGAGCCAAGCACGCCGAGCGTTGACGCCACCGCGTTGCATCCGCCCTCCACGCCAAGCTTGACGATGTTCTCGGGGTCGAAATACGCGGGGTTGGGCGCGAACGACGCGCCGGCAGAGTGCTCGATGCCCTGATCGACGGGCAGAATCGAAACGTATCCGGTTTTCGCGAGGCGGCCGGTGTTGAGCAATGTCTGAACAGCGGCGAGCACGCGCGGCGAACGATCCGAGGCCGCCAGGACCTTGTCGACAAAATCCGGCCCGGGAAGATGCAGCTGCTCCTTCGGGATCGTCTTGCACTCGTGCTGGAGAAGGCTGGCGTCTTCGCCGAGGATCGATTCGATGCGGGCTATGCCTATATGGGCGCCTGCGTCGGCGAGTCCACTTACTGCCACGGTGTCACCTCGTTCCCAATCCGGCTGAAGCCGGACTCCACGTCGGATCGTATCGGAAATTCGAAGTCCTCGACAGCGGCCTCCTGAACGGCGCGTCCCACGAGTTCATCGATCTGCAACGCCCGTTCGGCGGCTTCGATGTCCGCTAAGCGCGCGCGCGTCTGCGGGTTGCGCGGCGTGAACAGGGTGCAGCAGTCCTGATCCGGAATGATGGAGATGGGGTACGTCCCCAGACGTATTGCCTCGGCCGTGATCTCGTC
>JBOGIQ010000235.1:0-9539 GCA_050742535.1 Vicinamibacterales bacterium | reverse complement strand
CAGCCGCTCGCGCTTTCGCGTGGGCCGGAGGGGCGCTGTTTGTTGCCGCCCTCGTCTATTTCCTCTTCTCGTACACCATTACGTTCGGCGAAATCGTCGAAGGTAAGGCGGCGCCGGGCGCGATCGTGTTCAATCTCGTCCTCTTCAGCGCCTTTGCCGTGCATCACAGCATCTTTGCCCGCGATGCCGTTCGCGCGTTCGTCCGGCGCATCGTATCCGCGCCGCTCGAACGTGCAGTCTACGTCTGGGTTGCAAGCCTGATGCTCATCGGCGTCTGCTACGCCTGGCGTCCTGTGGCCGGTGTGGCATGGCAGATCCCATCGCCGTGGAACTGGGCAATGGTGCCCGTACAGCTGGTGGGAGTCTGGCTCACGCTGCGCGCGACCGCCGTCATCGACGGCCTCGAACTCGCCGGAGTGCGGCAGGTGTTAAATCCCGAATCCCTCGCCTCCGCGAAGGCTTCGGCGGGGCCAAATCCCAAAACGCAAAATGAATTCAAAACCGATGGGCCTTACGGCTGGGTGCGGCACCCGATCTACCTGGGATGGATTCTCCTCGTCTTTGCGGTGGGGACGATGACGATGACGCGGCTGGTGTTTGCGTCGATCAGCAGCGTGTACATCCTCATCGCGATTCCGTTCGAGGAGCGAACGCTGCGCGCGCACTCCGCCGGCGGGTATGACGAGTACATCCGGCGGGTCCCCTGGAAATTGATTCCGCACATTTACTGAGTGACGGGTCCGCTCGCGTTTCTTCGCTGGAGCTCGCGGAACCCGTCCCACAGTCATTCGTCGTAATCCTCTTGCGGGAGACCCTCGAGCTGCTCGAGAAACACGATGTTCTGGTGTGACGGAATCTCGAAGCGCTTGCCGCAGCTCTTGCACGTCACGTCCGAGTCGATGCGCACGAGGTGGTCCTTCACTTTCGCGAACATCGCGCGGGCACGCTCATCCGCTCCACCGGGCAGCTGCGACTTGCGCGTACGCCTCATCCAGCGGATTGAGTACTCGTTGGTCCGGCGGCAGCGCGGACACTGAAAGCGTCCCGTTCGCTGTTCCGGCTTTTCCGTGAAAAACTGCCGTTCGTCCACGTCCAGACGATTCTGCCACAGTGGTCCGCCTGAAGGCGGACACGACGTGCGCTGGATGTGGCCCGGCACTTGATAGACTGAGATCCGCTTTGGCCGAGCCGACGCATCCGACTCTTCCGTCCGAACTGCCCGTCCTTCCGCTTCGACGAACGGTCACCTTTCCGCTGACGCTGCAGCCGCTGGCCGTCAACCGCCCGGTCTCGATCGAGACGGTCAACCGCGCCCTCGCCGAAAACCGCCTGATCCTGTTCCTGCTCCAGGAGAACGACCAGGAAGATCCCGGGCCGGAGGACGTCCGGCGCATTGGAACGGTCGGCATGATCAGACAGATGGCCAAGGCCGGCGGCGGCATCAACATCATCATCGAAGGGGTCGCGCGCGTCCGTGCCGACGTCGTGACGCGCACCGGTACGTCGATGCGCGCGCGGATCACGCCGCTCCCCGAGCCGTTCGAGCGGACGATCGAGGTGGACGCGCACGTGCGCCGCATCCAGGAGCTCATCGACAAGGCGCTCTCGCTGGCGACCGGACTCTCCGAGGAGCTGCGCGGCGTCGTGATGAACATCGAAGACCCGCTGCGGCTCGTCTACGTGCTGGCCACGCTCATCGACATGAAGCCGGAGGACAAGCAGGCGCTGCTCGAGGAGCACGACCTCGTGAAGAAGCTGCAGTCCGTCGCCGCCGCGCTGACGCGCGAAGTCTCGCTGCTGGAATTGAAGGGCAAGATCGAGTCGCAGGCGCAGCAGGAGATGACCGACGCGCAGCGTCAGTACTACCTGCGCCAGCAGATGAAGGCGATCCAGCAGGAGCTCGGCGAGGGCGAAGGCAACGACCTCGCGGAGCTGCGCGCGCGCATCGAGGCCGCAAAGCTGCCCGAGGGCGTCCATACCGTCGCCATGCGCGAGGTCGATCGACTCGAACGCATGAACGCGGCATCGCCTGAGCACCAGATGCTGCGAACCTACGTCGACTGGATCCTCGATGTCCCGTGGAGCGCGACGACGCCCGATCGCATCGATCCGATCGAAGCCCGCAAGGTGCTCGACGAGGATCACTACGACCTCGACAAGGTCAAGGAGCGCATCGTCGAGTACCTGGCCGTCCGCAAGCTGAAGGGGGACATGAAGGGGCCGATTCTGTGCTTCGTCGGCCCGCCGGGTGTCGGCAAAACGTCGCTCGGCCACTCGATCGCGCGGGCCATGTCGCGCAAGTTCGTGCGCATTTCGCTCGGCGGCGTCCGCGACGAGGCGGAGATCAGGGGACACCGCCGGACCTACATCGGCTCGATGCCGGGGCGCATCGTCCAGGCGTTGAAGAACGCCGGCTCGATGAATCCCGTGTTCATGCTCGACGAGATCGACAAGATTGCCGCCGGCTATCAGGGCGACCCGGCGGCGGCGCTGCTCGAGGTGCTCGACCCGGCGCAGAACCATTCGTTCCGCGACCACTACCTCGAAATCGCCGTCGACCTGTCGAAGGTGCTGTTCATCACCACGGCGAACCAGCTCGGCACCATCCACCCCGCCCTGCTGGATCGCATGGAGATCATTTCGCTCGCCGGCTACAGCGAGCAGGAGAAGGCGCACATCGCCCGCAAGTACTTGCTGCCGCGACAGATCGCGGAACACGGCCTGACGCCGGACGCGCTGGACATCACCGATGCGGCGCTGCAGCTCGTCATCACCGAATACACGCGCGAGGCCGGCGTCCGGAACCTCGAACGGCAGCTCGGCGCGATTGCCCGGAAGGTGGCAGCACGCGTGGCGACAAAACCTCCAGGCACCGAAACCATCGAAAAAACGGTCATCGACCGGGACCAGGTTGACGACTATCTGGGAGCTCCGCGGTTCAGGCGCGAAGCGGCATTTCGCACGTCCCGGGCTGGTGTCGCCACGGGACTCGCCTGGACGGAAACGGGCGGAGACGTCCTCTACATCGAAGCGACCTTGCTTCCGGGCGGAAACCAGAACATCATTCTGACCGGGCAGCTCGGCAATGTGATGCAGGAGTCCGCCCGTGCGGCCCTGAGCCACCTGCGGGCGCGCGCGGCGGACCTTGGGATTTCCCCTGAATTTCTCGCACAACACGACTTGCACGTGCACGTCCCGGCCGGCGCGATACCGAAGGACGGCCCGTCGGCGGGCGTGACGATGGCGACGGCGATCCTGTCGGCGGTGCGCAATCAGCCCGTACGGCAGGATGTGGCAATGACCGGCGAAATCACGTTGAGCGGGCTGGTGCTGCCGATCGGCGGCGTGCGCGAGAAGACGCTTGCGGCGCGCCGGGCGGGGATCAAGACGGTTATTCTTCCGGCGCTCAACGAACCGGATCTCGCGGAGCTTCCAGAGGAGATCCGGAAGGACATGACGTTCATACCCGTGGAAACCCTGGAACAAGTCGTCAACGTCGCACTGGATCAGAAGCCAGACGCCAGAGAACAGAAATCAGACGCCACAAAACCGATGTCATCCGCCGCAGCCTCTAACCCTGACTTCTGATGTCTGACTTCTGATGTCTGACTTCTGCCTTCTGACTTACAAGGACTCATAACAGATTGGCTCAAGCGATCGTCTTCTATATCTCCGGTCACGGGTTCGGCCATGCGTCGCGCTCGATCGAAGTCATCAACGCCATCCTCGCCCAAAGGCCCGAAACGCGGATCGGCGTCCGCACCGCGGCCCCGCGATGGCTTTTCGACCTCACCGTCAAGGGGAAGGTCACCTTCAGCACCCTCGAAACGGACACCGGCGTCGTCCAGATCGACGCGCTGACGCTCGACGAAGCGGACAGCATTCGCCGCGCCGCGTCGTTTCACAGCGATCTGGTCACGCGCGCCGCCAGCGAAACGCGTTCGCTGCGCGAGCTGGGAGCGGGGCTGATCGTCGGGGATATTCCGCCGCTGGCGTTCGCCGTCGGCGCGGCTGCCGGCATCCCGTCGATTGGCTTGGGCAACTTCTCGTGGGACTGGGTCTATGCCGACTACCCGCGCGTGAGGCTCGCGCCGTCGTTGCTGCCTGCCATTCGCGGGGCCTATGCCAAGGCGTCGATGGCGCTGCGCCTGCCCATATCGGGCGGGTTCGAGAGCTTCTCGAACGTCAAGGACATCCCCTTCATCGCCCGTCACTCGACGCGGACGCGTGAAGAGGTCTGCAAGCAGCTGAAGATCCCGGCCGACAAGCCGATCGTGCTCGCGTCGTTCGGCGGCTACGGGCTGCCCGGACTGGACACCGGCCTGCTGTCGAAGTTCAAAAAGTACACGGTCATCATGACCTCGAACGTCTCGCTGAGCCGTGCACGAAAGGACGCCCCGCTTGTCGAGAAAAAGGGCTCGTTCATTACCATCAACGAAGAAGGGATGTACGACGCCGGCATCCGCTACGAAGATCTGGTGATGGCGTCCGAAGCGGTCGTCACCAAGCCCGGCTACGGCATTGTCGCCGAGTGCATCGCGAATGACGCGGCGATCCTGTATACGCCTCGCGGCCACTTTCCGGAATACGACGTGCTCGTCGAGGAGATGCCGAAATACGTGCGATCGGCCGCCTTCACCCACGACGACCTGTTCAACGGCAAGTGGGAGCCGCACCTGGACAAGCTGCTGGCGCAGCCGAAGCTGAAGAAGAAGCCGGAGACAAACGGCGCCGACGTGGCCGCCGAGATCCTGCTCAAGGCGCTCGACAAGCCGCCGAAGAAGCCGCGCGGCCGGCCGAAGATGAAAATCTAGCCGTTCGAATCGTTCGAGTCGTTCGAGTCGTTCGAGTCGTTCGAAGGACGTATATGAAACCCACTGTGCTGGTGGCCACGATGTTGAGCCTTGTTAGTCCGCTCTTCGCGGGTCCTCAGAATGCACGGCTCGAGCCAGTCTTCCAAGTCGCGTCAGTGAAACCGTCGGCACCAAGCAACTCATGGCCGCGTCCGAATGCCACTCTTGAGTGGCGACCGGGACGGTTCACTGCGACAAGACTGACCCTGCCGTTCCTGATCGCCGATGCCTACCACATTCCGCGATACCGGATTGAGGGCGCTCCAGGATGGATGCAGTCGGAACAGTTCGACATTACAGCGACTTTCGCGGAAGGCGCAGGGCCCGACGTCAGACGGGCGATGTCGCAGGCGTTGCTGCGCGACCGCTTTGCGTTTGCAGCGCATACAGATAAGCGCGAGACCCGCGTGTACAACCTTGTAATGGCTCGCGAGGAGCGCCGTTTCGGTCCGCGCCTGACGCGCCCCGACGATACCGTGGACTGTGCGCGAATACAGGCCGCGCGGCGAGACGCTAACCCCAAAGCTCCTTACGCCGCAAAGGATTTCCTCGCGGCGTTTGAGAACGGTCCGGATATTAGCGGTCCGATCTGCGACAGCAATTCTGTTCGCCGGTTTTTTCCGGGAGGAGGCTCCGCGGATACAGCGTGGGGTTCACGACAACCGATTGCCTATCTGGCTGAGTACCTGACGAGCGTAGTCGAGAGGCCCGTTCTCGATCGCACCGGCCTGACTGGAGAATTCGATTTCCGTCTCGAGCATTCGCGGCCATCGCTATCGACGCCGACAGGCGCCGACGCAGACACGCCTCAGCTTCGCAACGTTGGCCCCCCACTGTTCACCGCCTTGCAGGAACAGCTTGGACTCAAATTGGAGGCAGCTGAAGGTCCCGTAGAGTTTCTGATCATCGACCGAGTGCAGCGCCCGACACCGAATTGAGTGACCCTTCCGCCGATCTAGCCGTTCGAGTCGTTCGAGTCGTTCGGAACGTTCGAGTCGTTCGATGCAGTCCATCGATCTCATACGCGACAACCTGACAAAGAGCCGGGATCGGGTCCTGGTTCGCGTTGAGGAGATGCGCGAGCATTGCCTGGTGTTTCCGACTCCGAACGGAGGCTGTCACACGTTGTGGGTGCTCGGACATCTGGCCTACATCGAGACGCTGGTCATCCGCAGGTTCATGCTGGGCGAAGAAAACCCGCTGGCACATTGGGAGCAGGTCTTCGACAGCGGGCATGTCAGCGGGGACGGCAGCCTCTACCCTCCATTCGATCAGGTGCTGGCGAAGTGCCGTGAAGTGCGGGCCTCAACCCTCGCGCTGCTCGATTCACTCTCCGAAGACGATCTCGACCGGTCGAGCGTGAACGCGCCCAAGGGCTTCGCGGAGATGTGTGGCACCTATCGCCTGTGCCTGCAGTACGTCGCCGACCACTGGTACATGCATCGGGGCCACCTCGCCGACGCACGGCGCGCCGCTGGATTAGAGCGGAGCTGGTTTTAACGTAGTGTCCGCCTTCAGGCGGGGCCGCCGCATCAGTCAGCGCGGACTCTGCCGCTGAGGATGACCAGACCGAGCGCGCCAAACCACGTCAGCGCGACCGAGACGCGTCTCCACTTCGGATGCGGGTCCGATCGCCCGGCCGGGCGGACATCGCCGAGCAATCGGATCAGCGATGGATCGCCGGTCAGACGCCCGTCGCCGTCCACCGCAAGCGTCCGGCCGCTGCGAATCGCGTCCAGCACGCCGGCCTTCGTCCGTTCCCGCACGAACACGAAAGTGCGGGTGAGGCCAAGCGGCGGCGGCATCGCGTGGAAGTCCGACGAGCCAATCGCCGCGACGCCCGGGTTGATGCGGCGCGCCCGTTCGAAGAACGCATTCAGGTCGCGCCGAAACGCGCCGTCGACGTGGATCCCGGAGTGAGCCGCTTCCGCGCCGTCGAGCGCGGCGACGGTCGCGTCGCTGTCATAGCCCCTGAAGCGCCGCGACGGGTGCGCAGCGATAGCGACCCCGCCCTGCGCGTGGACATCAACGATTGCTCCGGCGGCGGGCTGATCCGCATTGACGGCGTGTTGCAGTCCGGCGGCCACCATGTGGTACTCGGGGTTGGTGACTTCCTGACCCGTCAGCATCAGTGGACCGTCGCCGCTGCCGCTTATCCACTCCGCGAGCCGGCCGGTCAGCGTCTGGTTGTGATTGGTCACAGCGATGACGTCGAGCCCGGCACGGGCGGCCTCGTCACGCAGCATCCATGGCGCGAGCGCACCATCGCCCGGAAACGCGTGCACGTGGAAGTCGCCGGACAACACCCAGTACTCACCCGCGCGGACGGGCTGGCGCGACGGAATGCGATCCGCATGGGTGCCGACAACCGCCCCGGCGACGAGCAGCGCCGCTGACACGACGCGCGGCGACAGTCGGCTCACTGGAGCACCCTCGCGATCGGCGCCCAGACCTGGAACCACCCGCCAGCGCTCAGGGCCACGAGCTGCAGTGCGATCCACCACATCGCGAGGAAGTGCGCGATGGCGCGCCACCGGGCGCCTGCCCTGCTGGTGCCGAGCACGTTGCGGCAAAACGCCGCGACGATGACGGCGGTCCACGCGGCCGGGATAACGGCGACGGCAATCAGCCCGTCAAGGCCTGCCGCCGGCATCGCGGCAATCGCCGCCGCAGCCACGAGCAGCCACAGGCTGTAGGGGACATGACCGGCGAACCACAAATCCAGCGCGCGCGACATGCCGACGCGCCGCGAGGCAGCGGATGCGATCAGCACCGCACCGACCGCGATCTGAATGGCGATGACGAACAGGAATGAGAGCGCCGCCGAGACGAGCAGCCCGATCGTGATTCGCTGTACCGCCATGATCGGCACGGCCGTTCCGATCACGACAGCGACGATGAGCGGCCGGCGGAGCATCCGCCACACGCCGACACGCTCGTCAACGGCAACGAGCGCACGGTATGCGGGATCCGGAGCGTGCGCGACGCCGAGTTCGGTGGAGAGAATGCCCGAGCTTACTTCACGCAGGTGACGAGCGACCAGATCTTCGGCACGTTCACCTTTTCAATCGACTCCGGACGAAGCCCGGCCTGCGCCAGGAACGCCGGCAGATCGAGATCCGACTTGAAGCCGATGTGCACGGTGAGCGGCGAAATGGAACGTTCGACGCGCGAGAGCACCGGATTGGCGCTGCGGAAGTGATTCAGGATGACGATCTTGCCGCCCGGCTTGCAGACGCGCCGCATCTCGCAGGCGACCGTCACGGGATCGGGCACGACGCTGATCAGGTACGGCGCGTACACGATGTCGAACGTATCGTCGGCGAACGTCGTCTTCGCGGCATCCATCTCCATCAGGCGGACGTTGCGCAAGCCCTCGCGCGCGACGCGCTCCCGCGCCTTGTCGAGCATCGAGGTCGAGAGGTCGATGCCCGTGACGTGACAGTTGCGTGGATAGAGCGAGGCGTTGATGCCGGTGCCGACGCCGACTTCGAGGATGTGGCTCCCTGGCCGGATTTCCATCCGGTCGCGGGCGACGAGTCGCCCGGGGTGGAGCGTCGGGCCGAAGATCAGGTCGTAGACGCTCGCCAGCTTTTCGTAGACGCGTTCGACGAAGTGGTTTTCAACGGCGATGACGGAGAGCGCGCGGGTTCCAACGTCGCTTCCGAAATCAGTCTCTTCTCGCTCGAACAGCGCCATTCACGCTCCAGATAGGCGAGCCATCATTGGCTTCGGGAATATACCATTCATTGGTCGAGGCGTCGGTAGTCAAGTGTGCCGGCATCGATCAGCAGGTAGGACCGGTTCACGCGGTCAATACACACGGACGGCACACCCTCGCGCACGGTTTCGCTGAACCGGTGGTGGTGGCCGCAGAGATGAAGGCGCGGCTTGAGCGCCGCCAGGACCTCGTTGATTGCCGGTTTGCCCGCATCGAGGCGCCGGCTCTTCCTGCCCGGCGACGGCTCGTCCACGACGATGAACGGCCGTGCCGCCTCATGTGTCATCAGGATGTCGATTGGTGCAAGCTGTTTGCACGCTTCGGCTTCTTCGCGCACGAAATGGCGTCTTTTGTCGTCGCGCTTCTCGACGGCCGCGTCGCGGCGTCCGTGGGGCAGTTCCGCGAGTGTCGAGTTGAACCACGTCGGCGCGAATGTCCCGCCGAGGCCGGCAACCCGCAGCGGGCCGACGTCTGACGCCGTGCCGTTGCGGATGTAGTGAAGATTGTGCGGCTGCGCCTCACCCGCTTCCCATGCCGCGATGCGCTCGAAGTCCTCGTTGTTCCCCTTGATCCAGAACAACGGCCGCGGCGGCGCCGGGTAGCTCCCGCTCCGGCTGGCCACATCGCCGACGCAGATCCACAGCGGCACGTCGGGATGGCGATCCATCGCGCGTGTCAGCGCGTCGAAGTTTCCGTGGATGTCAGCAACCGCGCCGACGGTCATCCCGCGAGGGCGGGCAGCTTGGCGTCAACGGGAGGCTTGACGAGCAGGTCGGTCTTGTCCCAGATGAAATCGTCCTTGCTGTAGACGGCCAGCTCGTAGTCCTTGCCCATGAAGATCGCCGACACCGGGCAGGCTTCCTCGCACATGCCGCAAAAGATGCAGCGCGTCTTGTGTATCTGATACACCGATGCGTAGCGCGGCCCGGCCATCACCGTACCGTCGTTCTCGGCCGCCTCGAGGT
>JBOGIQ010000234.1:0-9557 GCA_050742535.1 Vicinamibacterales bacterium | reverse complement strand
AGGCAGCGACGTCGAACACGTCCTCGAAGCGGCGGGCGAAGCCGAGCGCGCGCTTGGTCAACGATCCGGCGTAGTTGTTGTGGAAGAACGCGAGGTCCTTGGCCAGCAGTTCGTCCATCGCCTCCACATACAGCGCCTCGAGTGCGCGGATCTCGGCGCGGATGATCACCGCGACGGCGACGCGCCACACGATCTGCCCGGCGATCCACAGGCCGGCGAAGCTGGCCAGGTAGGGGATGAACTCCGCAAACGTCACCTGCTCACGCTGCCCGAACCTCGCCAGCAAGCGCGCGATGACGATCGGGGGCGCGTAGATCGTGAGCACGTCGCCGACGGCGGGCAGCAGGAGCGCGGGAACCGCGTAGGCCTTCCAGCGGCGCACCTGTGCGAGGTAGCGGCGCAGCACCAGCCGCAGCGCCGCGTTCAGGCGCCGACGATCGGCGGGATTGTGCCTGGTGGGTGTCATACGAGCACACAAGAAAAAGGGCCATCACCTCGGTGAAGGTGATGGCCCTTGGTGGAAACGTTGGAAAAAGTGCCGGGCTTTACATCACCTGCGTACACCGGTCCGGATGCCGGCGATTCGCGCCAGCGGTTCCGAATACACCGGGACGAAGGTGAATTTCACGATGAACACAGAAAACCACAAGGGCCGGCGCGATGTCAACAGCGCGAAACGTCTGCTGCGGACGCGTGACTCAGACGTAGTCGCGCTTGAGCATCTGCGCAACGGACGCGTCGAGCTGCTCGCGCCGGCGGACCTCTTCGAAGCGGCCGGTCAGGTCCTGCTCGAGCACCTCCTTCACTGGTTGATCGAGGTACGACCCGGTGAGGAAGGGCAGATGATCCGTGTCGGTCTTGCCTGCGTTGACGATGAACGGACTCGATACCATCGTGAAGACGAGCGGCGTGCCGCGGCCGCGTGCCAGCGCCGTCTGCAGCGTCGGCGTGCTGATGGTGATCATCAGATCGGTACCCTGCGTCAGCGTGGTGTCGATGATGCTCGTGAGCGTCGCCATGTCGCCCTGCGCGACGCGGCGGCGGAGGTCGAAGTCCTTCCCCAGGACGAGTCCTGATTTCGCCAGTCCGTCCATGACTCCCTCGCGAGCGAGCTCCGCGTTCGGGGAGTCGACGTACTCGATCAGATCGACGGTCTTCTTCTTTATGGAGACCGCCGCAGGCACCCGCTTCGCGTGCCTGCCGGACGCGTCGAACAGCACGTCGGCCCGCGTGGAAACTGCCGATGGAATCTGCCACCGGTCGCGCAGCCCCTCGAGCGCTACGCGATTGACGTGCAGCTGCACGGGCATCAGGTTCTCGACCGGGACCGCCGCGGGATTGCGACCCTCGAGGACGTCCGCAGCAAGTTCCCCCTGGACGCGGCCGATGCCGAGGTAGTCGGCTCCCAGATCGAACAGCGCGCCTTTTCCGCGTTGCCCGGCAGCGAGGTGAACACCGGTACGCGTGCGCGCTTCGCCGCCGCCAGCAGCACGTCAATTGCCGTTACCACCGTGACGTCCGGGCTGATCCACAGCGCGTCGATGCGTCGCGACAGCACCGATGCGCCGGCCTCACCGGCCGCCGTGGCGTTTTCGGCGTTCGCTTCGATCAGCTCAATCCCAAGTTCTTCGCAAATCTTTCGAGCCAGGTTCGTTGCGGCAACCGAGTTGGCCTCGTTCGGATTCCAGACGAGCCCGACGCGCGCTTCGGCGGAGTGTCTCAGGCGATATCGCCGCAGGCAATCGTTTTCAACAGCGTGAATCGCCGTACGATCGCGATCGCCGCACGGATGCGGCGAGCAGTGGCGAGACAGGAACGAAGAAGTGACGGTTCGATCAGTCGGGCGTCGGCCGCTCGATGTGGTCGACGACGAGGTAGTCCACCGGGCCGCGTTGAGCCTCGAGCTTCATCCCCAGTTGATCGCGCAGCGCGGTGAAGAGGGATGGCCCCTCAGGTGCGGCAGCGGTTGGAGCGCCGCCGGCACTGCCACCAGGCCGCTGTTCCGGCGCCCAGCGGAGCACGAAATCGTAGAGTCCGGTCAATCCCGTCCGGTCGATGACGGTTCGGCCGGCGGGGCGGCTCAGGATGCGCGTCAGCGCGGCCATCGATTGCGCGCCGCCGATGACCACGCTGCCGTTCGCGTCCACTGCGTAGCTCAGACCGCACCTTGATGGCGACGGCGGAGGCGTGGCTCCTGGACCAACGGCCGTTTCACTCCGCGGACCGAGGGACGTCTGCAGCCCTCCGGCGATGGAACAGTCGAGTGATGACGGCTTCGGCCGCATGGCTGACGCACCGTCGGCCATGACCAGCGCGTAGACGGGGCCCTCGCGCGCTTCGGTGTGAATGGCCAGTTTGAAACGCTCGACGAGCAGCATTCGCAGCCTGTCCCACACCTGCTCTGCGGTGGCATTGGCGGGCGCCCGCCCGGTAACGTCGAACCGTTCGGACTCAACCCATCCAGGCGCGCCGACCACGCGCCCGCGATCGAGCACCGGATGCAGCCGGAACGCGTAGAGAATCAACGTCCGTAATGGCATGTTGACGGCCGAATAGCTGCCGTCGGGTTGATCAGTCGATCGCGAGAAGCCGGAGTTGCTCGTGTTCGGCTTGACCGACGCAACGTCGAACGCGACGCGGGGCTCAGGCGCGGCGGGTGCCTGCGCGAAGATATCGGCCGACGCGATCAGCCCGCCGACCAGGAGCCCCATAGCGACGATACGCGGCATCTGACACCTCAGGCGTGCGTCGGAAACGCGACCTAGAGCCTACCATCGATCGGAGCCGCGTGGACCGGCGCAACGGCGTATCTCCGCGGCGTTCACTCGTACGGCAGTTTCTGCCGATCGGCGGGGACGAAATCGTAAGATGTGCCCCATCGCCATGGACATCGCGGTCTCGTTTGGAGCTGGGGTCCCCGTCCTGACGCTCACCGGCCGTTTCGACGGAGCTGCCGCCGTAGTCTTCGACGATCGGGCCGACGCGTTCGACACTGATACCGCCCACTGGGTGATCGACTTCACCGGCGTCACGTATCTCTCCAGCCTCGGGATTCGTTCCCTCGTTTCCCTGGAGACACGGTTGAAGGCGCGCGACGGCGGCCTCGTACTCGCCGCCCTGGCGCCGCTCGTTCGACGGGTGCTCGAGGTCTCGCGTCTTGACGGCTTCTGGAAAATCGAGCCGACGGTCGAAGGAGGGATCCTCAAGGCTCGCGCGGCGGCGTTGCTCGCTCCCGCAATCGACGTCACCTCCAGCCGGTGCCGCGCGCGGATTCGCCATCTGACCGGAGCGGAAAGCACCCTCGAGCGATGGAGCCCGCTCACCTTGAGTCCCGTCGATCTCGGGGTGGCGTTCGGTATCGGAACCCTCGGCGCTCCGACACCGGAAGGCACCAGCGTCCACGGACAGTTCGTCAGCACGCCGCAGTTCACCGCGGTGCTCGATGCCGACGCGGACGGCGTCACCGATTTCCTGGTCGGCGACGCCTCGCAGATCGTGCCCATTGACGTCCGGTCGGCCTGGGGGCTGTCCGGAGCGCCGGCGTCGATTCTGGAGTTGGACGCGTCGAGCGGCTTTTCGCTGTTCGATGCGCTGGACGAGCTGTTCGAACACGCCGCCGGGGCCGGGTCGGCGGCATTCGGCTTTGCGGCGCTCGCGCGGACGGAGGGGCAACCTCCCGGCGTGTTCGCTACTGGAATCGCGTTCGATCCGGACGCCCCTCTCGAGCGCGGCACGCCGCTTCCCTCGGGCCGGTGCCTCATTGGCGGCGCCGTCACGTTGCGGAAGCGACCGGACATGGAAGGCGCCGGCGAACTCCACGACGTGCTGCGCGGTCAGGCGACGCTCGAGTCGCTCGGCGGCATCGTGGCCCTGTCCGCGTGCCCGCCGGTGACGCGCGCGCTGGTGTGGGTGTTCGCTCCGCGCGAGATCAGAAGCGGCGCGGCCAAGCTGCTGCAGGTCACCGTCGAGGGCGACGGCACCTGGCGGCAGGAGTGGGACGCCATCATCCGTCGCCTCTATGCCGACTGTCGTTCCGTGACGCTCACGCCGCTGCACGGCGGCTTCATGTCGAGCACGTTCAAGGCCGTCGCCTACGACCAGGACGGCCGCCGTACGCTTCCGGGCGTTGTCAAGATTGGAGCAACGGAGGTGACGCGGCGCGAGGTGGAGGCGAACCAGAACTACGTGTCGCGCTTCATTCTGAACAACGGAACGACCGTCCTTGGCAACGCCCAGGTCGGCGAGTGGGCTGGCCTGCGCTACAACTTCCTCGGCATCAACGGACCCGACAGCCGGTTGGCATGGCTCTACGATCATTACCGGCAGCGCCCGGTCGGTGAAGTCATGACGCTCCTCGAGCAGGTGTTTACGCGCGTGCTCAAGCCGTGGTACGCGCAGCCGAAATGGGAGCAGGTGTTCCTCTTCCGCGATCACACGCCGCTTCGCCTGTTTCCCTCGCTGTTCGAGACCGCGGAGCAGGTGCTGGGCATCTCGGCAGACGCACCGGAGTTCGACTGCCCTGAGCTCGGGACCCGTCTTCCCAACCCCTTCCGGTTCCTCAAACATGAATATCCAAGGCGGGCACGGGAGTCGCGACTGTGGTACACCGCTGTCTGCCACGGTGACCTCAATCTGAGAAACATCCTCGTCGACGAGCGTGACAATCTCTACGTGATCGATTTTTCCGAGACTCGGCCGAGAAACGCGGTCTCGGATTTCGCGCGGATGGAGCCGGTGCTCAAGTTCGAGATGATCGATCCGGACAGCGATGAGGAGCTTCGGCGGCTCGTGGAATTCGAGGACGCGCTGATGAGTGTGACCGCCCTCGACCAGCCGCCTCCGTTCCGGTACGACGGCATCGATCCGATGGTGGCGCGCGCATATGCCGGCATCAGCCTGCTGCGGCGCTGCGCCGATCGCGCGACGCTCTTCGAGACGGACATGGTGCCGTACTGGATCGCGCTGCTCGAGTGGACGTACCCGGTCGTGTGCTATCGACAGCTGTCGCCGCGTCTCAAGCGCTACGCGGCGTGCAGTGCCGCGTTGATCTGCCGGTCGATCCAGCAGATCGAAAGTCGCGCATGAGTTCGGGCCGTGCCACGCTCGCCCTGCAGGTCCCTGGCACGATCGACGCGATCCAGCCCGCCACCGTGCAGGCCGAGGCGTGGCTGGTCGAGCAGCAGGTATCGTTCGAGGCCATGTATCTCGTGAGCCTGGCCATCGAAGAGCTCGTGACGAACTGCATCAAGTACGGCTACACGGATTCGAACAGGCACACGATCGATTTCCTGCTCAGTGTGAGCGAGGGAACGTTGAGGCTGGACGTGATCGACGACGGCAGTCCGTTCAACCCGCTCGAGGCTCCGCGTCCCGATCTGTCGCTTCCGCCGGAGAAGCGCCCGATCGGCGGGCTCGGACTCCATCTGCTGCGCGAGCTGGCCGATGAAATGAACTACGAGCGGAAGGACGGCACCAACAGACTGAGTCTCACGAAGCGCATGTCGTGACGCTTGCATCGCGCCGGCAGCCGCGATAGCGTCCGACTACTCCATGAAGGACTGGGCCAATCGGGTTGCCGGGCAGCTGCTCGCCTTCCGCCAGGGCGACGGCGTCATCGCCGCGCTGCTGTTCGCGTACTCCTTCCTGGCGATGACCTCCTACAACATCCTCAAACCGCTGACCCGGTCCAGGTTCATTTCCGATCTCGGGTCCGGGAACCTCCCGTACGTGCTGCTCGCCGGGGCGGTCGTCATCGGGGTGGTGATGCATTGGTACACCGCGGCCACCGCACGGCTCGCCCGCCGGCACGTCATTCCCGCCACGCAGGCGGCCATCGTCGTGCTCCTGGTCGTCTTCTCGCTCCTGCTGCGGACACGGGCCGAGTGGGTCACCGTGGCGTTTTACCTGTTCGGCCAGATCCTCGGCATTCTCCTCATCAGCCAGTTCTGGACGCTGGCCGATGAGGTCTACGACGCCAGGCAGGCCAAGCGATTGTTCGGCTTCATCGGCGCCGGTGCCAGTCTGGGCGGGGCGGCGGGTGCGACGATTGTGGCAACCATCGTCCACGCGATCGGCACGGAGAGTCTCCTGCTGGTCAGTGCCGCGACACTCATCGGCTGCATGGCGCTGGTCATTACGATCAACCGCCGTCATATCGTCGGCGGCGCCAGTCCGCTGCAGGAGGAAACAGGCATCGGCGGGCGGGAGGCGATCGCTCTCCTGCTCGCGTCTCCGCACCTGCGCATGGTCGCGCTCGTCGTCGCCTGTGCGGCCGGCGCGGCGACGATCGTGGAGCAGCAGCTGAACATGGCGGCCGAGGCGTTCAAGGGGCTCGAAGGGGATGCCGGCATCGCCGCATTCCTGGCGCGGGTCATCCTGTACAGCTCGATCGTCGGCTTCGTGCTGCAGGTCGCAGTCACGAGCCGGATTCACCGGTCGTTCGGCCTTGCCTTCGCCCTTGTCCTGCTGCCGATTGCACTCGGGTCAGCGGCGATCATCATTCTGTTGACGGGCGCGTTCTGGGCGCCGCAAGCCGCACGGGTCTTCGATTCCACGCTCCGCTACACGGTGGACAAGACGTCACGTGAAGTGTTGTTCCTGCCGATGGCGTCCGAACTGAAGTACCGGGTCAAGCCGTTCGTCGACGTCACGATGGATCGGTTTGCCAAGGGCGCGACGGCGGCGATCATCCTGGTACTGATCCACCCGTGGGGATTCGGGTTCGACTGGCGCCAGCTGAGTTACGCCAGCGTGGGCGTCATGGTGTTGTGGATCGCGACGGCGCTGGCCGCCCGGCGGCAGTACCTGAACATGTTCCGTCAGAGTCTCGACACCCGGACGCTCGAGGTCGAGTCGGTTCCCGTCGACGTCGGCGATCCGGCGACGGTTGAAGCGCTGGTCGAGGAGCTCTCGGATCCCGATCCGACCGCAGTGCTCTATGCGATCGGCATGCTGGAGACCCTGGAGAAGCGGCACCTCATCTCGCCCCTGCTGCTGCATCACGAGTCACCGCAGGTGCGTGCGCGCGTGCTGCGCGCGCTCGGTTCGGTGCGTTCGCAGATCGCGCGGCGCTGGCGGCCCGCGGTCGAGCGGCTCACGCACGATCCGGACGTTGGCGTGCGCGCGGCGGCGCTCCGCGCGCTCGCGGAGTTCTCGCACGTGGATGCCGCCGTGGTGCTGCGGCGTCATCTCAGCGACCCGGAGCCCGAGGTCGTGGTGACGGCCGCGATGGGCCTTGCCCAGTCTGGCGTCGCCAGCGATGTCGAGGCGGCGGAGCGGACATTCAAGCGCCTGATCGCCGATGCGCGCGACGCCGGCGCCGGTGGCCGCCGTGAGGCGGCGGTGGCGCTGGCGTACGTCAGCGCGCCGCGATTCAGGCCGCTGCTGGTGCCGCTCATCTACGACCACGACACACGCGTCGTCGAGGCGGCCATCGGCAGCGCCCGCACGCTGGGCGCTGCGGACGGGCTGTTCCTGCCCGCGCTGATTTCACTGCTTGGACATCGCGTCCTGAAGAAGGCCGCGCGTGATGCGCTGGTCGGATACGGCGCTGCGGCGGTCGACGCGCTGGCGCATGCGCTTGCCGACCCACGCGAAGACCAGTGGGTACGGCGGCACATTCCCGCCACACTGGCGCTGATCCCGGTGCAGGCGGCCATGGATGCGCTGATCCGCGCGCTCGCGGATCCGGATCGCTTTCTGCGCTTCAAGGCGATTGCCGCCATCGAGAAGCTGCACCGGCAGCACCGTTCGCTGGCCTTTCCGGCTGACGTGATCGAACGATCGGTCCTGCGGGAGGCATCCCGCTATTGCAGCCATCTGTGCGCGGTGCACGATCTCCGGCGCGACGCGCGCACGCATGGAACGCTGCTGGTCCGCGCGCTCGACGAACACCTCGACGACGCGGTCGATTGCATCTACCGGCTCCTCGGTCTGCTCTACCACACCGATCACGTCGCCGCCGCGCGGTACACCATCGAGCACGGCGACGGACGGCGTCGTGCCGCCGCGGTGGAGTACCTCGATAACCTTCTGACCGGCGCCGTCCGGAAGCGCGTCCTGCCGATCCTCGAGGAAGTCTCGGACGCCGCACGGCTGCGGCACGCGTACCTCACGCTCAAGACGCGGCCGCGCGATCTGGAAGACGCGCTCGCGCGCGCGCTGCACGACGACGACCCGGTGCTCTCTGCCGCGGCGGTCCACTTCGTGGCGCACACCCACCTGTGGGCGCTGGCCGATGATGTCGAGTACGTGCTGACCCATGCCGCCGCGGACAGCCGCCCGGCGGTCGAGGCGGCCAGCTGGGCGCTTCAGCTCCGTCGCGCCGGGCGAGTTGCGGCGAGCGAGTCGCTGCCGATCGTCGAGCTGGCGCACCGCGTGCGCACCATTCCGCTGTTCGAGTTCGTGTCCGTCGACGAGCTCTTCCGCATCGCCGCCGCGGGCGAGGAAGCGCATCACCCCGCGGGCCGCGAGTTGTTTCACCCCGGCGCCGTGCCGGAGCACGTCGAGTTTCTGATCGAAGGTGCGGTGCGGATCGTTTACCCCTCCGGCGCGGCGGGCGAGATCGACGCGCCCGCGGTCCTCGGCCTCGAGGACGTCCTGCAGGGCGCACCACCGGCCGTCACGATTCGAGCGGCCGAATCGCTCGTCTGCTTCCGGATCGGCGCCGGAGAGCTGCTGACCATGGTGTCGGGCAACGTGCTGCTCGCCGAGCGCCTCTTTCACATGCTCCTGGCGCGCGCCTCCTGGCAGGACGTCAGACATCCCATGCAATCCGACCCGGCGGTCTCACTGCTGCGGCCGGTCGATCGGGCGCTCATGCTTCGCGACCATCCGCTGCTGGCCCGTGCCACACCCGCACAGCTGCTCGCGTTGATCGAAGGGGCGGCGGAAGTCCCGATGATCGAGGGCACCGTGCTGGCGGAGCCCGATGACCCGCCGCCGGCGGTTTTCCAGGTGCTCGAGGGCGAGCTGCAACTCGAAACACCCCGCGGCGTCGCGGTGGCGGCGCCTGGCATGACGTTCGGGCTCGTCGAAACCCTGTCGGGCAGCGCGGTTTGCGCACGCGCCGTCGTCACGAAGTCCGGGCGTGCGCTCCGTATCGAGCACGACGACCTGTTCGCTGTGCTGACCGACAACGTTGATCTGATGCAGGGGGTCTTCAGCGAGATCATCGCCCTGCCGCGAAAAACCCTACCCGGAGTCGCAGCTCAGGCGTAGAATCCGCGCTGTCGTCTGACGACTGAGAACTGACAACTGACGACTGACGACTGACAACTGTGCTCAGAAGGGGGCACCGAATCATGGCTCTCATCACTCGGGTTCTGGTGGTCGCTTTGATCGTCGTGCTCGCGCCGCGCGCCGCGGCGCCGCAGTCGCTCGTCCCGTTGACGCGCGAGCAGATGGAACGGTTCCTCACCACCGCTGAAATCGTCAAGGAGAGAACGACCAGCGACGGGGTAACGCGCCCCGTCCGGGCGACGCTGTCCAACGGCGAGTTGACGCACGACGCGCAGTTTCAGACGGTCGACCAGGCCAAGGCGTTGTTCGATGCGGGG
>JBOGIQ010000233.1:0-9588 GCA_050742535.1 Vicinamibacterales bacterium | reverse complement strand
TCCACGACGAGCGTGTCGCCTTCCCACCGGCCGGTCGAATGACCGTTCCGTCCCGGCAGGCGATCGGCTTCGGGAACGATGCGATCGCCAAGATAGACGCGACGAACCTCGTTGTGCGCCTCGTAGATGATCGTGATCTGATTCGACCGCTGGATGATCTCCATCGGATAGCCGCCCGATCCAAGCATCGACCCCGGCATGCCGGTCCCGAGACAGAAACCGCCCGGCGTGTCGCCGGTTCCCTTGATCAACGCCTGATACGCCTGAACCTTCTGCCGTCCTTCCGCGGTCATCGGCAGTTCGGCCGCGCCACCACGGCCGCCGCCAGCGGTGGCGGCCCCGCCGCCCCGCCCCTGACCCGGCTCGACGTAGTTCGTCCATACGCCGGTGAAGTCCGGCTGCTGGGCGTTCAGGTTGACGAGCCCGAGGCACACGAACAGTCCGAGCGCCCCTGAATACAGCGCTGCCGTGCTCCAACTACTGTGACGCCGTCTCTCGTGCATCGAAGTTGCCTCCGCCTTGAACCATCAGTTCTCGCACGGACCAAGCCGTATGAGCGATGAAAGGGCTACCAGCGTTTCCCGGTCGTCACGATACAACAATCCCCGCGCCGCGACCCTCTGTCCAATCTGCCCCGCCGCATCGAACTGGCCGGCATTAATCAGCACGACGCGTCCGCTGCCCCGCCCGGTTGGCGTGGACGCCGGCGCGCTGTCGGTGGCGAGAGCCGGCTCGGATGCGCCCGTCAGCACCCAGCCGTTCGCCTCGCCGCGCGCCACGCATCCGACGACCTGGACACGGGAGAAATTCTGCACGGCCGGCTGCTCGTTCTGCGCCACGATCTGAATCGACTCCAGATCCGCGGCGGCGAGCTCAGTCCCCGCCGGAGGGAAGCCGTTGGTCTGCAGGATGAACGTCACGATATCGAGCTTGGTCCTGTCGTCAAGGGTGCTGGTTGCGAATGGCGGCATGGTGTCGCGAACCTTCGCAAACAGGCGGTCGAGACCACCCCCACCCCACGTCGTCATGAAGCGCTCGCCCTTGAGCGCGGGGCCTCTGTCGCCCGACAGATCGGCATTGTGGCACCGGAGACAGCTCGTGGTGTACGCGGCCCGTCCGCGTTCGGCCTGCGCGGCTGTGTAGACGCCCTGCCAGATGCGCGGCCGCGGAGCCTGCGCGTGATTGATAGCGGCGCTCAGGAACGCCGCCGCGACAACGACCAGTCCCGTCCGCATGGGCACGACAGATTATGCGGCGGGTCCGCGTCGGTTGAAAACACCGCGCCGCGGGACCCGCCCCACGGCTAAAACATCGTGTAGGACATCATCCGGCCGGCCAGGATGACCGTCATCCAGACGGAGATCGACACCAGCCCGGCCATCCGCGCAGCCGTCGGCGGCCCGGGGGCATCGTCCCACTGAACGATCCGGCGCTCGGTAAAGCGGTGATAGAGGAACGCATTCGCTGCGGCAAGCACCATCGCGATGATTTTGATGCGGAAGTACACGTTGCCGTAGGCGTTGGTGGCAAACCCGGCGAGCAGCATGAAGCCGGAGATGAACATGATCGCGAAGCCGGTGAACATCCACGGCATCAGCCTGCGGTACATCAGCGAGGCGCGGACGCCGGTCATGCTCACCCCGAGCAGACGCAGATCGAACCAGACGAGCGTGCCGACCGACAGCATGATGCCCATCAGGTGAACTGCGACAAGGATCGGAAATCCCCACGCCGATTCGCGGACCAGGACACCGAGGGGGGTGGCCTCGAGCCACTCGAACATCTGATACAAGGTCATCATTCGCTCTGGCACCCCTGAAGGAGTGCCCTACTCCAAGAGGATGTAAGCGCAGCCGGCGAGGGCGAGACTCGTCCAGAGCAGCAGCCCAATGGCTCCCGTTCCACGCCGTGCGGATGCCGAGACGGTGCTGGCGGCGATGCGCTGGTGCACGAGCGCGTGGAAGAGAACAGCCGCGACGAGCAGCAGCATCTTCGTCTGGAAGATGCCGTTCACGCTCGCGACCGTGGCGCGCGGCGCGAAGAGCAGGAGGCCGGTCAGCGCGCTGATCGTCAGGCCGAGGGCGATTCCGCGGCTTGCGGGCCGCGTGACCTCGATCGGTGGGCGGCCAGGAAAGAGCACCCCGAGCAGGTTCAGGTTGGCGACCAGCGCCCCGCCCGTCGTCAGGGTGAAGCCGACCAGATGAACCGCGCTGAGCGCGCCGGTCAGCATCAGGGAGTCGCGTACGGTAATTGCCATGCGCGTCCCCTCGAGCCACACGAAGAAGGCAGCCATCGACGCGCGCTACTTCTTCGCCGGTGCCGGTGCTGGTGCCGTTCCCAGCTTGATCGTCTTCGCCGTGTTGGTGTTTTTTGCCTGCGTGTAGTCGACCGAAACGCGCTCGCCCACCTTCAGCGCCACTGCGTCCAGCTTGTCCTTGCCGCGCGTAATCGCGGTTTTCGCATCGAGGACGATGGTGAGGACCTTTCCGTCGGTCGTCTTCACCTCGAGCTGATTGCTTTGCACCCTGTCAATCGTCCCGAGAGCTCTGTGCGTGTGCCCCTCATGCGCGCGAGCGACGGCGGGCAGCAGAAGAGCTGCGGTAACGACCAGTGCGAGGATTCCCCTCTTCATCATCAGTCTCTCCTAGCGGCCAATCCAACCCGTTACTCTTGGTGCTCGCCTCGAGCGTAGCCGGCAACGCCCTTCTTCGCACCTGAAGAGATTCTGAACGTACCGTCAGAAACGTACCGCGTTCAGCGCGGTGCGGTGAGCGTCGTCACCGACGCCGGCCGTCGATCGCCTTCGACACCAGCCCAATCGGCCGTGCTGCCATCGGCAAAATGCTGGTGCGCTTTCCATGCCAGCGGACCGACAGCGGGATTCGTGGCGATAAAGACGAAGTCAGCGCGGGCACCTGCGGGAATGTCCTTTTTCCACGTGATAGCAACGATGCGATCGCCTGCGCGCCGCGCCTCATACGTGTATCCCTCGCCGGCGATGACTTCGGTGACCGCCACGCCTGCCGGAATTTCGAGCTCGACGCTGGTCGTGGCAACCTGTCCTTCCGTCGGAACCCTGACGGTGTAGCGCTCCGTCGCCCCCCCTTGCGACTGTCGTGGAGTTACGGTGACGTGTGCCTGAACAGCCGCGCCGGCTGCGATGATGACGGCGGTCAGCGCCGCCTTTCGTATGGCGTTCTGCATCTTCATCTCCATGCGAGAGTGCCCAACTACTTATCCGCCGGTATTCGCGTTGCCGAGCACGCGTATCGATTTCCAGAACACTTCGACCTCCCGTCAATGCGCATGCGATGGCGGCGCCTGGGTGGCAGGCCCGTCTCCCCGCAGGAATCGTTCTTCCTCGATGTCCTGCCGGATTTCGGCCGGTGGGCGCGGATTCATCCCGGCCATCTCCTCCTCTTCGACTTCGGTGAGCTTCGGAAGGCGGCGGATGAAATTCACGAGATGCCAGCTCGCCTCCTCACCTTCGACCGTGCCCGTTCCCCACGCGGGCATGCCGGTAAATCGCACACCGTGCTCGATGATGTAGAACAACATCCCGTCGCTCAGATTCTGCGTGGCGGTACGACGCATGTCTGGCGCGGGTGGAAACATCCCCTTCCCCATCTCGGTATCGCCGCTGCCGTTGTTGGCGTGACACACAGCGCAGTGGTCAGCGAAATGCGACATCCCGTTACGGATGGATTCCCGATTGGCAAGGACCGGGTTCTTCAGTCGCTCGTACTCGGCAGGGACCGCAAGCGCGCGCAGGCGTCGCGTCACTGCCGTTTCTACGGAGCCCGGCTTTGCACGGGCGCTCAAACCGGTCGTCTTGACGAACACCATTATCGCCAGCGTCCCGACAACTAGGACAACGACAACCGCAAGAACCGCGCCTTTCAGCAGAGGTCCCATCGCCATCGCCATCAGTGCTTATCCTCCGGCGCATTGCCATCCGGCGGCAGTGCGTACCTCGCCGGCTCCTTCGCAAACGCGGCACGTTCCTCATCGGAACAGAAGTAGAACATCCGGCCCTGATACAGCATCCGCGGCGCGGTCTTCGGATCGATGTTCGTTCGGCACTTCAAGCCCACCAGGTCCGTCGCCGGTGCCGGCCGTAGGCCTCCCCGCGGCTGCGATCCGCCCGCCGGCGGCGTCGCGGCGGGAGTTTCGTGGCCGGCATGCTCGTCGGCCGTCGTGCGTTCGGTTTGCCCCGCGGGACGCGCAGTGGCGTGGCCGGCGTGAGCCGCGGACGTCGCCGGCCGGACGGTCAGGAAGAAGCCGACGCCGAGGTTCGCACGGCTGCCGTAATGCGGCTTGAGCGCTTCGGGCACGAAGCCGGCCGACAAGTAGCCGCCGACACCGGCGCGCCACCCTGCCGCGGCAGCCAGGTACCGCGTGTAGCCGCCCTGCAGCTTGCCGACCGTGAGCACTTCATCGCCGAACTCCTCGGCGTGCAGGTCGTGTGCCTCCTTGCCGGCGATCTCCAGTCGGCCGAACCAGACATCGCGTTCGTCCACGGTCACACTGCTCTCGGCGAGGAACGCATGCGTCGACGTCCCCTCTTCCGCGTTGCGACCCCAGGCAACCGTGTTCGCCCAGAGGTTGCGGTCATTCATCCGCCGATGGTACGCGAGAGAGGCGGTGACGCGGTCGACGTCGATGCGCGGCAGCATTCCATCCCCCGCCTCCCCTTCGTTGAGATGACCGGCCGAGACCTGCAGCAGCAGATCCGCATGCGGAGCAAATGACACGCGTCCGGAGAATGAATCAAGCGCCGCCAAGTCGAGGTCCCATCGCTCTTCGTCCGGTTCACGACCGTTGAAGATCGACGCCTCCGCCTTCCACCGGTTCGTGAACACGCCACCCGTCACAACACCATACGTGATGTGCGTCGCGTCGAGCCAGTGGTGAGAGATCGGCGCGAGGGGGTTCGGAAGCGCCGACAGCCGGTGGGGATACGCAACCGGACCGAGTGCGGGTTCGCCGGCGAGCCCGGCGTACATCTGCCAGCGGAGGCGGCCGAAAAGCGGACGCTCGTATTCGGCCCCGACTTCCATCAGCAAATCGTGCGGATGCTGACGATCGTGGATCGACTCACCATCGCACTGTTCGCCTGTGGCCAGCAGATCCGGATAGCCACAACCACGGATCGTGCCTGGTTCGAGGCTCAACATCGCTCGCAGCCCAATGGTGCCGCCGCCCGCCGGACGACGCGCCATGGCCATGAACCAGTTGATGCTGCCGGCTTGCGTAGCACCGCGGTCATTATTCGCCCCCTCGTGCAGCAACTGGAGGAACGCATTGCCATGAAACATGAGCTCCCAGCTGCCCGCACTTCGATGCCGACCGTACATGTCCGACGTTTCCGGGAGCCAGGCGGTGCCTGAACCTTCGCGCGGCGTGAAGAGCGTCGATGCCGCGCCCGGTTCGTGCTGGTGCTCCTGGGCGAAACCGGGAACCGTCACGAACAGGACAAATGAAATCCCGGTCAGAATGACCTGCTGAACCCGCATTGTTCCCTCCTCTGGTACGTGATCCGGCGACACCCGGACAGCATTGAGCCGGCAGGCCGCGGATCAGATTCGGAGAGGAAGGATGCGCGTCGGCGGAGGGGCGTGCGACCTGTCGGCGCGGCGCGTTACAAGCGACGCCTGCACCATGGAGGTCTCGTACGTCGGCGTTTGAACGGCCACGGCTGCGTCGGCAAAGTGCGCCGCGCACGTCACGATGGACGCGGCCGCTGCGGGCAGCTCATGACACGCGTGCCCCGCCGCTAACGTTGCCGTCTCGGTGGGGCCCGGCGCATCGTGACAATCGGTCTCTGCCGCGGCAGCTGCCTCATGCGCAGTCGCACATGTCCAATCGCAGATCAGAGCACCGACCGACGGGCCGGCAATCGCGAAAGTCAGCAGCAGCGCTATGGCACGCACGGTAACTATTGTTTCACAGGCGGCCGGCAGCCACACGAGCAGCTGGCACCGGAACAGGACGCGCATTCACAGCGATTCGACGTCTTCGACATGTCAACCTCCTTCGGTGGCTGACCCTCTGTCAGCCTTCAACTCGATAACGCAGTCGGCTCGCCCGCATTACACCAGGTGTAATGCGGCGGCAGACGCTGCGTGAAGGAAGTGAAGCGGAAGCGATCACGCGCGCGAAATCTATACTGATGACCATGCCTGCAATAAAGGAGCTGGATGCCCTGGTCGAGAACCATCGGGCGTTCCTCAGATACCTCGAGCGGCGAGTCGGCGATCGCGAGCTGGCGGAGGACATCCTGCAGGACGCCTTCACGCGAGTCATCGATCACCCCGGTCAGGCGCCTGCCGACGAAGGCATCGTCCCGTGGTTCTATCGCGTGCTGAGAAACTCGGCCATCGACCGCCTGCGGCGGCGCGGGACCGCGGCGCGGGCCCTGGAGGCCTTCGCGCGCGAGCTGGAAACCCATGAGTCGGCTGAGCCTGAGCTGGAGGCTGAAATCTGCGGATGCGTCACGCGGCTGGCGGCGACATTGAAGGCGGAATACGCAGACGCACTGCAGGCGATCGACGTCGGCGGGCAGACGGTGAAGGCTTTCGCGGCCGAGCGCGGTCTGTCTCCGGGTAATGCCGGGGTGCGCGTGTTTCGCGCGCGCGAAGCGCTCAAGAAGCGGGTGGTGGAATCGTGCGGCACATGCGCCGAGCACGGCTGCCGCAACTGCACCTGCCAGAGTCCTTCCGCCTGAAGGCGGAAGCTACGGATGAACCGTCGCGGCTGAAACGGCGGTCCAATAAAGGGAGAATGTCATGGAACGCGATGTTGTGTGCGGCATGCAGGTCGATCCGGCGAAAGCCGCGGCGACCAGCGAATACAACGGCAAGACGTACTACTTCTGCGCGAAGGTCTGTAAGACGAAGTTTGACGCTGAACCGGCGAAATACGTGAAGGCCTAACGCCGAAGGGTTAAGGGCGAAGGGCTGGTCTAGGGATCAGGGATCAGGGATCAGGGATCAGGGATCAGGGATCAGGGATCAGTGCACAAGCAGCACGCCATCGCGCCCGCAGAAGTCGTCGACCCGGTCTGCGGGATGACGATTTCGCCCGACGATGCGGTCGGGCGCGTCGATCACCGCGGGCAGACGTACTACTTCTGCAATGAAAGCTGCCTCGAGCAGTTCCGGGACGATCCCGATCGCTTTCTGAGCCCCGACGCGCGGCAGCCGCAGGCCGTGCCTGCCGGGACGGAATGGACCTGCCCGATGCACCCGGAGATCGTCCGCAGCGAGCCCGGCTCGTGCCCGATCTGCGGCATGGCGCTCGAGCCGAAGACCATTTCGCTCGAGGACGCAGGCAATCCTGAACTCGAGGACATGACGCGGCGGTTTCGCGTCAGCACGGCGCTGACCGCCCCGACGCTTCTGATTGCGATGAGCGAGTTCCTGCCCGGCAACCTGGATGCGCTCATCCCAGCCGCGGCAACGAACTGGATTCAGCTGGCGCTCGCCACGCCGGTGGTGTTGTGGGGCGGCTGGCCGTTTTTCATGCGCGGATGGCAGTCCGTGGTCAACCGCAGCCTCAACATGTTCACGCTCATCGCCCTCGGTGTTGGCGTGGCTTACGTGTTCAGCCTGGTTGCCACGATCGCGCCCGGCCTCTTCCCGCACTCCTTCCGCATGCACCACGGTCAGGTTGGCGTTTACTTCGAGGCCGCCGCCGTGATCGTCACGCTTGTGCTGCTCGGGCAGGTGATGGAGTTGCGCGCGCGCAGCCAGACGGGCGCGGCAATCCGCGCCCTGCTCGGACTGGCGCCGAAAACCGCGCGCCGCCTGCAGAACGACGGCACCGAAGAGGACATTCCGCTCGACCAGGTCAGCGTCGGCGATCGCCTGCGTGTGCGTCCCGGAGAGAAGGTGCCAGTGGACGGCACGGTCCTCGAGGGACGCAGCGCGGTTGACGAGTCGATGGTCACCGGAGAACCCATCCCCGTCGAGAAGGCCGAAAAGGACACGGTGATCGGCGCGACGGTTAACGGTACGGGGTCGCTGGTCATCCGGGCGGACCGTGTCGGATCCGACACGCTGCTCGCGCAGATCGTGAGCATGGTGGCGCAGGCGCAGCGCAGCCGCGCCCCGATCCAGAAGCTCGCCGATGTCGTCTCCGGCTACTTCGTCCCGATTGTCGTGCTCGTCGCTGTCGTGACGGCAATCGCCTGGGCAACGGTCGGTCCGGAACCGCGGATGGTGTACGCCATCGTCAACGCCGTCGCGGTGCTGATCATCGCCTGCCCATGCGCCCTTGGGTTGGCCACGCCAATGTCGATCATGGTGGCAAGCGGGAAAGGCGCGGGCGCCGGCGTGCTGTTCAGGAACGCGGAGGCGATCGAAGTGCTCCGCAAGGTTGACACGCTGGTCGTGGACAAGACCGGCACGTTGACGCGCGGCCGGCCGACGCTCGTGTCGGTCACGCCGCTCGGCACGTGGGACGAGCCGACTCTGTTGAGACTGGCGGCGACACTCGAACGCGGCAGCGAACATCCACTTGCGGCGGCGATCGTCAGCGGCGCCCTCGATCGCGGCATCCCGCTGTCGAGCGCAGAAACGTTCGATTCCATCACCGGCAAAGGCGTGCGCGGCCGCGTGGACGGAAAGACCGTCGCGCTGGGAAACCTGCGTCTACTGGAAGACCTGGGAGTGAATCCGGGTGCCGCTCACGTTGACGATCTCCGTCGCGAAGGCCAGACCGTGATGTTCGTGGCGATCGATGGCGCCCTGGCGGGGCTCATCGGTGTCGCCGATCCCATAAAAGAGACGACGCCTGAGGCGATTCAACAGCTCCATCAGGAAGGCCTGCGTATCGTCATGATCACGGGAGACAGCCGGATCACCGCTGAGGCTGTTGCACGTAAGTTGGGCATCGACGACGTGCTGCCGGAGGTGCTGCCCGACCAGAAGGCGGCACTGGTCAAGCAGCTGCAGGATGCAGGACGCATCGTGGCCATGGCCGGCGACGGAATCAACGATGCTCCTGCCCTCGCTCAGGCGCACGTCGGCATCGCGATGGGAACCGGCACCGACGTGGCGATGGAAAGCGCCGGGGTGACGCTCGTCAAGGGAGACCTGCGCGGAATCGTGCGCGCACGCCGCCTGAGTCGCGCGACGATGGGCAACATCAAACAGAATCTGTTTTTCGCGTTCGTCTACAACGCGCTCGGCGTGCCTGTGGCAGCCGGAGTCCTGTATCCATGGACCGGCCTGCTGCTGAATCCGATGATTGCCGCCGCGGCCATGAGCTTCAGCTCGGTGTCGGTGATCGGTAATGCGTTGCGCCTTCGTGGAGTCCGGCTTTAGCCGGATTGCCTTCGCCGCGACAGCCACTGGCCTAACCACGAAGGCCACGAAGAACGCGAAGATCACGAAGACGCTAAGGGCCGTTCGATCGTCGGCGTGCGACGCACTTGCGTAGTGTCCGCCTTTAGGCGGACCTCAGACGAGTGTGATGCGTCCGGATCGTTTTCCAGCGACAGCCACTGGCCTTTCACAGGAGAAACGAAGGAACGGAGGACGAACGGAGTGTCGGCCGTTCGATGGTCGGCGTGCAATGCACGCC
>JBOGIQ010000232.1:0-9607 GCA_050742535.1 Vicinamibacterales bacterium | reverse complement strand
CGTCTGACGTCTGACGTCTGACGTCTGACGTCAGAAGTCAGAAGTCAGAAGTCAGAAGTCGCGTCGCGGCCTCGATCGCTTCTTCCACTGTCGTGATCTCGCCGTCCAGCTGTTTCTCGTAGACCTGTCGAAGAATCTCCCCGACCTGCGGTCCCGGCTGAAGGCCCAGTTCGAGCACGTGTCGCCCCAGCAGGAGCGGCGCCGGCGGCTGATGCTCGACGCCGAGCGCCTGCGCCCGTTCCAGAAACCAGTCCATTGCCGAACAGTCGAATGCTCCTGACCGTCCGAGGCAGTCGGCGCGCGCCAGGCGTGCGAGCAGCTCGAGGTCGACCTTCTGGGCCAGCCGCCGGAACGCTCCGTCGCCCACGTGCTGCGCCTTGTGAAACATGCCGGGCTTGAGGTGGTTGGCAACGAGGCCAACGACCTGCGCGCGCACGTCGAAACCATCGATGGTGTGCACGTTCAGCCGATCCAGCAGCGACAGCGTTGGCGCGACTCCCGCCTGCTCATGATCGATCGATCGGATGCGGCCGTCGATCACCGCAGTCGTTGCCGGTTTGCCAAGGTCATGGCACACCGCTCCCAGCATCACCGTCGTCAACCGCGGCCGATCGAGGTCGTGGGTGAGTTGCCGGGCCTTGTCGATGACCATCAGCGTATGGACCCAGACGTCGCCCTCAGGGTGCCATTCGGGCTCCTGCTCGCAGCCGACGAGTGGGCGCATTTCCGGGAGGACCGCCTGGATGACGCCAAGATCGAGTGCAAGCGCGAACCCGATCGACGGTCGCGGCGCTTGCAGCAGGAGCTTTTCGACCTCGCCCCAAATCCGTTCCGCCGGGAGATCGTCGAGCGGAATCCGCCGGCACAACGCCGCGGTCTGATCCTCGAGCGCGAACTCGAACCGCGCCGCGAACTGAACGGCCCTCAGCACGCGGAGGCTGTCGTCGCCGAATGTACGCAGATCGACCGCGCGAAGGAGACGCCGCTCGAGATCGGCGCGTCCGCCGCACGGATCCTGATACTCGTCGCGCAGCGGATCCCACGCGATGGCGTTGATCGTGAAGTCGCGCCGGCGGGCGGCGTCGGCCAGCGTCATGGACGGGTCGCCCTGCACGTCGAACGCCTTGTGCCCGCGGCCGCGCTTTGATTCGCGCCGCGGCAGCGCGACGTCGATCGCCGGCTCGCCGGAACCAGGGCGTGCGACCTTGAAAACGGGAAAGCTCTGACCGGCCGGCTCGACCCGGCCCAGCGCGGCGAGCAGCCCCGGAAGCTCGGCGGCCGCAATGCCGAATACCTCGATATCGATATCCTTCGAGTCTTCGCCGCGCAGCCGATCCCGTACCCAGCCGCCCACGACGAACGCGCGGCCTCCCGCCTCGCGCGCGGCGCGGGCAATGTCAACGGCAAGTGGTGACGGAGAAATGGCGGACACATTTCTCACATTTCTACTTGTACTCCGAGTTCGACGACGCGCTCCGGCGGCAGTTTGAAGAACGCGGTGGCGCGGACGGCGTTGCGCGCCATCAGCACGAACAGCTTCTCGCGCCATTTCGCCATTCCCGGCCGGTCCGACACGACGATCGTTTCACGGCCGAGAAAGTAGGTCACGTCATCCGGGTCGATCGGAACACCGAGCGCCTTGATCCGCATCAGCGCTTCGGGGATGTCCGGATCGTCCATGAATCCGTACTGCACCCTGGCGTTGTAGAGGCCATGACCGAGGCGCTGAACCATGAGGCGTTCTTCCGGTGTCGTGTAGGGGACAGGAATGGTTGATGCCGTGAGCACGATGACGTGCTCATGGAGAATCTTGTTATAGCGGAGATTGTGCGCGAGCGCCGCCGGCGTGCCGGTAGGCTGTGCCGTCATGAACACCGCCGTGCCGTCAACGCGCGTCGGCGGGTTGGCGACGACGGCGGCGACGAAGTCCTCGAGTGGGAAGGCCCGGGCGGTCAGGCGCTCGGCGACGAGGCGGCGTCCGGTCTTCCAGGTCGTCATGAACGTAAAGATGACGGCGGCGATCACCAGTGGCAGCCATCCGCCGTCGAGAATCTTGAATGCATTGCCGGCCACGTACGAGAGGTCGATGACGATGAACACCAGCACGAACGCCACAACGGCCGGAACCGGCCACCGCCATCGCATCCGTCCCACGATCGGCAGCAGCGTTCCGGTGATCAGCATCGTCAACGCGACGGCAATGCCGTACGCGGCCGCGAGCGCCGCCGACGACTGGAACGCAATCACGATCAGCACGCAGCTGATGGCGAGGAACCAGTTCACCTGCGGCACATACACCTGTCCCATCTCCCACGAGGAGGTGTGTTCGACGTTGAGCCGTGGCGCATAACCCAGCTGGATCGCGGCGCGCGTCAGTGAGAACGCACCAGAGATCAGCGCCTGCGAGGCGATGATGGCAGCAGCCGTGGCCAGCGCGACGAGCGGGAGTCGTGCCCACCCGGGCGCCAGCATGAAGAACGGCTGCTCGGCCATCTCCCCGTCAGTCAGCAGCAACGCCCCCTGGCCGAAATAGTTCAGCAGCAGCGACGGCAGCACCAGCGTGAACCACGCGATCCGGATCGGCCGCCTGCCGAAGTGACCGAGGTCCGCGTACAGCGACTCGCCTCCGGTCACCACCAGGAACACCGCGCCGAGCACCGCGATCGAGTGCAGTCCGTTGTCGCGGAAGAACGCGATCGCGTGGACGGGGTTGATCGCACCGAGGACGACGGGCTGCCGGACGATCCAGGTGAGACCGAGGACCGCCAGGACGACAAACCAGACGACCATGATCGGTCCGTACATGCGGCCGATACGGTGCGTGCCGTACTGCTGCACGCTGAAGACGACAATCAGGATGAAGACCGAGACCGGGACGACGTATGGCTCGAAGACCGGCGTGGCGACGGTGATGCCTTCGATGGCGCCCAGGACCGTGATCGCCGGCGTAATCATGCCGTCGCCGTACAGCAGCGCCGCTCCGAACAGGCCGAGCAGCACAAGTCCGACCGGCGCACCGCTTCCACGCGGCGGCAGCAGCGAGGTGAGCGACAGGATGCCGCCTTCGCCCTTGTTGTCGGCGCGGAGGACGAGCGCCATGTACTTGATCGAGATGACCAGGACCAGCGAGTAGATGATGAGAGACAGCACGCCGAGGACGTTCTCGTGCGTGGGTGGAACGGGATGGGTTCCGAAAAAGCACTCCCGCAGCGCGTACAGCGGGCTCGTGCCGATGTCACCGTAAACGACGCCAACCGCGGTCAGCGTGAGTGGAAGCAGCGGCCTGCGTCCACTAGTCGACAAAGACGGCTCCGGTCACGATCGGCTGTGTGACAGTACCACGAAAAACAAAAGGCCAGGCGGTACGCCTGGCCTTCACAGTCGTGTTTGGCGGCCGCGCTGCGGCCGTTTCCGCCGCCGCCTTCTCAGGCGACGCGGCGCTCGCCGACGAACGGCATCTGCATGACGCGACGTTCGGATCGGGCAGCGCCGCTCCGCACAGTCTGGCTGTGCGCCGGCGTGCCCTTCACGTCCCAGCCCGGTGTTTCGTGCCCGCACGACGAACACAGCAGCGACACGCGTCCCTCTCCGAAGTGCAGCAGCGAGTCGTGTCCGTGCAGACCGCAAATCAACCGCCGCAGCTGCGTTATGACGCCGGAGGAATCAGTGCTTACCGTGAGCGTTGAATCCGTAGCCATGATTGTGCGTTCCCCTTGGTAGTCCCTGACGGTTAGGACGTTCCCTAACGTCCGCTCGGTCCGCCTTCGCCGCGTAAAGGCTACGGCGAGACATCCGCAAGGCCTCCGCCGGCAGAGATATCAAGAGGGGTGCCAGATGACCTACTCGGAAAGCAAGCTATTCAGGCTCAGGTGTTTACGGAGGGAGGCGCTGGATGGTGTCTCAAGAGTGCACTCAGAAAGTCGGTAGCGCTTTAGAAGAATCGGACGGTCGGCTGAACTAATGTCTGAACTCCGAACGCCATTCCCACTACTGCACAGGGGAAACACCGTCTCAGCCGTAGCGCCCGAGGCGCGCCGCCGCGGCTATCGCTCGCGGAGAATCGCCCGTAAAACGAAGCCAACATTGGCCGGACGCTCGCCCAGCCGCCGCATGAAGTACGGAAACCACTGCCTCCCGAACGGTAAATAAATTCGCATCCGGTGGCCGTCCGCGACGAGGCTGGTCTGCAGGTCGCGTCGGATTCCATACAGCATCTGGAACTCGAACCGGTCGCGAGCGATGTTCCGGGTGCGGGCGTAGTTGCACGTGGTGGCGATGATCCCCTCGTCGTGGGTGGCAATTGCGGGGTAGGTGCCCTCGTCGAGCAGGAGCTGCATCAGTCGGATGAACGCAGCGTCGACGTCCTGCTTGGCCTGGATCGCCACGGCCGGCGACTCCTTATACGCCCCCTTGACCAGGCGGACGCGGGCGCCCAGGTCGATCATCCGCCGCACGTCCTGCTCCGTCCGGTGAAGCGCCGCCTGCAGTGCCAGGCCGATATTGCGGTACTCCAGCTGCCAGAGTGTGTCGAACACCTCCATCGTCACGGCGGTGTAGGGCGAGTTCTCCATGTCGATGCGGACGAAGAACCCGTGTTTCCCGGCGGGATCGAGGATGCGGCGGAGGTTGTCCACGCACGTGGCGCGGTCGACGGTGACGCCCAGCTGCGTCAGCTTCAGCGAGATGTTCCTTTCTATGCCGGACTTCACGATGACGTCGATGAGGCGGACGTATTCGCGCGTGGCGGCCGATGCTTCGTCGGTGGTGCTGACGCTTTCGCCGAGGTAGTCGAGCGTCAGCAGCATGCCGCGCGCTTGCAGGATGCGCGCGTCGCGGATGGCTTCTTCCACCGTTTCACCGGCAATGAACCGCCGCGCGAAGCTCTCCGGCGTGGCCATGCCGTACTTCGACGACAGCCGTTTGAGCGCTGTGCTTCGCGACAAGGCGAAGAACAGCGCTTTGGAGCCGCCGTACATCGATTAGTGGGTGCGCCGGGAAGGAGACTCGAGCAGATGGTCGAGCGATCGCGCGTAGTAGCGCAGCACGTTGCGGTCACGAACGCGCAACCGGCCGTTTTCCGCGACGATGACTCCGCGCCCCTCGAGCGGTTCGATGGCGGCGTCAACGGCCTGTGATCCGCTCGTGACGCCGAGGTTGGCGCCGCCGGCGGCGAGCGTTTCAATCAGTGCGGTTGCGCGCTCCTCGAGCTCACGACGTGTGATCGACGGGCGCATCGCCGCGGAGACGAGCGCCGTCGGCAGTACCTTGTACAGCCGCCCGACGGTCTTCATCAGCGTATGCGCGAAGTCGAGGACGGAGCGGCGGGAGTTCGGGTCCACGCCGTCAACCGAGATCGGCGCACCGAACGTCACGAACGCGCGCGACTTGTAACCGACCGCGAAGCGCGCGATCTCAGCAATCTCCCGGCTGAACGGACGCTGCACGCGTTTCACCCGTTGGCGCGCGAGCACCTGGTCTTCAACCACGAGGTCGTACGACACGGCGGCCGGGACGAACAGGATGTGCGGGTGCTCGGCCTGAAGGGCGGCGTTCAGCAGTCCGGTCTTCGCCGGCTTGAGCTCGCCGCTGTAGCTGCGGCCGCCTTCCGGGAAAAAGAACATGTCCTGTTTGCGCAGGAGTTCGGCGACATACGCCTTCAGCGTCATCAGGTACACGGCGTCGCGCGAGTTGCGGCGGATCGGCATCGCTCCCGCGACATGGCGCCAGAGTAAACCCAATGGCCCGCCGAACACGTTGATGCCGGCGGCAATCACCGGCGGCCTGACGCCATTGTCGTCGAGGACCAGCGGCTCGACCAGGTAGTCGAAATGGCTGCGATGGTTGGAGACGTAGACGACGCGGCCGCTGCGCGTGGCCGCCATCGCCGCCTCGATGTTTTCGCCGATGCGCTCCACGTTGCGGAGCAGCAGGTAGACCGGATGCTTCAGCGCACGGTACATCGAGTAACGCTGAGTGGTCCGCAGCTCCTCGAGGTACTCCTCGATCCGTTCGCGCGCCTCACGACCGCTCTCGCCTGACGTTCCCTCGAGGTATTTCGCGATTTCGTCCCGGGAGAGCACGGCGCGCGTAATTTCGTCGAGCATCGCCAAGGCAGGGACTATAGCAGGAAACCCGGCCCCCTTAGAGGCGGCGGCAGATGGCCTCGGCGAACTCCACGGTGGACGCCGTGCCGCCCAGGTCGCGCGTGCGAATTTTCCCCTCGCCCATAACCGCGGCGAGGGCCGCCATGATTCGATCCGCGATTGCGCCCTCGTTGATGTGTCGCAGCATCAGAACGGCCGAATGCAGCAGTGCCATCGGGTTGGCGATTCCCTGGCCGGCAATGTCCGGAGCGCTCCCGTGTACGGCCTCGAACACACCGATTTCCGCTCCGAGGTTCGCCCCTGGCACCACGCCCAGCCCGCCGACGAGTCCGGCACAGAGGTCCGAGACGATGTCTCCGTACAGGTTGGGCAGCAGGAGGACGTCGAACTGCGCCGGGTTCATGACCAGGTGCATGCAGGCGGCGTCCACGATCCGGTCGTCGCTGCGGATGTCCGGATACCGCGCGGCGACTTCCTGCACGGTGCGCAGGAACAGCCCGTCGGCCATCTTCATGATGTTCGCCTTGTGGACGGCCGTGACGCGCTTCCGCCCGTGGGTCCTGGCGTATTCGAAGGCGAAGGTGGCGACGCGCCTCGACGCGTCGGCCGTGATGATTTTCAGGCTCTCGACCACGCCGGGGACGACTTCGTGTTCGAGACCGGCATAGAGGTCCTCGGTGTTCTCGCGGACGATCACCAGATCGATGCCGTCGTACCGCGATTTCACCGAGGGGATGTTCCAGACGGGCCGCAGGTTGACGTACAGATCCAGCGCCTTGCGCAGTCCAACGTTGACGCTCGTGAATCCACCGCCGACGGGAGTGGTCACCGGTCCCTTCAGCGCGACTTTATTGCGGGAGATCGAATCGAGCAGCTCCGCGGGCAGCGTGTCGCCGTGCTTCTCGAGGGCCAGCACGCCGGCCAGATGCCGCTCCCAGTTGACGGTGAAGCCGGCGCAGTCGAGAACCCTGACCACCGCCGCCGTGACTTCAGGACCGATGCCGTCGCCCTCGATGAGCGTAATGGTCCGCGTCATCACCGGCCGTCGTCGCGCGCTTCCCAGAACAGCAGCGCGAGCGCTCCCACGATGTTGGCAGCCATCAGGCGCGTCGAGAGGCGATGCAGCTCGTCGAACCGGATCCGCCTGACGTCGTCCGCGGGAAGCAGCGACGGCAGTTGCCCGACTTCCAGCTGGATGGCATCGATGGTCGTCAGCACGATGAAGCCCGAGTAGAGCGCGATCAGCAGCATCGCTGCGATGATCGCCAGCCGCACGGCAAATGCGCGCGGCCGGGGGCCGAGGATCGCGATCGCCGTCATGCTGATCAGCATGATGCCGCCGCATGCATACGCGACGTAGTGGAACCGCGCAAGAATCCGGCCGAACAGCTCGCCAGCCAGTGCCCGTCCGATGTCCGGCGCGCTTGCCTGCAGCACTTGAAACGTCGCCGGCGCGACGATTGCGCCGAGCGCGGCCATGCCGCCCAGCCACACGACGAGGGCGAGCACATACGCGTACCGCAGCGCAACCATCAGGACATTATAGAAAGTTCACACTTCCGGGTTCTCTGTTCCCGGTTCGTGTTCACGTTCGGTGCTGTGTTCCGATGTTCGGGTTCCACGGTCCGGGCGACATCGGGGAACTCGCTGGAGTCGCGGAGTCGTCGGGCGGATCCGCGCACTCGAGTCCAGGGCCGACGGACCCGCGCTTCCACCTGTTCCCATGCGGTATCACGGGCACGGCGGCGATCTGGGTCCCCTGATGTGTCGTAGAGTTGTCCCAGCGCGGCCTTCTGACCCGCGCGCGGCGAGGCGGATACCGTAGTTGCCTCTAGGGCAAAGACATCCCTTGACCAGGTCCGGCAGGTTGACGCTCGAGGACATCAAGGAAGCCGAGGAACCACTCAAGCGCATTACCAAGAAAGGCAGGCCCCCATGACGCTGTGGTTGTCGTCCGCGCTCGCGAATCACCTCTGGCAGTCGACCCTCTTTGCCGGGCCGTGTGGCTGGTCGCGTTGGCGCTGCGCCGCAACCGCGCACGTGTTCGGTGTTGGCTCTTGACGGCCGCGTCCGTGAAGTTCCTGGTGCCGTTCGCGTGGCTGGTCAGTCTCGGTGCGCAGTTTAAGTGGCGCCGCACACCCACAATCCCCCGGCCTGGCCTCGAAATCTGCGGCGCATCTGTCGCCTCGCCGCTGGCGTGTGTGGCCGGGACCAGCGGCTGGGATCCGCGTCGCCGCATCGAGTTGATCAGGCCGGGCGATTCAGGACGGCCGAGGACCGCGGCGAAGCGGCTGGCACTGGTGTGCGTGTACGGGGCCGTCCTCTGCGCGCCGATCGCCGCGGGTGCACTGAGCGCAGCCTCGCAGGGCCGGGCGCAGGGGCCGCCGGCGAACCTCCAGTTCGAGGTCGCCTCGATCAAGGCCAACGTGTCGGCCGAGCCGCGCCCCCCGGGGCTGTCGTTCGTGGTGGCGCCGAACGGCCAGCTCACCGCCCAGAACATAACGCTCTTCCACATCGTCCGCAACGCCTACGATGTCCAGGGCGTTCAGATCGTGCCCGGTGCGAACGCGCCGGACTGGCTCGAACGCGACCGCTGGGATATTGTCGCGAACGCACCCGAACGGATGGCGAGCCGTCTGCAGACGATGGCCATGATGCAGAACTTGCTTGCGACGCGATTCAAGCTGGTCCTCAGACGTGAAACACGCGAGATGCCCGTCTATGCCCTGGTGCCCGCGAGATCGGATCGCCGGCTCGGACCGCGGCTCCGGCAGTCCGACGGCCAGTGCGAAGCGGCGCGAGTCATCGCGGAGAAAGGGGGCGCGCCACTAAAGACGCCGGAGGTTGAGCGCGGATTCTGCGGCTCACGCTCGGTCGCGGGCCTGGCCGCGATGAGCGGTGTCGCGCTCGCGGATTTCGCGCGGTACCTCGCCCCGCAAACCGGCCGATTCGTCATCGATCGAACGGGATTGACAGGCACGTTCGATCTGGATCTGACGTGGACGCCGGACCCGACCACCGCCGCCGGCGGCCCCCCAAGCGCCTTCAATGACGGCACGACGCTGTTCGCCGCGATTCAGGAACAGCTCGGGCTGAAGCTCGAAGCGCAGCGGGCGCCCATCGACGTGCTTGTGATCCAGTCGGCGGAACGCCCACCCGCGGATTAAACGGGGCCGCCTTGGAGTCGAACTGCCTGCGACGCAATAGCAGCATCGGAATCCCCTGCGAGAAAAACCGTGGGTTTGGCATCGAGCCGTGGGAACAAGCGGGATCGGCGCTCAGGTCCCCGAAGGGGATGTTTGTTGGTGCCAGCCACGTCGGGCACATGGTTCATGGACGATCTCCGCAACGACGTGCGTTACGGGGTGCGTACGTTGCGAAGGGCGCCGGCCTTTGCGACGGTTACCGTGTGGCGGTCGCGCTCGGCATCGGCACGCGTTCAGGTTCGGTGCTGTGTGCCGGCGTTGGGTTTCACGTTCGCCACGAACTCGGAACCCTGCGCC
>JBOGIQ010000231.1:0-9632 GCA_050742535.1 Vicinamibacterales bacterium | reverse complement strand
ATCGTTCCCGCGCCGACGGTGCGGCCGCCTTCGCGAATGGCGAAGCGCGCGCCCTTCTCCAGCGCCACCGGCACGTGCAGTTCCGCCGTGATCGTCGTGTTGTCGCCCGGCATCACCATCTCCACCCCCTCGGGCAGCTTCAGCGACCCGGTCACGTCCGTCGTCCGGATGTAGAACTGCGGCCGGTAGCCGTTGAAGAACGGCGTGTGCCGCCCGCCCTCTTCCTTCGACAGGATGTAGACCTCGCCCTTGAACTTCGTGTGCGGCTTGATCGACCCCGGCTTGGCCAGCACCTGCCCCCGCTCCACGTCCGTCTTTTCCACCCCGCGCAGCAGCACCCCGACGTTGTCCCCCGCCACCCCCGCGTCGAGCAGCTTGCGGAACATCTCGACCCCGGTGACCACCTTCTTCTCCGTCGGCTTGAACCCGACGATCTCGATTTCCTCGCCGACCTTCACCTGCCCGCGCTCGATGCGCCCCGTCACCACCGTGCCGCGCCCCGAGATCGAGAACACGTCTTCAATCGGCATCATGAACGGCTTGTCGACTTCCCGTTCCGGCAGCGGAATGTAGCTGTCGAGCGCTTCCATCAGCTTGACTACGCTCTCGACCCCGTCCGGCTCCCCATTCAAGGCCTTCAGCGCGCTCACCCGCACCACCGGCGTGTCGTCGCCCGGGAAGCCGTAGCTGCTCAGCAGCTCGCGCACTTCCAGTTCGACCAGGTCCAGCAGCTCCGGGTCATCCACCGCGTCGACCTTATTCAGGGCGACCACCAGATAGGGGACGTTGACCTGCCGCGCCAGCAGCACGTGCTCCCGCGTCTGCGGCATCGGCCCGTCCACCGCGCTCACCACCAGGATCGCGCCGTCCATCTGCGCCGCGCCCGTGATCATGTTCTTGATGTAGTCGGCGTGCCCCGGGCAGTCGACGTGCGCATAGTGCCGATTGGCCGACGAGTATTCGACGTGGCTCGACGCGATCGTCAGAATCTTCGTCTCGTCGCGCCGCCCCTGCGATTCCGACGCCTTCGCCACCTCGTCATACGGCACGAACTTCGCCCAGCCCTTGTCCGCCGCCACCTTCGTCAGCGCCGCCGTCAGCGTCGTCTTCCCGTGGTCGATGTGGCCGATCGTCCCCACGTTCACGTGCGGCTTTGAACGATCAAATTTTTCCTTCGCCATTAGCGTGCGTCTCCGTTATTTAGTGCCCTGGATACGGGCGACGACTTCTTCACTCACGTTGCTCGGCGCCTGTTCGTAGCGGTCGAAATGCATCGAGTAGGTCGCGCGCCCCTGCGTCCGTGACCGCAGATCCGTGGCGTAGCCGAACATCTCGGACAGCGGCACGCGCGCGTTGATGATCTGCGTGCCGCCGCGATCCTCCTGCGACTGGATGCGGCCGCGCCGGCTCGCCAGATCGCCCATCACATCGCCGAGGTAGTCCTTCGGGACCACGACCTCAACGCGCATGATCGGCTCGAGCAGCACCGGCTTGGCTTTCTTCGCCGCGTCCTGGAACGCCATCGAGCCGGCAATCTTGAAGGCCATTTCCGACGAGTCCACGTCGTGGTACGACCCGTCGTACAGCTCGATGCGGACGTCATCGATCGGGTAGCCGGCGAGCACACCGCGCGTGAGCGCCTCGCGAATGCCTTCTTCGATCGGCTTGATGAATTCCTTTGGGATCGCGCCGCCGACGATTTCGTTCTCGAATACGAAGCCGGTTCCCGGCTCGCCGGGGAAGAGGTGAATCTTGGCGTGTCCGTACTGACCGCGGCCGCCGGTCTGCTTGGCGTACTTCATTTCGCCATCGGCCGGACGCGTGAGCGTTTCCTTGTAGGCGACCTGCGGCTTGCCGACGCTCGCCTCGACGTTGAACTCGCGCTTCAGGCGGTCGACGATGATCTCGAGGTGCAGCTCGCCCATGCCCGAGATCACGACCTGGCCGGTCTGCTCGTCGGTCTTGACGCGGAAGGTCGGGTCTTCGGCCATCAGCTTCGACAAGCCGACGCCAAGCTTTTCCTGGTCGCTCTTGGTCTTCGGCTCGATGGCCAGCGCGATGACCGGCTCCGGGAAGTCCATCGACTCCAGCACGATGGCGTGCTTTTCGTCGCAGAGCGTGTCGCCGGTGCTGACCTGCTTCAGACCGACGGCTGCGGCGATATCACCGGCATAGACCTCCTTGATCTCTTCACGCTTGTTGGCGTGCATCTTCAGGAGGCGGCCGACGCGCTCGGTTCTGCCCTTGGTGGCGTTGTAGACCGACGAACCCGACGTCAGCACGCCGGAATAGACGCGGATGAACGTGAGCTGACCGACAAACGGATCGGTCATCAGCTTGAATGCCAGCGCCGAAAACGGGGCGTTGTCCGCCGCCGGCCGTTCGATCAGCGTCTCTTCCTTCGCGCTCGCATCGGTTCCCGTAATCGCGGGCACATCGAGCGGCGAGGGCAGATAATCGACGACGGCGTCGAGCAGCGGCTGCACACCCTTGTTCTTGAAAGCCGTGCCGCAGATGACGACAACGAAAGCCGTGTCCTCTTTGTAGACCGACTTGATCACGCGATCGCGAAGCGCCGCCTTGATCTCGGCCTCGCTGATCTCCTGGCCGCCGAGGTACTTCTCGAGCAGCTTGTCATCGTGCTCGCTGATCTTTTCGATCAACTTCTCGCGATACTGCTGCGCCTCGGCCATCAGATCGGACGGGATGTCCGACACGTCGTAGTCGGCGCCCATCGTTTCGTCCTTGTAGGTGATCGCCTTCATCTTCACGAGGTCGATCACGCCGGCGAACTTGTCCTCGGCACCGATGGGAAGCTGAATCGCGACAGGATTGGCGCCGAGTTTTTTCTCGATCTGAGAGAGCGTCTCCTTGAAGTCCGCGCCGACGCGGTCCATCTTGTTGACGAAGCAGATGCGCGGCACGCGGTACTTGTCCGCCTGGCGCCACACCGTCTCGGATTGCGGCTCGACGCCCGAGACGGCGTCAAACACCGCGCAGGCGCCGTCGAGCACGCGCAGCGAGCGCTCGACTTCAGCGGTGAAGTCGACGTGGCCCGGGGTGTCGATGATGTTGATGCGGATGTCGCGCCAAAAACAGGTCGTCGCCGCGGATGTGATCGTGATTCCGCGCTCCTGCTCCTGCTCCATCCAGTCCATGACCGCGGTGCCCTCATGGACTTCGCCGATCTTGTACGTAATTCCGGTGTAGAAGAGGATCCGCTCTGTGGTCGTCGTCTTGCCGGCATCGATGTGCGCCATGATGCCGATGTTGCGTGTCCGTTCGAGCGGTGTCTGCCGAGGCATTACTTAGTCCTTAGTCCTTGGTGCTTGGGCCTTCGTCCGTCCTACCAACGGTAGTGCGCAAAGGCCTTGTTCGCCTCCGCCATGCGGTGCGTGTCTTCGCGCTTCTTCACGGCGCCGCCGCGCAGGTTCGATGCGTCGAGCAGCTCGTTCGCAAATTTTTCCTGCATCGTCTTGCCGTCGCCGCGCTGCCGCGCGTAGGTGACCAGCCAGCGGATGCTGAGCGAGAGGCGCCGGTTCGGATTCACTTCGACAGGCACCTGGTAGTTCGAGCCGCCGACGCGGCGCGACTTCACCTCGAGACTCGGCTTCACGTTGTCGAGCGCCTTCTTGAACACCTTGAGCGGATCGTCGCCGGTGCGCTCCTTGATGATGTCGAAGCTCTTGTAGAGGATCCGCTCCGCCGTGCTCCGCTTGCCGTCGCGCATCACCGTGTTGATGAATTTGCTGACCAGCGTGCTGTTGTAAAGCGGATCCGCCGGGAGTTCACGCTTCGGTATCTCTCGTCTACGCGGCATATCTCTTCGTGTCCTTAGGCCGACCTGAAGGTCGGCCTCTACCTGATCCCTGATCCCTGATCCCTATTGCTTCGGTCTCTTGGCGCCGTATTTCGATCGACCCTGCTTGCGTCCCTGAACGCCGACCGCGTCGAGCGTCCCGCGGACGACGTGATACCGCACACCAGGAAGATCCTTCACGCGGCCGCCGCGAATGAGCACCAGCGAGTGCTCCTGCAGGTTGTGGCCGACGCCGGGAATGTAGGTCGTCACCTCGATGCCGTTCGTGAGCCGCACGCGCGCGACCTTGCGCAGCGCCGAGTTGGGCTTCTTCGGCGTTTGCGTGAACACGCGCACGCAGACGCCGCGCTTCTGCGGGCTGACCTGCAGCGCCGGACTCTTCGTCTTGGTGACGATCTTCTCGCGTCCCTGGCGGACGAGCTGACTGATAGTCGGCATTGATCCTCAAACGGCGTACAGCCGAAAAGCTGCGCCTCGCGCTCAATACATCCGCGCCGGCTGCGAGCTCACAACCGACACGTCGCGGCAAGCCTGAAGACGGGGCGCGCGAACGCGCGACGCCTGGCGCTTGCAGCTGGTGACCCTAACTGTTTATGTCGCGGGGGCGTGCCGCTCGGCGCAGCAGGCCCGGGGAGCTAAACGCTCTTATCCACCAGCGAACGCCCTGTTACCCTTCACGGGCGTTCCGGCAGACCCAAGGAAGGTCGTCAAGACCTTCCGGTAGACACGGGGCTAGATAGGGTGTCCTAACCCCAATAGAACCTGACGAATATAGCATGCAGGAACGTAATCCCGCTAGGGGCCTTACTTCCGGTTCGCCAGATAGTTGACGATAGCCGTCATCTGAGCCTCGCGCAGAACGTTCCCAAATGGCGGCATGGTGGCAAATGCGTCGACCGCCTCCGGCTCAGCTATCCACTGGCGAAGCCATTTGGCGTCCCGCGCTGCCCCGATTCGGGACAAGTCCGGGGCCGCCGACGCCCCTTCCCCGTCAATCATGTGACACGTGGCGCAGTAGGTTCCCAGAACCAGGGCGGCCTGCCGCTCGCCGCCGTTTATCGCGGGCGGCTCAACCCCGACGCGCTTTTTCCGCAGGTAGGCCACGATGGCGTAGGCCTGGCCGGGGCCAAGACCACCGCTCGGCGGTGGACGAAGCCCGGGGGCGATCACCTCGGGGTCACGGGAATGGGACAGCAGCCACTCCTCGTCCCGTCGAGCCCGGATCTCGGGAATCGGATTGGCGGCGCCGCCCGGCCGGTGGCACGTCACGCACCGCTGATCCGTGGCGATCTCCTTCCCCGCTATCGCCAGTGGACTCCAGCGCGCCGGATCCGCGTGGGCTGGGGTGTCCTGATAGCCGAGGTAAGTCAGGACGATGATGGTCAGACCGATCAGCCCGAAGCCACCGGTCACGAGCGGACGCTTCAGCGGATGGCGGTCAGGTCGAGAGTCGATAAATGGAAGCAGAAAGAGCAGCCCGACCACGACTCCCGGTATCACCATCGTTGCAATTGGCTCGAGCGGACCGGGGAAGTACTTCAACAGCTGGAACAGGCTGAGGAAGTACCACTCCGGCCGCGGCACATAGGTGGCGTCCGTCGGGTTGGCGACCGTGTCGAGCGGGGGCCGGAAGACGATGGCAAAGGTCAATAGCAGCGAGAAAACCACGGCGCCGACGAGGGTGTCCTTGAGTGCGTGGTCGGGATAGAACGGTCTCGCCGGCCCCTCGACGTGTTTCAGGGCGCCTGAGATGCCGTGTCTGCGCATCAGGTAGAGATGCGCGACAACGAACGCAATCAGCGCAGCCGGCAGCAGGAACACATGCGCCGCGTACCAGCGCAGCAGCGTGAGGGCGCCGAGCGTCTCGCCACCCATCAGCACGCCGGCGATGAACTCTCCGAACGGGCCGCTGCGCGCGATGTTGATCGTGACCGTCGTCGCCCAGTACGCCTTCTGGTCCCAGGGGAGCAGATAGCCGCTCAGCGCGAAACCCAGAATGATCAACAGGAGGGTCACACCGGTAATCCAGGTCACCTCGCGCGGCTTCTTGTACGAGCCGAGCGCGACGACGCGGATCATGTGGATGACCGCGGCAACGACGATGAAGCTGGCGCCGAAAAAGTGCAGGCCGCGCAGGAACGCCCCGAACGTGACGCGCTCCATGACGTAGCGAACGCTGTCGTACGCAAATTCCGGCGACGGCACGTAGTAGAAGGTCAGCGCCACACCGGTCACGAGCTGCACGGTGAGCAGCATCAGGATGACGCTGCCGGTCACGAACCACCAGCCCACTCCCGCCGGCAGCTCTTCGTCGAGGAGGCGTTTCCTGCCAGCCCGAATGCCGGTACGTGAATCGAGCCAGTCGATGAGCGCGCGGACAGGACGCATTACAGCTGGACCTGAACCTGCCCGTCTTCGATCCGGGTCATCAAACGGGCCAGCGCACGGGGAGGCGGCCCTGCCTTTACGGCTCCGGTCGTGTCATAGACGCCGCCATGGCATGGGCATCTGAGCAGCTTGGCTTCCGCATCCCAGCTGACGCGACACCCGAGATGCGTGCAGGTCGAATCCAGCGCGATGACCTCGGTCTCACCGGTCTTGACGAGGAACACGCTCCGCCGCTCTACGACCTGGTTGTACCCGTCGCTGTGGGCGACGCGTATGGTGACCGGGAGGGGGCCTGTCGCCGGGATTTCGGCAAGATTTGCCGCGGTTAACCAGTTCTCTTCGCGGCGCCCGAACACGGGCGACAGGATCGATCCGCCGACGATGACGCCAACGGCGGCGGTAATGAGTGCATGAATTGACGTGATGATTCGAGTAAGGAACCGGCGGCGGCCGGCGGGGTCCGGATGCTGGGAAACGTTCATGTAGCTCGATTCTAGTGCGACGGCCGGGCACACCCCGACCGTCGCCGCAACGCAGACGAATACTGTCGAGGCAAAAAGAACGTTTACGGCACTGTCGGCACCGCCTGCGGGAAGACGTAGGCGAACAGCATCGAGATGATGCCCATCGCCGTCATCAGCAGCACGCTGTGCTTGATAGTGAAACGGAAGAGCCGGCTCTCGTCGGCACGGGTCATCCCGGTCGCCGCCACGGCGACGGCGATGCTTTGCACCGAAATCATCTTGCCCATCACGCCGGCGGCCGAGTTCACTGAAGCCGTCAGGATTGGGTTGAGGCCGATCGCGTTCGCCGTCACCACCTGAAGGTTGCCGAAAAGCGCGTTCGCCGACGTATCGCTGCCGGTCAGGAACACGCCAAGCCAGCCCACCATCGCGCTGAAGAACGGGAACAAACTGCCGCTCGCAGCCATCGCGAGGCCAAGAGTGGAGGTCATCCCCGAATAGTTCATCAAGTACGCGAGACCAAGCATCGACGCGATCGTCAGGATCGCGAACTTCAGCTGCTTGAACGTGTCCACGTAGGTTTTCACGACCTGACGTGGACGCACTCGCAGCACGAGCGCCGTCGCGAGGATCGCCAGGAAACATGCCGTTCCTGACGCACTCAGCCAGTTCAGCTCGTAAGGCGCGGCGTAAGGCGTCGGCTTCGGCACCACCGGCTCGACACGCGTGATCTGGTTATGCAGCCCCGGCACGGTCAGTCGCGTTGCCACCATCCCGTCGGCGGAGCCGGCTATGGTTGGCAGCGTCGCCGGGATGAGCGAGTTGCCAAGCTCATTGATGGTTGGCTTGATCGAGCGTTCGCCCCACGCCAGTACGAACACGACCAGCAGGAGATATGGCGCCCAGGCCATGAAGATCTGCCCGCCCGTATGCTTCGACTTCGTTACTGACACCGGCTGATCGCCCTCGAGCCGCATGATGCTGGCGGGCTTCCAGAACTTCAGCACCGCAATCATCACCACGATGCAGGTCAGCGAGCTCAGAATGTCGGTGAGCTCGGGCCCTTTGGTCCTCGAGACGTAGAACTGCACGGCCGCAAACGACAGGCCGCAGGCAATGATCGCCGGCAGCACTTCAAGCGCCCGCTTGGCCCCGGCCATGACGACGACCAGGTAGCCGGGGATGACGATGGAAATCATCGCGCACAGCATGCCGACGGTGCCGCTCAGCTGCAGCACCGGCAGGCCGGTGACGTTGGCGAGTGTAGTAACCGGGATGCCGATCGATCCGAACGCCACCGGCGCGGTGTTCGCCAGCAGGCAGATGCCGGCCGCGTAGAACGGATTGAAGCCGAGCCCTGCCAGCATGGCGCCGGAGACCGCGACCGGAGCGCCGAAGCCGGCAGCGCCTTCGATGAACGCGCCGAACGAAAAGGCGATGAACATCGCCTGCAGCCGGCGATCGTCCGTCAGACTGCCAACCGAGTCCTTGATGATCTCGAACTTGCCGGTGTCGACCGCCAGGCGATACAGCATGATCGACGCAAAAACGATCCACGCGATCGGAAACACACCGTAGGCCGCGCCATAGATCGTGGAAATCACCGCCAGGTCGGCCGGCATGCCATAGGCGACCAGCGCAACGATCAGCGCCGAGACCAGCGCCGCGAGCGCCGAGATCCAGGCGGCCTTCCGCAGGACGCCGAGCATCACGAACAGCACCACGATGGGGATGGCGGCGACCACCGCGGACAGTGCCAGACTGCCGCCTATCGGTTCATAGTTGTGCTGCCACATAGCTCCTCTTGGAAGGCCTCAGGGCTCAGGCCACAGGCCCCAGGCTACCGACGAGCGCCGCGCAGAGTCTTCCCGCGAATCGAGGCGTCGAGCAGCTGAATGGGGTGAAAGACGGGCCATTTATACCCCAGGACGCGCGCCGCCGCCGAGATTTGCAGCGTGCACCCCGGATTGGCCGTGGCGATCATGTCGGGGTCGAGCGCGGCGATGTGCCGCGCCTTGCGGGCGCCAAGCGCCGCCGCGGGCTCGGGTTGAACGAGGTTGTAAATGCCAGCGCTGCCGCAGCAGATGTCAGATTCGGCTGGCGTCAGGAGCTCGATCCCGGGGATGGCCTGAAGGAGCGCACGCGGCTGCGCGCGGACGCCCTGCCCGTGCGCCAGGTGACAGGCGTCGTGATAGACGACGCGGGCGCGAATCGGCTGGCGCGGTGCGCGTGGTTCGCCGAGTTCCGTGAGCAGCTCCGAGACGTCGCGCACCTTCGCGCTGAACGCGTGCGCGCGCGCGGCCCACGCCGGATCCGCGGCCAGCAGGTCCTTGTATTCCTTCATCGCCGACCCGCAGCCGGCGGCGTTGACGACGATCCGATCGACGCCTGCCGCCTCGAATACCTCGATGTTGTGCTTCGCCAGCCGCCGCGCCTGATCGATATGCCCCGCGTGGAGCGGCAATGCACCGCAACAGCCTTGTGCCGCGGGCGCGTCGACGCGGCATCCCTCTGCCGCGAGGACGTTCACGGTCGCACGGTTCACGTCGGCGAACGACAGGCGCTGCACACAGCCGGTCAGCACCGCGACCTTCATGCGCGCCTCACCGGCCGCGGGTGTGTGCTCCGCCAGGCGGCCGAACATCGAGCGCAACGACACGGGCGGCGACAACGCCAGCGCCGCACCAATCCGCTGCCGCAGGCCCGGCTCCGCAGACGGCTGCGGCTGGCGGACGCCGGCGTCAATCCGGCTGAAGCCGGACTCCACGCTCTTGCCGTCGGCGGGCACGCCTCCAGTTTCGTAGGGCACCCCTTTACGGGGTGCCATCAATGCACGACCGATCGCCCGCACGAGTGGACCTATCAAGGCGAGGGGAAGCATCGCCAGCCGCATCCGCTGCGGATACGGCACCAGCGCCATCAGCGCCGAACGGAACAGGCGATCGGACGCCGGCCGATCG